>REEB01000158.1 GCA_007695295.1 Puniceicoccaceae bacterium
TGGCCATGCAGTCCACCTTCTTTTACTCCGCGAACTTATTCAAGTAAATACTAGTGTAGTGATTTTTCGAATATTCGCGCTGTCATCAACGACGAGGATGGTCATGGTCAAGCTGATCTCCAGGCGAATGGTGCCCTGATTGGCGGCAACTTGGCAAAGGGTAATTTCAGGAAAAGGCTCCGCCAAGCTGCACTCGACCCTCCGGAAAGCCTGCGGAGAGCCAAGTGGCAGCCCGGCGGAGCCGGGGTGTTGTTATCGGCGGATGGAACAGGAAAGGGTGATCGAATCAGTCCTCAAAAAGACCGCTCAACCAATCGCGGAAACCCTCATCGGCTTCGGCGATGGCGCTGGCCGCCTGGGGGATGCGGACCTCTTCGGCCTCCCGGTCGAGCTTGAGTTGGTCGTAGGGCACGGCCACTTCTGTTTCGGCCAGGCCAAGAAATCCGCCAATGCCAACGACGGCGTAGCGGAGCTTGGCGTTTTCGATGTCAACGAGCAGGTTGGTGACGGATCCAACGGATTCTCCGTCGGTGTCGAGGAGCGTCATGCCGATAAGGCTCCCGGCGTCCATTGGCCGCTGCTCGGCGGGCATTTCACCGGCGACATCGGCCACGGGCTGGCCATCCCGCTCTTCGGCGGTGGTGGGGGTCTCGCCGGTGGCTTCGCGGGTGCGCTGGTGGGCGTCCGCATCTTCCGGTCGACCGGCCCGGGTCATCGGCTCGACGCGGGTGGCCCTTTGTTCGGCAACGTCGGGGCGGGGTGTGCCCATGGCTGCTTCGCGGTGGAACTCCGGCATCCATTCAAGTTCCTCGGCGGTGAGGTTGATGGTGAAGCGCTCCCGGTCTTCCGTCAGTTGGATCTGGTCGAAAGGCAGCTGTTTGCGGGTCGCCCCGACACCGAACATTCCTCCGGTGGAGAGGACGAAGTGCGAGATAGCGCCCGTTTCAGGGTGAAAGACCACCGCTTCGAATTTGCCGAGGCGTTCCTCGTCGGAGCCATAGACGGGCAGGCCCTTGATGTCCTCATGGGCTGCGTATTTCTTGGAATCGAGTAGCTCACGGGTTTTGTCCTCCCAAGTGGAAGTGTCCTTCTGTTCGTACTCGTGTTCACCGGCCATCAACATCGGAGCGGCACAGAGGGCTGCGATGGTGAAAAGGCCGGTGCTGAACGTAGCGACGCGATAGGGTATGGATTTTGTTTTCATCGTTATACAGGGTTGAGTTGTGGGTTGCGACCCCGTACACGCAGCAATGATGCCAGTTCGCTTCTGTTCAACATAACTGATTGATGTTCAATGTGATTAAAAAAAAGCGAGGTAGGGGAAGGCCAGCCTGCGGCAGCCGGAAGGGGGCGGTTTGCAATGCCGGGCGGCGGTGGCATTGCAGATTGCCGATCGGTTGCTTCCGATCTTGTTTCGGAAGGCCCTTTGCGCTTGGTGGCAAAATGCCGGATCGACCGTTTTAGCAGCGGCAGATTACCCGAGTTGAAGCACTCTGGCTGAAGCTTGTGCCGGGTTGCCGGTTTTTTAACCAGCTGGTAATCACAAGGATAAGATCGGAGAGGTGGTGTTGGCACGCAACTGGCAAGAAGCGGGGCATTGCATCACAAAGCCAGCAGGCATCCACCATGAGATCGGACACACCAGCAAACCCAGGCAGAGCAGCGGCAGAGCAACGGCGCATGAGGACCGGAATCGGCTCAGGCCTGTTCTCCCACCGGCATTTGTTAGCCCAGCAACTGCAGGAGGCGGAGGAGTTTCAACTGAAGCTGCTGCGGTTGCTTCCCTGCATGGCTTTTCGGGCGACCGATCAGCGACTGGTGGCACTATTAGACCGAAGGGTCGGCCAGATATATCAACAGCATGCCTCGCTCGGAGAGATGCGCCGCCAATTATTATTGCCCGAGCTCGCGGGGGCCGCTGTGGGCATTGCAGGACTCATCTGTGAGACGGTGGATATCCTCTCCACTCCCGGGGACAGTGCCGTGGTCGACCACGCCATCAACGTCCAGGCAAGACGGCTACTGCGGTATGAATCCGTGGGGCTGGAAGCGGCCGCCACCACTGCACTTGCACTCGGTAACCCCGTCATCGCGGACAAGCTGACAACCATGGTCTCCGCGCTCCGCAATATGGACGTGACGTTGCAGGCGCATGCGAGCGGGAACCTCAACTGTTTTTTCAACTGAACCAACCAACACATAAACACTAATAACCAAAGGAGAATCACTATGTTAGCATGGGCCCTTACCTTTCTCATCATTGCGCTGGTGGCCGCCCTGCTCGGTTTTACCGGAATTGCAGGAGCGGCCGCCGGGATCGCACAGATCATCTTTTTCATCTTTCTCATCCTGCTGGTGGTGGCGGGCGTGGCGGCAGCGTTGCGCGGTCATCCACCGGTGTGAAGAAAACCATTGCCGGGGCACGCGGAGGAACATCCCGCCGACGTGGGAATGCGTGATTGTCCCGGCAACTGCCAACCCGATGAAATCGGGAGCAGTGGAGACGGCACCGCCCGGAGGCCAACAATCGGCGGGCCGTCTCCTTACTATAGGTGCAGCGCCGCGGGACGGGTCCCTTCAGTCGCGTTCGACGCGAATGCGCAGGAAAACGGTGTCGGGCGCTGTGTCGGGCCAGTTGGGGCGCACGGTGCGAAGTCGAAGAGCGCCGAAGGCGGTCTCCTGGATGAGTGAGCTTCCGGGCCAAGGCCGCCACTCCACGAGGTCGGTGGAATATTCCTTCATGTAAAAGAGGCCCGCTTGGTCGGCTTGGTGCAGCCGCCGGTAGGTGAGGGTGAGGCCGCCGTCAGGATCCATCGAAACGCGGGGCAGGCCGCTTTGGGAAGGCACGCGTGGGTTGAGGCCGAAGGCCCATTCGTGGAGATTGGGAATGCCGTCTCGGTCGGGATCGCCGAGAAAGCCTGAGATTTCCGGATCGCTCCACTCCTCGAGGGTGAAGTGCAGGATGCGCCAGCGTCCCCAAGAGGGGACTGAGGCGGAGAGGAAAACCGCTTCGGCGAGGTCGGGATGGTCGACGAAGGGGTTCCGGTTATGCTGGTAGCGGGCGAAGATCTGCTGATTGCGGCGGCGTTCGGCGCTTTCCGGCGGATGGCGGCGGTTCCATTCGATGAGGTCGTCGAGATACCCCATGGTATTGCCCCACGGCCCGGAGAGAGGCGGGGAGTTGGTCAGGCGGAGGTTTTCGGTGTTGGGTTCGGAGCCGTCGTAGCGCACCGCCATGTAAAAAATGGCCCGGGCGACCCGGCCTTTGTCGTCGTCCGGTGGTTCCCAGGCGGTGCTGTCGCGGGCGACCAGCGGCGCCAGCGGGTAGCTGCCGGGCGGGAGGTAGCCGGGGAGAAACGGGCTGGCCCGGCCGAAGGGGAGATTGCTGCGGGCGCTGTTGACCGAGGGGTTGATCGGGCGGAAGGCGTGGAGGTCGGAGTGATCGGGTCCGACATCGCCGACGCCGCGGGAGCGGGGCCAGATATGTTCCCGGTTCCAGTCGACCGGAAAGCTGCCGAAAGGAACGGAAAATCCGGAGAAGATGAGGAGGATGTTGCCGGTTTGGCTGAAGTCGGCATCAAGCACCCGGTACGGTTCCGTAATGTAAGGAATGACGGTATGGTCGGCGATAATCTCGCGGAGGGCGGCTTCGAGAGAGGCGCCGGTTTTGCCGTCCAAGCCCTCGTAATACCCGGGCGGCGGGGCGAAAGCGGAAGCGATCAGTCCTGCGGGCAGGAAGAAGCAAAGGAAGAGCAGCCGGGCCATGAAGCCCGGAAAAAGTCTGTATGTATCGGTCACGGAGAAGAAAGGTCTGAGCTTCGGTCAGGCGGCTGGGCCAAGGCACAGCGCTGTCCAGAATCGGTTGGCAAAGGCGGCCTGTGTCAAGCGAAGCAGGCGGAGAAAGTGGGGTTTTGCAGGCGGCGCCGGGCGTTTGCGGGGTTGTCTTTTGCCGTGGAGAGGATCAAAATGGCGACCATGAAAACGCTTACCGCCATCTTATTGGGAATTAGCTTGCTGGCCTCCGGAACTCTGGCGGCCTCGATTGAACGCGTCGTGCTCCAGGAAGTCGCCTATGAGTTTGAGGATGCGACCTTCCGGTCAAAATTGGTGGTGCCGGTCACGCAAGAGATGCTGCCCCCTCTCTTCATGGTGCCGAGCTGGATGGGGGTTCAGGAGGAGACCCTGGCGAAAGCCGCCAAGGTGGCGCTGATGGGCTACGTTGTTTACGTGGCGGATGTTTACGGGGAAGACACCCGGCCTGAAAACGCGCGCGAAGCGGCCCGGGCCGCCGGGGCGCTGCGGGAAGACCGCCCCTTGATGCGGCGGCGCGGGGAGGCTGCCTTGGCGCACTTCCGCGAGCATCTTCCCCAGCTCGGGGTCCGTGAAGGCGGTGTGGGGGCGATCGGATTTTGCTTCGGCGGCGGCATGCTCCTGGAGATGGCCCGAGGCGGGGCGGACCTTGCGGGACTGGTTTCTTTCCACGGCGACCTGGCTTCGCCGACCCTGGAGGAGGATGCGGACAAGGTAACCGCGAAAGTCCTGGTCCTGCATGGGGCCGCGGATCCCTACGTGCCGCCGGCTGATGTCGAGCAATTCCAGCAGGCGATGGAGAAAGCCGGGGTTGACTGGCAGGTGATCAGCTTCGGCGGCGCGGTGCACTCCTTCACCAATCCGAAAGCGGACGCTCCCGGCCAGGCCATGTACGACGAACGGACGGCCGCGCGCGCTTTCGCCTACATGCGGATGTTCTTCGGCGAAATTTTCGGCGAGTAATCACCGATCGCCCCGAGGCCTCCCCTGGATCGCCGAACAGCCCCTGAACCTGGGCTGCATCGAAGGTGTGGCGGCGTGCTGCCGGGCATCCGCTTGCCGGGAAGGATGCCGCCGGGAGACGAATGGCTGATAGGCCGGGTATTTAGACCGGCGCAGGTTTTGAATCAAAAATCCGCCAGGCTGCTGCGCGGGTAGTTCGCGTAGATGGACATGCACTGGTACGCGTCCATGGTGGTCTTGGTGCCTCCGGCGTTGGCGACGGCTTCGACGCCGAGGAGGTCGACATTGAAGTCCGCGTGAAGAATATGAAGTGCGTGGGCGAGGTCGCCAAGCGTGGGGCGGTAGTGGCCGCTTTCATTACTGATGCTGCGGAGCCGGCCGGCGGGGTCGAATTCGATCGCCCCGGCGCAAATGACTGGTTTGCCGGACATGAAACTGGAGTGGTTGAAAGCACCATCGGGGACCTGGCTGCTGGGCTTGGCGTAGAGTCGGTGATTGAGATCCATGGCATAGAGCGCCCAGCCCTGTTGATTGCCGACATCGGTGGTATAGGGAATGCCGAGCTGGTCATCGCGGTAGCAGAGCCCGCTGGCGGAATCGAAGTGCAGAAGGTACTGGTTGCGCTGGTGCTTGTTGCAGTATTCGAAATCCGCCCGAGTGGCATAGGAGCGGTCCGCCGTGAAGGCCACAAAGACGTCGAGAAACTCGGCGATGCCGGCCGTGGCCATGGCATCTTCGGCCTGCCGGATGACGTCCTTCATGGTGTATTGAGTGCCCTTGCGGTCGAGATCCGCGGTAATCTTGTCCTCGAACAGACCGCGCAGCGCAGGGGTGTTAATGCGCTTGAGCTGGTGTTCGAGAGCGACGCCGCCGACGGAGCCTTTTCCTGGCAGGAGCGGCTCCATCTGGTAGCCCTGGCCCATGGCCTTGGCCTTCATGGAAGAAGGGGTCTGCATGTCGCCGTCCTTCCAGCGCGCTCCCTGGTGGGCGAGCTTCAGCGTCATTTCAGACGAGGGATCCTTTAGAGTGGCGGTTGCCTGTTGGAGAAGCTCGCCGACTCCGCCCCGGCTGCCGGTGCCGCCGCCGCCATAGAGGTATTGTTGGCACCAGACATAGATGAGAATAACGATTTTGAGACGGCGCCGGGGGTTGTCGGGCGAGGCGTGGTAGAGCGAGAGCAGTTTGTCGAGATCGCGGATGATCGGATTCTTGCGGCGGGCGAGGAACTTGCTGCTCTTCTTCCTGAATTCGTTGGCGGACATCAATGCGGGCATGGCGTTTTCCGAGTTGGTGGTTGGTTGGGTCCGGCTTGGGCTTGTGATCAGAGCAACCCAACCACGGCCAAGCGCGTTCGCGGCAGGTGCCTTGCAGGAAGTTTCAAAGGAGGCAAGCGCTGTGGTATGTCGAGACGGAATTTGAAAGGTCAATTTGCAGGCGGAATCGGAAAACCCGTGACAGGCCCGCAACTCACCGATGGGATCGCAGGGCTTGTCCCGTTTGCCCCTGAAGATGCTGCTGCGCAATGGCATGCATCCCTTCAGCAGCACAGGCTCCTGAGAAGCTCCAACTGCTGGCCTTGCGGCGGGGCGAAAACCATCCGATGACAAGCAAGCAGTGCGGCCTTGTCCGGGTGCGGGTGACCGACGGGCAGGCGTGCTTGCTCGTCCGGCCGAAGCTGGCTCTTCGAGGCTGGGGCGTCGCCAACGCTCAATCTCGGTTAAAGACCTGCCTCCCATCCGGTGAGCCGCGACAACCAGAAACACCGTCGCTTCCCGAAAGGCGGCGGCTGTATCGCCATGAGGTCCTCCTCAATGTGGTCCGGGAAACCCTCCAGCGGTGTCGCGTTCAGCCGCAGAGCGCTTCCCGAGCTCTGGGAGGTGGATTATTTCAGCGATTTGGAGGAATGCAGGGTTAGGCTGAGGTCAACGAGGAGGACCGCTGCGAAGTGCAGGAGCCCTCCTGGCGCATGGATGCAACCTCCCGCCAACGATGTCCGCTGCGAAAGGCATGAGGCGACACTCATTTTGGTGCAGGATGAGATCAGGTGATGTTGTGAAGCCATGGCATTGAGCCGGTTCTTGTGGGCAGGAAGGGAAAAACCTCAGTCGCCGGTGAATTCGAAGGCGCCGGCGTCGCGGCGTTGTCCGTGGGCGGGGCGGCCCGCGAAGTCGCGGAGGAAGGGGCCGTTGAATTGCCAGGCGTAGAGCTCCTCGATGGTGGTTTCGGCGTCGGCGAGGGTGCCGCGGGCGATGCGGAGGAAGTCGAGTTCGCCGGCGAAGTGATCGCCATCCGGGCCGCGGGCGACGGTGAGGTCGCCGGGATTGGAAAGAGAGGTGTCGGCGGGGAGGGCGATGGCACCTTCCGCCGTGAGGAGACCATCGATGTAGATGTGGGCGAGGCCGGCGGAGCGGTCGAGTTCGGCGATGACGTGGTGCCACTGGCCGTCGTTAACCGGGACTCCGCAGTCGAGGGAGTGGGCCGAGCCGTCCGCGGCGATGGCGAGGCCGATCGATCCGGCCGCGTTGATGGCGAGGGAGTAGCCGGTGCGGCCGTCGGTCTTGGCGACAAGGACGCCGCCGGTGTGGCCGGGTTCGGTGCGGAGGACGGCTTCGATGAGCAGGTTGCCGTAGTGGATGTCCGGAGTGACGCGATCAGCCCCGGCGACGGAGCGGCGTTCGTTGCCGACCCGGTAGTGGTAGGGGCGGGTCATGTCCTCATGGGAGAGGCGCGCGTACTGGTCACGGCCATTGAAGGCGAGGGCGGCCTCGGTCCAGTCCTCCAAACTGCCGGACCGGTAGTCTCCGGCGGTGATGTTAACGCCGGTGAGGTGGTGGGTGGGTTTGTTGCGGTATTCGAAGCGGTTAATGTAATAGGGGGTCATGTACCAGTGCTCGTCGATGATGACGGTGGGATCGGAGCGGTTGCGGCGGAAAGTCCATTCGCCGACGACCCCGGAGAGCGCCCAAGGCACGAAAAAGCGGACGCCTTGGTCGATCACGGGCGAACCCGGACGGGGCCGGAAGTCCTGGGCGGAGCTGTCCCGGAAGAGCGTTGCCTCGGTGGCGAGGCCGACATCATCGGCCCAGAGCCCTGCTTCGCGGGCGACGTTGGCGAAGCCCTCGACCGAGTCGCGGGAGCCGTAGCCGGTGCCTTCGAGCGTTCCGATGCGCGGTGTATTGCGAAAAACATTACGGGAGTAGCCGATGGTTTCGTGGAGGTAGTCCCGGTATTCCGCGGCGGCATCCTCCTTTTGCCGGCCGTGGTCGAAGACCTCGCGGTGGATGTCTTTCCAGACATTGCCGAGGTAGAGCTGGCGGCCGCCGGCGGGGGACCAGCCGGTGCCGATGTCGAAGCGGTGGGCGGTGTTGTTGACATAGTGATTGAGGATATTGGGGACGGCTTGATAGAAGGATCCCCGGGCCTCGATGGGTTCGTCGCCGGGCTGGATGGGGCGGCCCCAGGCGACGTTGTTGAAGACGTAGTTCTTGAAACCGCCATCTTGATAGTAGGCATAGCCATCCCGCGAAGAGCCGGTGTACTTCAAGCCCCCGGGATTTCCCGAGATATTATTATAGACGTAGAATGGACCGCCCTGCCAAGTGGCGATGCCGCCCCAGTCATCAGCGGCGAGGAGCGAATCGATGACGCTGTTATGATGGATAAGGTAGCGGGCGAAAGGCACATCGGCCTCGCTGCTGCCGCCCTTGCCCCCATGGATGAGGATGCCGGCGCCCCAGGCGCGGGTGAGGATGTTGCCGGCGATTTCCATGGTGCGTGGAAAGAGCGCGGTGATGGCATGGCCATGGGAGTTGCGGTAGGGCCGCATGCCGATGTCGTGGAGACGATTGCGGAGGATGCGGACCTCACCGGCGGAGCCGCCGGTGCGCCCATCAGGAAGGGCGAGGGCGCCATGGTCGAGGAATTGGATGCGGTTGTCGGCGACGTGGAGGCGGTCCATGGTGGCGCGGTCGTTGAGGAGGGCGACCCGCACAGCCATGGCGACGTGTTCGAAAGCGTTGTGAGTGATGCGGATGTTTTCGCCGGTGCCGCGGAGTTGGATGGCGCCGTTGGCCACGCGTTCATGGCCCCAGGCCTGGAGGGTGAGATCCCAGTGGGTGTTGGTGAAACGAAAACTCAGGCCGCTGACCTCGAGGTGGCTGACGCCCTCGATGTTGAGGGCGGCGGTTTGCTGCGGATTGAGAATATCAAGCCGGGCGGGGGTCCGATGTGAGGCGATGTCCTGGAGGAGGTGGATGTGGCGGGCGGCCTCGACTTGGACGGTGTTGGGATCGCGGTCTCCGGGGAGCCGGAGGTAGAGGCGGCCGCTCTCTCCGGAGCGGCGGTCGAACCAGAACTGGCCGGGAGCATCAAGGTAGTGGGGTTTGTCTTCGAGGTAGAACCGGTGGTTCTGGCGGATATTGGTGGAATCGCCGAACCACATCCCTTGGAAAACAACGCCGCGCTGGCCCTGGGCCTGATTGCGGGCCCAGCCATGCTCGAAGCGATCGAGGTCGACGTAATCCTCGACGGGAACAAACGCTTCCACGCGGGTCGGGTAGGGCGTGCCCATGACGTTGCCGTACTCGGTGCGGAGGACCGCGCCGACGTAGTAGTCGGCCTCGCGGGTGAAGTTGGCGGCATCGATGCCCAAGTGACGCGGTCCGCCGTCGGTGGTGATCTTCCAATGGTCGCGCCACCACTCCGGCTGATCCCAGGTCCACCATTCATTGAGCGGATCGTCGGGATGGGAGACCTCCCAGTTGGGGATGCGGGCAAGGGCGAGGCGGGTGGCTTCCCCGTCGGAGACGACGAAGACATTGCGCGGGGAGAAATCGAGATCCGCGTACCAGACGTTTTCCGGATCGGGAATGTCGGGATGATCGGCTCCGCGGCGCCAGCCCGTGACGTGTAGTGAGCCTGCAATGACAGCTTCGCCCTCGCCCCAGTTGGGGTCGGAGGTGAGGCGGATCGGTTCCTCAGGGGTGCCGGAGTCGCGGGCCACGAGTGTGCCGCGGTAGGTGGAGCCGCGTTTGAAGACGTAGGTATGGACGCCGCGGGTGGCGGCGGCTTCGCCGGTGGCCTCGGGATCCCAGGGGTGGCGTTGCCAGGGTGAGGCGGTGCTGAGGCCGTCGTTGGCGTCATCGCCGGCTTCGAAGTCGATGTAGCGCACGGAAGGGCCGGTGCGGAAAGCGAACGGCTCGGGGGCCCATTCGAGGTGGCCTTCGGGAGTGATGGTGGCGTGGGATCGGCTCCAGGACCAGTCGTGGGAGGCGGGCGTCGGCGCCGGCGGCGGAAGCTCCGAAGGAGACGCGGTCTCCTCGGGTGCTTGGCCGCAGCCGGCGGCGAGCAGGCCGGCGGCGAGCAACGAAGTCAGAAGAGAGCGGGAAGCGGCGGCGGTGTGGACTAGAAGGCGGGGTGAGGTGGTCATGGATTGCGGTGGTGGAAAATCAGGGCGAGCGGGCAATGGTGAGGGCGAGAAGGGCGTAGGCTCCGGGGCGGATCTCTGGCGGCAGGCGGAATTCGAGGGAGTGGATTTCGCGATCGGGCCGGGGATTGCGGAGGGCGTGGCTGTGGAGGACGGCGAAAGCGCTCTCCTGTTCGCGGAAGCGGTGGGCCCAGGCGAGGGCTGCGTTGGGCAGCGGTGCGGGCGGCTCGGGTTGCAGCCAGTGGCCGACATCCCGGCCGAGGTGGAGCGGGTGGTCGTGGTGGGTGCCGTCGTCGTAGTGGAGGCGAACGAGAGCCAGGATAGGGAACTCGGCATGTGCGAGCGCTTCTTCCCCGGAAGAGGAGGCCGGTTTCCATCCCGGAACATGCGCGGCATGCATGAAGTAGAGCATGTCGGCGTTGGCCCCGATGGCCACACTGATCCGGTCCGGCAGGTGAGCCAGTGAGGGAGGCAGGCCGGGGACACCCTCGCCGAGGACGAGGGCCTCGTTGGCTGGCGCGGTATGGAAATCAACCACATAATAAGGGATGCCGCCGCGACGGCGTTGGCCGACGGGCAGGCGGCCGAGGTCGAGCCCCTCTTGGTCAAACCAGATGACCTGGCCGATGGTCCAACTGGAGGCGGCAATGTGGTGGTTGGCCGCGGCGAGGAGGTCGATGGTTTCGAAGCGGAGATTGCCGGGGGGATGGCCGACGGGTTCGGCGTTTTGCCCGGACGCAACGTCCTCCGAGGCCCCGGAGGAGCCGAGCGAAGCCGCGGCCGTGGCAGCCAGGGCAAGCAGGATCGCGGCGCGATGGAGGGGGCCGGAAAAGCGGCGGGCGCGGACGTCAGGCATCGGGAACCGGAGCGCCGACGCCTAGGTTTTGCAGGAGGGCATTGTTGAGGCGCCGTTTGCTGCCGACGTGGTCCTCGGTGGGTTCGTCGAATGCGGGCATGAATTTGATCTGATTCAGCAGGACTCCGCCCTCGCCGCGGGGAAACGGAACCAAGCCGCCGACACTGTCGAGGGCGCGGCTTTCCGGCGGGCGGGCCCGGCGGAACTCCACATTGTCAATGCCGACGAGATGGGCGCGGTTTTCATGGGTGCCGCGGATGCGGCGGCTGAGCAGGCGGAGGGTGACGGTGGACTCGACCTCGACGGGATTGTTGAAGTCGATGTCGGTGCGCTCCGGGGCATCGGGCAGCCGGGCGCGAACCGAGCGGGTCTCGTCACCATCGAAGATCACTTCGATATCCTCGATGGTGCCGTAGTTGGCGTTGTTCCAAATGCTGATGCGGTTGAGCGACTCGGGGGCGCGGAGGCGGAAGACCAAGTCGAGGGGTTCGTTTTCGGGATCCTCCCACCAGAGCTGCCGGATGTAGCGCCAATCGTCGGCGTTGATGAGGCCATTGACAAAGTTGAAGGGATCTTGGTCGTTTTCGGTGGGTTGGTAGGCGTAGGGATCATCCGGGGCGCCGGGCGGCAGGGTGAAAGGGGCGACGTTTTCGACGGCGTCGATGACGTAGCTGAAGGTATGGTCGTAGACCCAGCGGCGGCCGTGCTGGATGACGCGGTGACTCAGGAGGGCGACATCCTGGTTGCCAAGGAAGGCGGAGACGGGCGAGGAGCGATCGTGCAGCGTGACCCGCTCGCGGCGGAAGGGCCGGAGGAGAAAGCCGGTGTCGAGGAGGCGGTTGAAGGCTGCCATGCCCCGGGGTTGGAGCCCGTGGAGGATGATCCAGCCGCCGGCTTCCTGAAAGGCTTCAACCTGCGAGCGCCGGCTGATGAGCAGATCCAGGTTTTCGTGAGTGGCGCTGATGATGAGGGCGCGGGTGCGGTCGGGATCGAGCGCGGCGACCAGATCCGCGGTGGGGCGGACATGGAGACCGCTTTCGGCGAGGGCCTCGGCGAGCAGGCCGCTGCCTGGGGTGAAAAGGCGGGCGACGCCGGCGGCGGGCCGGAAATCAGCGTAGGTTTCCACGAGATTGCGGAAAAGGATGGCGGCAGCGGCGTCGACTTCGAGTTTGGCTCCGACGCGGAGCTGGCAGAGAACAATGACGCCATTGCGGACGGGAACCTCGATGAGGGGAGCATAGGGAAGCTCGGCGCCGGCCTCGGCGAGACTGCGGGCGCCGGCCACGGGCTTTTCGTAGACCCTCTTGAAGGTTGGATGGTCACCGGCCCAGTCGATGAGGTCGTCGACGCCGAGATCCTGAAAGACGGGGGTGCCGAGCGCGCGCGGGTGGGCATAGCCGCCGAAGCGCTCGGTGGTGATGATTTCGACCGGAAGGTTGTCCCCGGCGACCGGGTTATCCTGCTCCAGGACGATGACCCGTCCGCCGCGCTCGGCGAAGGTGCGCAAGGAGTTGCCGGTGCTTTCATCGGCGCTGAGCGCATCCGGTCCGACGATAAGCAAGCCCTCGCCGCCGGTGAGCCGGGGATCCCCGAGTGACTCGAGGCGGGTGAAGGCAACATCCCGCGCGGCGAGAAAGCCGGAAACCGCGGCCTCGCTCTCGTAAACGAAGAGCGGCACCTCGACCCGGAGGCTGGTGACGGCGGGCAGGATCGGGATGTCACGAGAATCCCGATACGATTTTCCCAGCGGCTGACTGAGGCGGATGAAGAGCGATCCCTCGGTGCGTTCCGCAACCTCGGGGGCGTTGATGACGATTTCAAACTCCCGGCCGTAGCCGCGCTCGATGTCCAGCTCGACGGATTCCCCGGCGAGGATGCGGCCGTCAGCCCGGTAATTCCATTCGAGCATGACCGGATCGGCACTGAGGGTATCGTTCATGATTTTGAACTGGAGCCGGTTTTCTTGGCCAGCGTGGAGCCGGTGGGTTTGTTTGCGGGGAATGGCGGCGAGGGCGCTCATGACCTTTTGGGCATCCTCCTGCTCGCCGAGGTGATCCCAAGGATACCAGGCGGAGACACCCGCCCAGCGGTAGCCGCCGTACATCATGCGCAGGTAGCGGGCTTTGCCGGCGCGCTGGGCGTCCATGCCGGTGTAAGCGCGGTCGCCGAGGGTGAGGGTGGCCAGCTCGAGGTGGCGGGCGAAGAGAGACTCGCCGACGATGTAGGGCTTGTCGCGCCGCCAAGGCCAGTGGGCGGCTTTGGTGGAGTAGTGCTCCAAGGCGTAGGCGTTGTCCGGGTAGTAGTCGTAGGCGGCTTCCGGGTAGTGGGGGGAATTGGTGGAAAGAAAACCGCCTTCCTCCATGCCGCCGAGCACGGCCTCGACCTGGAGGTCGCCGGCCCCGCCGGACTCCATCGGCCGGGTGGGGTCGTTGGCCTTGCCCTGGCGGAGGATGTCGATCCACTCCGCAACCATGTCCGACCAGTGGGCGTGGCGGTAGAGATTCCAGCCATTGATGTAGAGGAACTCGTTTTCGACCTGGTAAATGATAACGGAAGGATGATTGCGCCAGGCGCGGGTCATTTGGTCGATGTGCTCGCGCATGTTTTCCCAGAGCAGCCGGTTGTCGGTCGGCATGAGGTAGCTGACGAACATCCCGTCGATCATGGAGCAGAGGCGGCCGGGAATGCCGTGGCGGTCGTAGAAATCGAGCCGATCGCGGCGCGAGTGGAGAAAGGCGCTGGTGCGCCGTCCCGCGGAGAAACGCCGGAAGCGGCTGCCGTCGTCCTCGGCATGGAAGGCTTCCAGCCATTCCTCTTCGGTGCGGGGATTGCCCCTGACGCTGACCCAGCTCCAGAAATTGCGGCGCACACCATTGATATAGATGCCGGTGCCGCGGACCGTGACCTCGCGAAAGCCGAAGCGCTGGAGGTGGACGTCGAGGGGGCGCCCCGCTTCGGTGATGGTGGTGCGCAGGTCGTAGAGATCGGCGCGGCCCTCCGGGCTGGTCTGGGGCCACCAGAGGCGGGGCTCATCCCAATCGCCGGCAATGGTCACGGTGGTGCTGCCGTTGGGGGGAAGATCCACCGTGACGGGGTCAAACGATCGCTCGACCCTGCCATCGGCCTCATAGACCGCGTCACTCTGCACCGTGACGGTGCGGGCGGTGGGGGAGGTGTTGTGGAGGGTGAGGTCGGCTTCGAGGCGGCGGTTTTCGACCGAGGGGCGGGTAACAACCTCCTCGACGTAGGCCTTGCCAACGGACTCGAGGAAAAGCTGGTTGACCAGCCCGTAGTGGAGGCCGTTCCCATCGCCCTTGGTGGAGGGGTAGATCGGTGCAATCCAGCGGGCGCCCCGCGGGGCCGTGACGGGGCGGTTGCGAAACTCCTGTGGGCTGGAAAAGCGCGGATCGACGGCGTAGTAGCTGCCCTTGACGCCGATGACCAGTTCATTGACCTCCCCGGGCCGGATGTGGTCGGAGAGATCCATTTGCCAGGGAATCCAGACCGAGCGATGAGTGCCGGCCAACTCGCCGTTGACGAACACGCTCACGATCCAGTTGGTACCCCATGAGTTGAGCTTGAAGCCCCGGTCCGCATGGGTGGCGGGCACATCGATGCGGGTGCGGTAAAAAGCACGGTGGGCGAAAGCGGTTTCGGGGCGGTGATTCCAGGAACTGCCGGGGACTTCGACACCCATCCAACGCAGCGGATAGTCCTCCTCCCGCGGCAGCGAGGCGATGGGCTCGTAGGTGTTCTCGTTCATATCCGGATCGTCGTAGCGGGCGAATTCCCAGAGGCCGGACAACTCCACGGAAGACCGCGAGGCTCCGTCGGCATCCGGCAATTGGTAGACCTTTTCCCGGGCGGCCTCGCTCGGGGCGTCGTCGTAGCTTTCGTCCGGACGCAGCCGGCCCTCCGGCACCCAGTCGCCCACGACGAGCGCGAGGGTGTCCAAGCCCATCAGGAAGCGCCCTTCGGCGGGGCGGGGGTAGCGAAACTCCCAATCCACGGAACCGGCCGGAAGCGTGACTTCGCCAAGGTGCAGCCAGGCGACTTCGACCCACTCGCCCAAGCGCATAACATTGGTGGTGGCCTGGTCGGGCTCGACCCGCCGCCACTCACCGCCATTGATCCGCCACTCGAACGGGCTGCGGGCCCCTTCGTAACCGATGCGAGCCCAAGCCTGGAAAGTGGCGGCGTCTTCGACGGTGACGCGGTAGCGCAGGCGCAGCCCCTCGGGGGGCACCGCATCGGCCGCCTCCTCCTCGGTGATGCCGGCCGAGAGCCAGGCGCCGCCGGAGAGAAGCTCGGGATGGCCGTGATGCCCGAGCGAGACGGCATCGAGAACCGGTTCGACCGGGGACTGGGCTTCGATCCAGATGAAGTCGGCCGCGGCTCGGGCGGAAAGAGGTGCGGCGGCGAGAAGCAGGGCGCCGGCAAGGACGGCTGTGCGGTGCAGTGGAAACCGGAAAAAAAGTAGGTGCAGATCCATGGCGAGGGTGACGGGGCTCGGGGGGCGGCGATCAGATGATGATACCGGGCAATCCCATCCATTGGAAAGGCCGGGGTGGTGGGGAATGGATGGACGGGCACGGTTTTTACCGGATTTGACCAAACAAAAACACCGCTGGACGGCCTGCCTGGAAGTGGCAAACGGGGCCGGGAAGAGAGATTAGTAGGTAATGTATGGATACAAATTAGAGACAGAAGAACACCTGATCCGGGTCCTGAAGAGATGAGAGGGAGGGTGGGTGAGTGGCGGGGTTGTGGTCCCGGATCTTCGGGGGCGATGAGAGGTTGCCTGCGGTCGGATGGTGCGGGCAGGATCGAAATGGAATGAAGAAAACGACGCAACCGAAACCGGCCCCCTGTGGTTCGTGGCCATCGCCAATCACGGCGGCGCTGCTGGCGACCGCGGGCCGGCAACTTCAGGAAGTCCGCTTCGATGGGGCGGATCTCTACTGGAGCGAAGGCCGGCCCGAAGAAAGCGGGCGCGTGGTGGTGATGCGGCGGCGGGGGGACGGGGAAATTGGGGAGGTGAGTCCGCCGGCTCCATTCAACGTCCGGACCCGGGCCCACGAGTACGGAGGCGGCGCTTTTATCGTGCACCGCGGGATTCTCTATGCATCGAACTTTGCGGACCAGCGCCTCTACCGCGTGCGGCCGGGGAAGGAACCCGAACCCCTGACACCCGCCGGCACCGGGGCGCGGTATGCGGATGCGATCATGGACGAGGCGAGAGAACGCCTCATCTGCGTGGAGGAGCGTCCGTGCAAAGACGGGGGCGAGCCGCGGAGCCGCCTGGTGGCGGTGGGGCTGTCCGGAGGAGGCGAGCCGGTGGTGTTGGCGGAAGGGCATGACTTTCTAGCGAGCCCGCGGCTCAGCCCGGACGGCCGGCGGCTGGCTTGGCTGACCTGGGATCATCCCCGGATGCCGTGGGATGGGACCGAGCTGCACCTGGCGGAGCTGGCGCGGGATGGGCAGTTGAAACCCGCGGCCAGAGTCGCGGGCGGCCCGGAGGAGTCGATCTTTCAACCCGAGTGGTCGCCGGAGGGTGAATTGTTCTGCATCAGCGACCGTTCCGGCTGGTGGAATCTGTATCGGTGCGGCCAGGACGGCTTGGAATGTCTCTGGAAAAGAGAGGCGGAGTTTGGACAACCCCAATGGGCCTTCGCGATGAGCACATATGGGTTTGTCGGGCCGGAGCAGATCCTTTGCAGCCATCGGGAGCGCGGAGCGGTGCACCTGGCTCTGCTCGATGTCCGGAGTGGGGCGGTGACTCCGGTCGGCGCCCCGCTCGGTTCGCTCCGGGGATTGCGAACGGGGGCGGATGGCAAAGCGGCCTTTCTTGGCGGCACACCCACCGAGCAGCTCGCGGTGCATCTGCTGGATCACGTCCTCGGGGAAGCCTTGGTGGTGCGGCGGTCCAGCGACGAGCGGCCGGGGGAGGAGTGGATCTCGGTGCCCGAGCCAGTGGAATTCGCGGGAGCGGACGGGGCCACCGCCCACGGATTTTTTTATGCAGCAAAAAACCCGGGGCATGTTGCGCTTCCCGGCGAGCGGCCGCCGCTGCTGGTGCGTTGCCATGGCGGACCCACGGCTGCCACTGCATCCGTATTAAATCTCGGGATACAATATTGGACGAGCCGGGGGATCGCGGTGCTGGACGTGGACTACGGTGGTAGCACCGGCTATGGCCGCGCCTACCGGGAGCGCCTGCGGGGGCGCTGGGGAGACGTCGATGTGGAGGACTGCACACGGGGAGCGCTGCATTGTGCGGCCGCAGGGTGGGTCGATGGCGGCCGGCTCTGCATCGAAGGCGGCAGTGCCGGCGGTTACACCACCCTGGCCTGCCTGACCTTTCGCGACGTTTTCCGGGCCGGGGCGAGCCACTACGGCGTGAGCGACCTGGAAGCGCTGGCGCACGAGACGCACAAGTTTGAGTCTCACTACCTCGACGCCTTGATCGGACCGCTGCCGGAAGCGGCGCAGCAGTACCGCGAACGCTCTCCGCTGCACCACGCCGACCAGCTCTCCTGCCCGGTGATTTTTTTCCAGGGGAAAGAGGACCGCATCGTGCCGCCCGCGCAGGCTGAGGTGCTGGTCGGGGCGCTGAAGGCGAAGGGCCTGCCGGTGGCCTACCTGTGCTTCGAAGGCGAGCAGCACGGGTTTCGAAAGGCGGCCTCGATCCGGAGGGTCCATGAAGCCCAACTGGCCTTTTTTGGGCGGGTGCTCGGATTTGAGCCGGCCGACCGGATCGAGCCGGTGGCGATCGCCCATGAGGCGGCCCTGCCCGCGGCGCCACGGCCTGGCGCGAAGGCATCGGATTTATGAAAACCCCCTATCGCGAACCCCAGGTTGAGGAAGGCATTCACAACCTCATCTTCCAAAACCGCTGCGGCAACCGCCTCAGCCTCCTCATTCATGAAGAGGAGACCGGGCTGGAATTTGTTTACAAGCCGAACGCTTTCCGGCGGAAGGATTTCCGGGCGCGGAACTTCTCCAACCGGGACAACCAGACCACCCTCTTCGCGGCCGCGGGCCTGCCGGACCTCCGGGCCGCGTGGTATCGGAAGTTCGACTACGACCCCTTCGTGACCCGGCTGGGCCTGGAGGCGGAGTCGGGGGCGAAAAACACCATCACGATCGTTTCGGTGGCGGATGAAAACGTCTTCGCGCTCGCGGCCCGGCAACCGCTGCTGCTGGCCTTGCGTCCGCACCGGGCCTTCGCGGTCCGGGATGGTTTGCTCACGGAGCGATGGGAAGACCGCGGGGAGGAGCTGGTCAGCTTTGTGGCCTACCGCTCCCACGAGTTGAACCGCTACCGGGTGCTCGAGGACGGCACCCACCTCCTCCAGCTTGTTGAGAACGACGTGGTGCTGATCGGAGGGGAGGAGAACCCCGCCCAGGTGGAGCGGGTGTTGCAGCGACTGCGGGGGAAGGCCCTGCAAGCCCTCATCGACGAAAACGAAACCATCGTGGGGCGGACCCTGGCGGGCGGCCTGGTGGAGCTGGAGAACGCGCCCGCCCAGCGTGTGCTGGAGTTGAACCGGCGGATCGCCTTTTCCGGGATCGACGAAGGCGGGGCCTGTTTTGGAGCGCTGAACCGGATTTATTACCTCATCTGGGTGCGGGACGGGTCGATGACGGCCTGCCACATGGCCTTGTCCGGGGTGCCCGCCTTTCTGGAGCGCTGGGCGCCCTTTCTGCTCAACAACCCCTCGTGGACGCGGCAGGAAGACGGCCGCGTGATTCCGGAATTCGGCCAGATGGTCGGCACCCGTTGGTCGAAGTCCGAGGATGACGGCCTCTTCTACGCCGCCTGGACGCTCTACACCCATTTTGAGACCACCGGGGATGACCGGATGCTGCGGGGGCCGGAGTTTCCGCTCTTGCTGGAGTGCATCGACCGGCAGATCGAGAAGTGCTGGGACGAGCGGCGCGGCATGATGGGCAGCGACACCCTGGGCGAGGATTCCCTTTCGAGCAGCCCCTACTTCGGCTACGACATTGTCAACGGCCGCACCACGCGGCACCGGCATTCAGCCATGCCGGAGGACCGGCCGCTGCACCGCTGCCACAGCCTTTACCATCAGGTCAACACCCTCAACACCCTGCTGATGGCGCGGGTGCTGCTGGCCCGCTTGCGGGAGGGCGACGCCGCCCGAGCCCGGCGCTACCAAGCCTTGTGCCAACGCCTGCGGCAGACGCTGCGCGACGTCTTTCCCGGACCGGACGGCAAGTTGAGATCGCTCTGCTTCACGTACACGGATGGTTCCGAGGCGTGGAAGAGCTGGCCGGACCAAGTGGATTTCTGGGAGCACACCTGGGCGCTTTGCCAAGGGCCCTTTGCCTTTGATCCCGCCCGCCAGCTCGAAGGGGCGCGTGAAGTGCGGGAGACCTGGGCGGGACTGCCGGGACGGAGCTACGGGTATTGTCCTTGGAATGTCATGACACGCTATCTGCGCGAGCACGGAGAAAGCTCCGCCGCCCACCAGGAACTGCTGGCCGACGAAGTCGAGGAAGCCCTGCTCCAGACGAAGAAATTTCCCCTGTCGGGTGCGCTGACCGAAGATCATCGCAATCCCGAGGGTTGGCGGGGGCTGCCCTTCAGCGCGGGCAGTTTCACCCTGGCCGAAACGGCCTTGGTGCTCAACCCCCTCCCGATGGGATTGGCGGTGCGCGGCAGTGCGGCGGCGCGGCGGCTCCACGGCTACCGCCACCGACTGTATAGCATCGATGTGGAACTCGACGGGACGGGTGACGACGTGGCGGAGTTTCGGGTCAACGGCCGCACCTTCCGCATCTGCCTGCAAGTGGCGCAGGCGGCCCTGCGGCCCGGCCACAACCGCATCGAAGTCCGGCGGGGTGCGGCGGAGGGGCCGCGCCTGTGGGCTTCCGACGCCGAACTGCTGGAGGCGGAGGAGAGCGACGGCGTGCTGGGGGCGCTTTTCTCCAGCCCAATTGAGAAACGCTTCTGGATCGAGCAGGCGGCGGGCGACTTTCGCCTCCAACTGCGGGATGCCGGTGGCGAACCGGTGGAAATCACCCGGAGGGAAACCCTGCCCGGAACGCGGATGACGGTGATTGAAACCGACGCCGCGGGCGAGATCCGGCTGGAGCTGGGACGGTTGTGAAAAGCGGGTTCGGCAAGAAGCCCCGGCGAGGTGTGTTTAGGATGGCCCCGGAGCGACCGGGCGGACTCAATGGCGGCAATGAGCGCGCTTGACGACTTGAAAGAGACGGTGGCCCGGTTGCGCGGGCCGGGGGGGTGTCCGTGGGACCGGGAGCAGGACCACCGCAGCCTGCGGATCTGCCTGATCGAGGAGTGCTGCGAATTGCTCGATACGATCGACCGGCTGGATCTTGAGCACATGCGCGAGGAGCTGGGAGACGTGCTCCTGCAAGTGGTCTTCCATGCCAACCTCGCGGAGGAAGCGGGCCATTTCACGCTCGACGACGTGGCCGCCGAGATCAACCGCAAGCTGATCCGGCGTCATCCCCATGTCTTTGGGGAAGCGGCGCTTTCGACCAGTGCGGAAGTCCTGCAGCAGTGGGACCGGATCAAGGCCGAGGAGAAAGAAGGCAAAGGCGCGGAGGGGCCGGCGCCGCTGTTCAAGGAACTGCCCCCGACCCTGCCGGCCCTGCTGCATGCCTGGGAGTTGGTCAAGCAGGCGCAAAAAAAAGGCCTGCCCCTGCCGCAGGGGCAGGGACTCGAAGAGGTGGAGGCGGTGGCGGCGGGCCTGAGCGCGGAGACGGCGGGGCGGGAACTGTTTCGCCTCGCCGCGGCCTGCCGGCTGGCGGGGATCGAGCCGGAGACGGCGCTGCGCGAGCAGACCGCGCGGGTGAAGGCGGCGCTGGAGAGCGGGCAGGCATCGGAGACCGGGCGATGAAACGCAAGCGCCGGGATGACCTGCCGGAGGTGCCGGAGGCATCCGGGGTGGAGGCGGTTTTGCGGGACTGGGGGGCGCCCTGGCTGCGGCGGCTGGAAGTGACGGGCGACGCCTCGGCGTATACGCTACGCAACTACAGTGGCGCCCTGCGGCGGTTTTTGGGCTGGCTGGCGGCCGACGCCGGCGGCAGCGCCGCCCCCGACCCGGCCGCGGTGACTTCCCGGCTGCTCCGGGACTACCTGATCGAGCTGCAGCGCAGTCACGCCCGCCGCACCCTGCACAACCACGCCTCCGCCCTGCGCGGGTTTTACCGGTTCTGGGCGCGGGAAGGCCGGCTGCGGGGCGACCCCTTTGCGGGCATCAACCTGCCGAAGCTGGACCGGCCGCTGCCGCGCTTCCTTACTGAAACCCAAGTGGAGGCGTTGCTCGACATGCCGCAGCGGCTGCTGGAAAACGGCACCATCGAGCCGGCCCGGGCCTGGCGGGACCGGGTGGTGCTGGAGCTGCTCTATGGAGCGGGCTTGCGGGTGAGCGAGCTGGTGGGGCTGAACTACGGCCATCTCGATCTCGCGGAAGGGGTGGCCCGGGTCAAAGGCAAAGGCGGCAAAGTGCGGCTCTGTCCGCTTGGGCGGCTCGCGACCGAAGTGGTGCGGTTCTTTCGGAAACACCACGCTCCCGCCACCGGGCCGGGCGATCCCGTGGTGGTGGGACCGAAAGGCGGGCGCTGGGGCGCGCGTCAGATTCAGTATTTGCTCAAGCACTACCTCGGCCTTGCCGGACTGCCGGCGGACCTGACCCCCCACAAACTGCGCCACACCTTTGCGACCCACCTGCTCGACCGCGGCGCGGACCTGCGACTGGTCCAGGAGTTGCTCGGCCACGCCAGCCTCTCGACGACGCAGATTTACACCCATGTGAGCCTGGCGCGCCTGCGCGAGGCCCATCGCAAAGCCCATCCGCGGGCGTGAGGGTGAGGGGGTGGGGAGTGAAGAGTGATGGGTGAGGAGTGATGGGTGAGGGGTGGTGAAAGCGGTTCCGAGGAGCGATAGCGACGACACGACCGGGCGCGAAGCGAACCGGACCAAGGTGTAAGGAGTAATGGGTGGGGTCGCGGGATGATGAAAGTGGCGGGAGCATCTTGCTCCCGGGCGGAGGGTAGATGGTCCGCCTGCGCCGCAGGCGGACTCCGGCGTGACAGCCCTCGCTCTCCGCGGCGCTCCGAGCGAGGGCTGCTGGCACCCCTGCCGGGGTGCGTTGTTGGGTGGGCGTGCATCCGGTGGTATCGCTAAGCTCAACCACCGGCTACACGCTGGCATCCCTCCGGGATGCTGGAGTCAGCGGGAGATCCCGCGGTCGCGGGATGATGAAAGTAACGGGAGCATCTTGATCCCGTGTTCGGCGACGAAGGACGCGGGACGTAGCTGCCGAGGTGACGAGGCGGGGTGATGAGTTGTGAGTAAGGAGTGGTGGGTAAGGGGTGCTGGGTGACGAGTGATGAGTGAAGCGTGGAGGGATCCGCTGTCTTACGGCGTTGGCTACGGGTTGGACATGAGCCGGCGCAACCCGGCGGGCACCAGCGTGTTGAACCACCGTCTCTTGAGGTCGGTTACGGGTTGGGCTGTGGAGGGGGTTGCGCCGGGGGCAGGAGGCGGTGCTTGGGGCCGGGGCAGGCGGCGAAGACGGCGTGGTGGGCGGCGGCGGAGAGGGGGCCTTTGCGATCGGGGTAGGCGGCGATCCAGGCGAGGAGGGCGTTGAGGGCGGCCTGCTGGGCCTCGGGGGTCGGGAACTTGTGGGCTTCGTGAGGGCGGGAGCGGGCGCGTTCGAGACAGGTGGCGACGGGCGTGTCGAGAAAGAGGAGCACGGGCCGGTGCGGGAGGACGTGGGCGATGAGATCCTCGTAGCAGCCTTCGAGAATCCAGGCCGGGTGTTGGGAGGTGAACGCGTTGAGGTCGGCGGCGGTGTCGGCGGGATCGCGGCGGACCGGATCGGAGCGATCGCGCCGCCAGGCGATGGCATCGAGATCGAGCACAGGGGCGCCGGTGTGGGCGGCCAGCTCACGGGCGAGGGTGGATTTGCCGGAGGCGGAGTTGCCGAGGAGAGCCCAGCGGGTGGCCTCGGGGGCGAGGAGCAGCTTGCGCATGGAGAAGCGCTCGAAAGTGATGCCGCCGCGGCCGACCTCTTCCCGGGCGACGACCCGGAAACCCCGGGCGGTGAAAAGCGGCCGGGCGATCCGGCTGGCATCGGTGCGGAGGAACATTTGGCCGGCGCGGAGGGCGGCGGCTTCGAGCGCTCCGAGCAGCGCGGTGGCCAGCCCGCGGCGTGCGTAATTGATTTTACAATACAGGAGCGAGACCTTGTCGGCGGGCTGGAGTTGGGCGAAGGCGGCGGGCTGGTGGTCGATTTCAGCGACCAAGGTGAGCCCGTCGGAGAGATGGCGGGCGAAGGCGACGGCATCAGAAGGCCAGGCCGCCCAGGCGGTCACCTGCTCCGGGGAGTAGGCGGCGGGGCCGAGGTTGAGGACGGCATCGCGGTAGATGGCGGCGAGGGCGGGAAGGTCGTCGGGAGTGGCGGGCCGCAGGTGCATGCGGGGAAGGGCGGGATTCGGGAAGCCGGGCAACGCCGGCGGGGCGAGGGAGTGGAGCCGTTTAGCGTCGGCGGCGCGGCCGGGTGGATTTCTCGAGCAGGGGGAGGAGGAAAGAGCGGGTCGGACTGGCGGGGCAGGAGGCGAGGCGCTCCGGCGGTCCTTGGAAGAGGAGCCGGCCGCCGCCGGGGCCGCCTTCGGGGCCGATCTCGACAAGGTAATCGGCTTCGGCGAGCAGGTCGAGGTGGTGCTCGATGACGACGACGGTGTGGCCCTGATCGACGAGGCGGTGGAGGAGTTGGATGAGTTTTTCGCAGTCGCTGAGGTGGAGGCCGATGGTGGGCTCCTCGAGGAGGTAGAGGTTGCGCGGGAGTTCGCCGCGGATGCGGTCGGTGCGGGTGGCGAGACCGCGGGCCAGCTCGGTGACGAGCTTGAGCCGCTGGGCTTCGCCGCCGGAGAGGGTGGGGCTGCTCTGGCCGAGGGTGAGGTAGCCGAGGCCGGTTTCGACCATGAGGCGGCAGATTTCCCGGAGCTTGTCGTGGAAAGAAAAATACGACTCCGCCTCTTCGAAAGAGAGGGCGAGGATGTCGGCGATGGACTTGTCGCGCCACGTGAGGGCGGCGAGCTCGGGACCGTAGCGGGAGCCGCCGCAGTCCTCGCAGGGAAGGTAGGTTTCGGGGAGAAAATTCATCTCCAGGCGCACCCGGCCGGCACCGGCGCAGGTCTCGCAGCGGCCGCCCGGGGTATTGAAGGAGAAGCGTCCGGCGGTGTATCCATGGATCCGTGACTCCGGAAGTCGGGCGAAGTAGTCGCGGATGAGATCGAAGGCGCCGAGGTAGGTGGCGGGCGTGGAGCGCGGGGTTTTGCCGATGGGGGACTGGTCGACCTCGATGACCTTGCGGAAGGCGGTGCCGCCGCGGAGTTCGTGGAACGGCCGGTCGGCGGGATCGTGCCCGGTGGTGTCGCGGACAAAGCGGGCGCCGGTCAGGCGGGGGGATTGGCTGCGGATGGCGGCCTCGACCGCGGGGTGCAGCAAGTCGCGGACGAGGGTGGATTTGCCGGCGCCGGAAACGCCGCAGACCATGGAGAGCCGGCCGAGGGGCAGGCGGAGATCGAAGCCCTGCAGATTGCGCAGGCGGGCGCCCCGCAGCTCGAGCCATTCGCGGTTGCGGCCGCGGCCCGGTGGGGTGGGGAGGGCACGCCGCGAGCCGCGCAGCGGGTGGGCCAAGCCCCGGCGGAGAAAGGCGCCGGTCAGGGACTTCGGGTGGCGGCGGATGGCGGCGGGCGGCCCCTCCGCGAGGACGGTGCCGCCGTGAATGCCCGCGCCGGGACCGAGGTCGATGATCCGGTCGGCGCAGCGCATGATCTCATCGTCATGCTCGACCACGAGGAGCGTGTTGCCGCGGTCGCGGAGCCGGCCGAGGGTTTCGATGAGCCGGTGGTTGTCGCGGGTGTGGAGGCCGATGCTGGGTTCGTCGAGGACGTAGAGAACGCCGGAGAGATTGGAGCCGAGCTGGGCGGCGAGCCGGATGCGCTGGGCCTCGCCGCCGGAGAGGGTGCGGGTTTCGCGGTCGAGCGTGAGGTAATCGAGGCCGACCCGGTCCATGAAGCGGAGGCGTTCCTCGATCTGGACGAGCAGATCGGCGGCGATGAGCCGGCCGCGGTCGTCGAGGGTGAGGCGGGCCAGCTCGGCCAGCATGGCCGGGGCGGTGAGGGAAAGGAGGCGCGGCAGGGAGCGGGAGGAGCCGTCGTTGAAATAGAGATGGACGGAGCGGCTGACACGGTTGAGGCGGGCGCCGAGGCAGTCCGGGCAGATGGGGGCCTCACCCTCGCCGGAGTCGTCAATATCCTCGAGCAGGGCGGCCAGTTCGGGATTTTCCTCCTCGTGGTGGCGGCGGAGACCGGGGTGGATGCGGCCATGGCCGCGGCAGAGGGGGCACCAGCCTTTGGGGGAGTTGAAGGAAAAGTGTTTCGGGTCGAGGTCGGGGAAGGATTCGCCGGTTTCGGGATCGGTGCGGCGGGTGGAGAGCCAGCCCAGCGTAGTTCCGGATTCATTACAGAGCAGGGCGGTGCCCTTGCCGAGTCCGAGGGCTTCGGCGAGGGCGGCCTCCGGATCGGCCGAGCCGCCCTTGAGTGCGGCGACGACGACCTCGAGGTCGTGTTCGCGGTAGCGGTCGAGGCGGGTGAAGTTTTCGGTCAGGATGATGCGTCCGTCGACGCGAAGGCGCTGGTAGCCGCGGGCGCCGGCCCAGGTGGCGACGGGCTGGTGGTGGCCCTTGCGGCCGCGGACGAGCGGGGCGCAGAGGTAGACCTGGCGGGCGCGGCGGGCGGTGGGGCTGCGCAGGTTCCGCTGGAGGAGACCGGCGAGGGTGCCGGGATCGGGGGCATGGAGCGGGCGGCCGGTGTCGGGATGGTGCTGGACGCCGAGGCGGGCATAGAGCAGACGCAGGTATTGGGCGACCTCGGTGATGGTGGCGACGGTGGACTTGCGGCTGCCGCGGGTGACGCGCTGCTCGATGGCGACGGTGGGAGGGATGCCGGTGAGGCGGTCGAGATCGGCCCGGGGGAGTTGTTCGACGAACTGGCGGGCGTAGGGCGACATCGACTCCATGAAACGCCGCTGGCCCTCGCCGAAAATGATGTCGAAGGCGAGGGTCGACTTGCCGGAACCGGACACTCCGGTGATGACGGTGAGTTGTCGGTGACGGATGGATACACTGAGGTCGCGCAGATTGTGTTCGCGGGCTCCGACGAGCTCGAGGCGGTCGGGGGGGCGGCCATTGGCGGCCGCGCGGTAGGGAGCGGCCGGCTCGGCGGCGCGGAGGGCGATCCCGGGGGTGCCGAGGGCGCGGGCCAGGAAGGGGGCGGAGGCGCAGTCGGCGGCGGCGAGCGTTTCGGGGGAGCCGGCCGCGACGACCCGGCCGCCCTCGTCGCCGGCCTCGGGGCCGAGTTCGAGCATCCAGTCGGCGCATTTGAGCACATCGGGATGGTGCTCGATGACGATGAGGGAGTGGCCGTGGTCGACGAGCTGCTGGAAGACGCCGACGAGCCGGCGGATGTCGTGGAGGTGGAGGCCGGTGGTGGGTTCGTCGAGGAGGAGTAGGGCGCCCGTGTTGGGGGTGGCGCCAGCCTGGCTATGGCGGCCGGCGAAGGCGCCGAGGTAGCGGACGAGCTTGAGGCGCTGGGATTCGCCGCCGGAGAGGGTGGTGAGGGGCTGGCCGAGCCGGAGGTAGCCGAGGCCGACCTCGGCCAGCGGGGTGAGACGCTCGAGGACGGCGGGAATGCCGCCGAAGAGGGAAAGGGCGGACTCGATGGTGCTTTCGAGCAGATCGTGGAGGGAGTGATCGCGCCAGCGCAGCTCGAGGATTTCATCGCGGAAGCGGCGGCCGCCGCAGGCACTGCAGGGGATGAAGACATCGGAAAGAAACTGCATCTCGACTTTCTCGTAGCCGAGGCCCTGGCAGTGGGGGCAGCGGCCCTCGCCGCTGTTGAAGGAAAAGTGGGCCGGGGTCAGCCCCATGGCGACGGACTCCGGAGTGCGGGCGAAGAGGGAGCGGATGGTGTCCCAGGAACCCGAATATATGGCGGGATTGGAGCGCGGGGTGCGTCCGAGGGGGGACTGGTCGACGAAGACGATCTCGCTGAAAGGGTTTTCCGGATGGGCGGCGGCGATGGCGGCCGGATCCTCGGTGCGTTTGCCGGCCCGGGCGAGCAGGCCCTGGTGGAGCCCGTGGTCGAGCAAAGTGGACTTGCCCGAGCCGGAGACCCCGCTCAGGCAGACGAAGCGTTGCAGCGGAAAAGCGACATCGAGCCCGCGGAGGTTGTGGCAAGTGACACCCTTGAGGACGAGCCAACCCTCGGTAGGCTGGTTGGGAAACGGAGCACCGGAAGTGCTGGCGGCAAACGGGGGCGCGGGCCGGCGGCGGGCGGGCGGATCGATGGAGCGGCGGCCGGAAAGGTAAGCGCCGGTGATACTGCGCCGGCTGCGGAGCAACTGCGGGACCGAGCCGGTGAAGACGACCCGGCCGCCCCCGGCGCCGGGTTGCGGGCCGATTTCGACGACATGATCGGCGGCGCGGATGATGGACTCGTCGTGTTCGACGACTACGACCGTGTTGCCGGCGGCGGTGAGGCGGTGAATGACCGCGATGAGCCGGTTGATGTCGCGGGAGTGGAGACCGACGGACGGCTCATCGAGGACAAAGAGGGTTTCAACGAGCGAGGTGCCGAGGCAGGCGGTGAGATTGACCCGCTCGACCTCGCCGCCGGAGAGGGTGCGGGAGGAGCGGTCGAGGGACAGGTAGCCGAGGCCGACCTGGTCGAGGTAGCGCAGGCGGGTGAGGATGGAGTCGAGGGCGAGATCGAGCTGGCGGTTGCGGGTCTTTGCTTCCCCCGACCCCGCATGAGCTTCGATCAAAGGCAGCAGCGCGGAGACCGGGAGGGCATAGAGGTCGGGCAGGGTGTGGTTTTCCCAGCGCCAGAGGAGGGATTCGGATTGAAGGCGGGTGCCGCCGCAATCGGGGCATTGGCGGTAGGCCCGGAAACGGGAGAGAAAGATGCGGACGTGCATCTTGTAGGTCTTTGTTTCCAGCCAGTCGAAAAACCCGCGTACGCCGTACCAGACACCGGGTTTTTCTTCCGGGCTGTCGCCGCGGGCGCGGGCTTCGAGATAGGCCGGATCGCCTTCGAGGACAAAAGCCTGATGGTCGGCGGGCAGATCCCGGAACGGGCGATCGAGATCGATGCCGGCGCGGCGGGCGGCGCGGAGCAGATCGCGCTGGCACTCGCTGAAGACCTGCCCCTCGAAAGCCTTGACCACGCCGTCGTTGATGCTGCGGGAGGTGTCGGGCAGGGCGAGGTGGTAGTCGATCTCGATGATGCGGCCGAAGCCGCGGCAGCGTGGGCAGGCGCCGACGGGGGAGTTGAACGAGAAGAGGGCCGGCGAGGCGGGCTTGAAAGTGCGGCCGGTGTGGGGGGAGCGGAGGCCGGTGGAGTAGCGTTCGAGGAGGCGGCCGGCGGGGTCGAGCAGGGCGCATTCGCCGCGGCCGAAGTGAAGGGCGGTTTCGATGGCTTCGGTGAAGCGTGAGCGGCCGGTGGGGTCGAGCCGGACACGGTCCTGGACGACAGAAAAACCGTCGTCTTCCGGGGTGAGCTGGGCCGCGGCGAGTTCCTCGATCCGGAGGAGCCCGGTGGCGGGCAGGGCGACGCGGGCGTAGCCTTGGCCGGCGAGATTGCGGGCGATTTCCTCCCAGGAGAGGTTTTCGGGGCGGTGGAGCGGGAAGGCGGCGAGGACCTCGGCCTCGGGGAAAGCGGCGCGGGCCTTCTTCCAGATGGTGGCGGGGGAATCGTCGTGGACGGGTTTGCCGGTCTCGGGATCGATGAGGGTGGCGACGTGGCAGAACCAGACTTTGAAAAAGTCGCACAGCTCGGTCATGGTGCCGACGGTCGAGCGGGTGGTGCGGACGGTATTGCTCTGCTCGATCGCGATGGAGGGCCGGATGTTTTCGATCGAATCGACGGCGGGCTTTTCGAGCAGGTCGAGAAACTGGCGGGTGTAGGCGGAAAACGTCTCCACGTAGCGGCGCTGGCCCTCGGCGTGGAGGGTGTCGAAGACGAGGGAGGATTTGCCCGCACCGCTGAGGCCGGTAACGACGGTGAAGCGGCCGAGGGGGAGATCGAGGTCGAAGCCCTGGAGATTGTTCTGGCGGACGCCGCGGAGGCGGATGGCGGAAGGGCGGGAACGGGACGGGCGCGGCACGGTGAAGGAAGGCGTGGAAGGGAAAGAGGAAACCCCGCCGCGAAAGTCGCGACGGGGAAACCGTTCATCAATCCATCGGGATGGGCGGGGTGTCAAATCGGCAGCCGGAGCGGGCGGCTGGTGGGGGATCGTCGGGCTTGGCGGTGATCGTGGGAGTGATCACAAACCACCTGAAGTCGCGTGTCAGAGGGTTGGCGAAAGCCTCCGGTTTCTTGACGCGAGCAGCGATGGATCGAGATGGCGCTGTAAAAGGTGGCGGAAAATGGGCAAGGAATACATGATGCCGCTTGAACCCATGGGTTTTGGCCCTCGGGCCGACCGCTTGAATTATACAGGTAAACACAAAGAAGAGTTTGATCCTGCCTGCCAATCATTGGAACATACACCATGTTCATTCATCGTGTCGATGAAATGGATGGCGGTCAGGCTTGACGCCCCAATGACCGCCTTGGCATAATTTATCAGCGTTCGTCGCTTTCACCCCAAATCTCAAATCATCCCCTCACCATGCACTCCTCACGTTCTCATCGCTTGGGTTTTACGCTCATCGAACTGTTAACGGTCATCGCCATCATCGGCATCCTGGCCGCCATTCTCATCCCCGTGGTCGGCAAGGTGCGCGAATCCGCCCGTTGGTCTCAGGGATCCTCGAATATCCGCCAGGTGACCATGGGCATGCTCTTGGTAGCTGAAGACAGAAACGGCCGCTTGATCCGTTGGAATGAGCCGCCTGTGGCGGGTGGCCCCAATGGCTTCTGGGCAGACATCCTAACCAACTTTATCGAGAACAGAGACTTGGGCGCCAATGTGGTCCAGACGGCCGGGATTCTCCGTGATCCCATCGTGCGTTACACAGACACGGCCAATCCTCCCGGCCACCACTTTGCCTTTGTCATGGCCTTGACCTTTGATCCCGCCGTTACGGATCAAGGTACGTTCCCGCCGACGCTGCGCCCCTTCAGTCAGATCAGTAACCACCGCTTGCCCTCCCAGCAGATCTATTTCGCCGACGCTGCCGTCAATGCCGATGGTGGAGGCGCCCACGGTGACCTCCATGCGATTGCCGGGGGCATGTGGGCCTGGGCCAACGTTTGGGGTAGTGGCGCTGCCTCCGAGGCTGAAGCCAATCGACCCATCCCTCCCGGTAACAATGAGTTCGGTAATATCCGCTGGACTGACGGTCGGGCGAAATTCGGTTTCATGGACGGCCACGTGAAAACCCTCTCCCAGGATCAGGTGACCTACCGGATGGTCAATCCGCTCCACCAATAATCCGGGACTGGATTCGGCCGACCTTGGAAGGGCGGTGCCCGGGTGATCATTGACCGGCTGTGCCCCTGCCTCCTGCGGCAGGACACGGCACACTGGTTCGGTGCTTGCCTCGCTTGGCCGGGACTGATGAGGATGCGGTCATCGCTTCTGCATCGTATCAGATTCTTGGATATTCCTGCTTCCAGGCTAATGGCGCCGGCGCAGAGCCCGGGGCTGCGGTTTCGTCGGCCATGGATGACAGCAGCCGCTCCAGCAGGCAGCGAGTATTGGGCGCAGTCCACGGCCGGAGTTGGCTCCGCTGTAGACGGGGCGAAGTGGTGGGCATGGATTGGCCCCGGTCATGATCCGGGCGCTGATATTCGACTTTGACGGTCTCATCCGGGACACGGAATCAGCCGAATTCGAGGCTTGGCGGGCCGTGTACGAGGCGCACGGGGCGGAGTTGCCGTTGGAGCGCTGGGTCCTCTGCATTGGTACGCGCGGCGGTTTTGATCCCTTTGCCTATCTGGAGGAACAGGTGGGCCGGAGCATGGATCGCGGAGTGGCGCGGGCGGAGCAGCGGGCGCAGATGCGGCGACTGATGGAGGGGCGGGGGGCGATGGCCGGGGTGGAGGAGTGGGTCAAGGCCGCGCGGGACCGTGGGCTTGGGCTGGCGGTGGCGTCGAGTTCGGATCGAGGGGAGGTTGTCCGCCAA
>REEB01000181.1 GCA_007695295.1 Puniceicoccaceae bacterium
CGGCGATTTCATGTGCGCGCTCGCCGAGGAAGTTGAGGGCATCCTCCTCAAGCTCGGTGTCCTGGGTTTTACAATACGGACAGAGGAGGCGCACGAGTCGCTGGGCGATGACCATTTTGACCGCCGCGGCGAGGCTGGAGGGTTCGATGCCGAGGTTGCGGAGGTTGCCGAAGACCTGGATGGCATCGCGGGCATGCAGGGTGCTCAGCACGAGGTGGCCGCTGAGGCTGGCCCGGATGCCGGTGCGGAAGGAGCCCTGGTCGCGCATTTCACCGATGAGAATGATGTCCGGATCCTGCCGCAGGAGGGTGGTGAGACCGGACTCGAAGGTGATGCCGAGCTTGGGGTTGATGGCGATCTGGGTGGCGTAGGGGAGGGTGTATTCCACCGGATCCTCAATGGTCATGGTGTTGACGGTGGGGCCGGCGAGGTGGTTGAGGATGCTGTAAGCGGTGGTGGTTTTTCCCGAGCCGGTGGGCCCCGCAACGATGATGAAACCTTCGGGCTGGCGGAGGCTGCGGCGGAGCATTTTCTGCATCGCCTCGCTCATGCCAAGGCTCTGCATTTCGAGTTTGGCCACGGGGCGGTTCAGAAAGCGCAGGGCGAGCTTTTCGCCCCGCAGGGAGGGCGAGACCGAAACCCGGGTGTCGATGCGCAGATCGGGTTGCTCCGAGGTCCACTCGAAGCGACCGTCCTGGGGCTTGAGTTTGTCCGCCACATCAAGTGCGGCCATCACTTTCACCATGGAGATGAGACGCTCGCCGGTGGCGCGGTCGAAGGATTCGAAATCGCGGAGGATGCCGTTGACCCTCAGCCGGGCCAAGTAGTCGGCTTCGTGGGGCTCGAAGTGGATGTCTGTCGCGCTCTGGTGGACCGCCTCCACCAGCAGCCGGCTGAGGCGGCGACTGTCGCGCGTCTTGGCATCGCCGTCTTCCCCGGGGAGGAGCCATCGAAACCACCGGTGCCATCGACCGCTTTGACCAAGGGGGGGCAGGCGCACCGGTCCGGAGGAGGGAGTCGCCGCACCGGCGTAGCGGACCGCGCTGGAACCTGATGAAGGGGCGCGCACGGGAACTTCAATGGCCTGAGGGATCTGGCGGGTTTTCCAAGATACGAGATGAATCAACCAGCCCGGCGGACCCAGGATGAGACTGAGTAGGTTGACGAGCTCTTTGCGTTTTGGAGGAAGTCGGCTGACATGGGCGCTGGCCGCGAGCGCCCCCAGCCAGGCGAGCGATGCGAGCAGGAACCAAAGGAAAAACCGCGACTGCTCTTCCAAGAAGTGGGGAGTGGCCGCCGGAGTATCCGGAGAGGCGGTGGCGAGCAGGCTCAACATGTCAGAGTAGGGGCAAGAGGGCGGATGGATTGCGTTTCAAGGCACTTCGCCAACTTAGGCTGGCCAAAGGAGGGTCGAGGTCAATGTCGATTGCCGGGAACTGCGCCAGCACCGCTGCATTTTGATTTACCCATAAATTAACCTCGACCCCAGGGCATAAATATTGCGTAAGTTTACGACATCATCACGGGCCTCAGCTTAAGCTTAGCTCCAGCTGTTTCCCACCCGGGATCACCCATACCCCTCAAACTCAACCCCTCCTGACATGACCTTCCGTCGTTTATATACGTCTGTCTCTCCGGGGCGCCTGGCTGCCGGCGTTCTGTTTTCCTCCGTCCTCCTTGCCGCTCCAAGCTTTGGTGCGCTCACCTACACCATGACCTTTGATGAGGATACCGAGCTTATCCAGGTCAACCAAGGAAATGAAAACGCCATGGTCGAGTGGAGCCCCCTCTTCGGCGGCAGCGTCGCCATCAGCACGGTTGGAGGCTGGCAGAACAACATTGCCTTCATCAACATGCGCGCGGTGCCAGAGTTAGAGGAGGCCTTCCTCGCCGCGTTGGCCGATGGTGGCGTCATCAGCATGACCGTTCACATCCGTCAGGAGGACAACGTGGGCGGCGATCCCAATTGGTATGAAGGTATGCTGGTTGCCCAGTCCGGCGATGAGGCTGAGCCACCCAATAGTATGTGGGACCAAGAGTTCGGGGCGGCGGACCGCGTTTTCAATGGCACGCCTTGGTCACCCGGAGTGGTGCATACCCGTCAGGTGAACATCCCCATGGTCGGTGTCGGTTTGGGAGAGGCCACCGATCGCAATAGCACGCTTGAGTTCTGGACTGGTGCCGCTTGGGCTAACCTGCGTTTCGGTCTGAACAGCGAAGGGCTGGAAAACAGCCGCTTCACTTATTACGTTTCGGAATGGTCTTTGGTGGCCGAGCCTCCTCCTCCCCCCCCTCTCATCGCTGCCTACACCTTCGATACCGGGCTGGAGAGCTTCGTCGCAATTGAGGGCAGTGGTGATCCGGTTCATTCTACCAATTTCGGTGGGTCGGTGATGCTCGCTCCTCCAGCAGCCGAAGGCTGGGCGTGGAGGGCGCGCGTTTCGCCCGGCGGGGATGACGTTGGCGAGTTGATGCGCACTTCTGCCGAGCGAGGAGGTATGCTGCGCTTCGACCTTATTTCCCAAGAAGGCAACTTCACCGATGCCGGCGGGCTTCAGGTCGCCGTCCAGCCCCAAGGTGGCGGTTGGGCCTGGAACGAGATCGAGCGAACGATGGGTGCCGCCCCCGTTTCGAGTCTTGGAGATGGGTGGGATGTGATCCGTATGGCCTACCCGCTATCGTCTTTCCTCGCAGGCGGGGTGAACAATCAGGTTGCCCCGGTTGCCGCCTACCACATCCACTTCGGGTTTTTCATCGCTGATACCGAAGCGCGATATTTCATCGATAATCTGTCCATCGAACCCTATTCGGAAAACCGCGCCCAAGTTGATTTCACCACCGGTCTGGAAGGCTTCGCCAAGGAGCCCGGCTCTTCTTTCTTCTTTCGTTCCGGAGACACGATTCAGTTCTTCAACCCGGCCGGGCAAAACGTCTGGGCGGGGCGGGGCACGTTTGGATCCTCCGGCAATGCCAAAGCCGTTGATGTATATGAGCGGTTGCTAGAGGCCGCTGAGAAAGGAGGAGTGCTGCGCATCAACTTGATGAATCCGACTACCGTTTCCGGCATCGTTCCTCCTCCGGACGAGGAAACTCCTCAGGAATTCACCGGGCTTTCTATTAACGTAGGTCTGGACAGCGGTTCACTGCAGGTCGTTACCCCCATCACGATTGGCGCAGGTACTTTCGATGCCATGGGACAACTTCCTGAGAATTTCCGGCGAGTCCTCGAAGTCCCGCTTCAGCCCGAGGGATCCGACCGTCCCGGCCTCGTGTTGACGCGCAATGCTCCCAATTATCAGTTTTTGATCGGGACTTCCGCCGCCGGGCTGACCGGCGATATTGTGGTATCCTTGGATAATTTCGAGGTCATCGTCGCCAACGATCCTGAGATTATTCACACGCCAGCCTTGCCCAGCGGAGCCGCTGGCATTGTTGGTCGCGTGCTGTCCTCCGGGGAGGGCTTCGGCGAGTTCTCCGCCTCCGGCCTCCCGCCTGGGGTCTCCATCGATCCGGTCACAGGCTTGGTTACCGGCACCCCGACCGAAGATGGTGTCTACGACGTCGTCTTCACCATGACCGTCGGTGATGCCGAGGACTCCACCCTGCCTGCGCAGTGGGAGGTCACCGGTGCCGTGCCGCCCGCTCCGGCCATTCCGGTTATTGTTGAGTTCGCCATGGACGGGACTACCGCCGAGCTGGTTTGGACCGGCACCGGCACCACCCCGGTCAATGTCCTCCGCTCCACCACCCTCGCCACCGGCTCCTGGGAGCTGCTCGCCGAAGGTGTCACCGCCGGCACTTTCACTGATGAAGATCCGCCGGTAGGCAAGGCGTTCTACATGGTTGTGGTACCATGATTCCAGATAGCGTTTGTTTGGGTTAACACTACCGACGGTTGTCAGTGTGCCCGCCCGCCGGATCAGCCGGCGGGCGGGTTTTTTTATGGCTTTGTGAGGTGAAAGACCGCACGCACTTCGTAAACGATTCGGCCTTCGCGGCGCACACTTTCATAAAGCTGAAATGCGTCCACCTGCCAGGCGGGACCGGCAAAGTCCTTCCAGTTTTTCAGCAATCCCCGGATCGCTCCCGGCCGCGCCCCGGAGCAGCGGGCGAGGGTGATGTGGGGTTGATAGATGCGCCTCTCCGGTTCGAAGCCGAGTGGAATGAGGTCGTCTTCCAAACGCTTTTTGAGCTGAAACAACCGGGGGTGACCCGCCCCGACACCCACCCACAGGACCCCTGGTTTTCCCTTGGGCGGAAACACTCCCGCCCCTTCAAGGCCCAGCACAAAGCGCTCCACCGTGATGGCGCTGGCGGTTGCCACCACCCGCTCCTCCACCCCGGATTCGACCTGACCGAGGAACTTGAGGGTCAGGTGCAGGTTGTCGGGTGGCGTCCATGCAAGCCCCGGTAGCGGTCTTACCCACGCTGCGAGGTGGGCGCGGATGGGTTCGGGCAGGCCGACACCAAAAAAGAGCCTGCGCTCCGCCATGGCGGATAGTCTCGCTCAGGTCTCCGCCAGCGCTTCCATCGGAGGACAGGAGCAGATCGGGTTGCGGTCCCCGTGTACGTTGTCGATCCGTCGGACCGGCGGCCAGAACTTGTGCTCTTTGAGCCAAGGGGCGGGAAAAACGGCGGTTTCCCGGGTATAGGGGTGGGACCAGTCTTCCACACTCAAGGCTGCGGCGGTGTGAGGGGCGTTTTTAAGAGGATTGTCCCGCCGGTCGAAGCGGCCTTCCCCGATGGCCTCGACCTCGTCCGCAATCGCCAGCATGGCGTCACAAAAACGGTCGAGCTCGGCGACCGACTCGCTTTCGGTCGGCTCGATCATCAGGGTTCCGGGCACGGGCCAGGACATCGTGGGAGCGTGAAAGCCGTAATCCATCAGACGCTTGGCGACATCTTCGGCCTCGATCCCCGCGGCTGCTTTCCAAGGCCGCAGGTCGAGAATGAACTCGTGGGCGACCAAACCGCCGGGGCCGCGGTAGAGAACCGGAATACGCTGGTGCAGCCGCTTCGCCATGTAATTGGCGTTGAGCACGGCGAGGGCGGTTGCGCGGACCAATCCCTCCGAGCCCATCATCCGCAGGTAGGCCCAGGAGATGACCAGAATCGAGGGGCTGCCCCACGGCGCCGCCGAGATGGGGCCGATCGCCTCGGTGCCCCCGGTCGGGATGATGGGGTGGCCGGGCAGAAAGGGCGCCAGGTGGCCGGCCGCTGCGATCGGCCCCATCCCCGGCCCGCCGCCTCCGTGGGGAATGCAGAAGGTTTTGTGGAGGTTGAGGTGGCAGACATCCGCACCCACCGCGCCGGGATTTGTCCAGCCCACTTGGGCGTTGAGATTGGCACCATCGAGATAGACTTGGCCGCCGTGCCGGTGAATGGTATCACAAATTTGACGTATCCCTTTCTCAAATACACCATGGGTCGAAGGGTAAGTCACCATGAGGGCGGCCAGATGATCGGCGTGGGCGGCCGCTTTTTTCTCCAGATCCTGCGGGTCGATGTTGCCGGCGGCATCGCAGGCCACGGGCACTACCTTGAAGCCGGCCATGACCGCGCTGGCGGGGTTCGTGCCGTGGGCGGAAAGCGGGATCAGACAGACGTCGCGGTGGCCCTGCCCGCGGTTTTCATGCCAGGCGCGGATAACCATCAGGCCGGTATACTCGCCCTGGGAACCGGCGTTGGGCTGGAGCGAAACGGCCGGCAGTCCGGTGATGGCCGCGAGCCAGGCTTCGAGCTGGTCGAAAAGCGTGCGGTAGCCGCGTGCCTGCTCGGGCGGGCAAAAGGGGTGGAGCTGACCGAATTCGGGCCAGGTCACGGGCAACATCTCGGCCGCTGCGTTCAGTTTCATGGTGCAGGAACCCAGCGGGATCATCGAGGTGGTCAGAGACAGATCTTTCGACTCGAGCCGTTTGATGTAGCGCAGCAGTTCTGTCTCTGTGCGGTGGCGGTGGAAGACGGGATGGGTGAGAAAGGCGGAGGTGCGGCGCAACTTGTCCGGCAGGGAGTGCCCGCGGGCATGCCGCCAGGCGTCCTCGGGGATGGGTTGGCCGCCGCAGAATAGTTCCACCAAGGTCCGAATTTCATCTTCTGTCGTACACTCGTCGAGGGTTACGCCGAGGCTGTCGGAATCGAGGCGGCGGAGGTTGATGCGGCGCTCGGCGGCCGCTGTGACAATGCGATCGGCCTCGTCGCGGCCGGCGCGGATCCTGAGCGTGTCGAAATGAGGGGCTTCACCGGTATCCAGTCCATGGCTGCTGATCTGGTCGCGCAGCACGGTGGTGAAGGACCGGATGCGGTTTGCAATCCGGAGCAGTCCTTCGGGGCCGTGGTGGACGGCATACATCGAGGCCATCACGGCAAGCAGGACTTGGGCGGTGCAGATGTTACTGGTGGCGCGGTCCCGCCGGATGTGTTGTTCCCGGGTTTGCAGGGTGAGGCGGAGGGCCGGATTGCCGTCGGCATCGCGCGAGACGCCCACCAGCCGGCCCGGCAGATGGCGGCGAAAGTCGTGCCGGGTGGCGAGGTAAGCGGCGTGGGGTCCGCCGTAGCCGAGGGGAACGCCGAAGCGTTGGGTGCTGCCGACGGCGATGTCGGCTCCAAACTCGCCCGGAGGCTGGAGCAGGGTCAGGGCGAGCGGATCGCAGGCCGCGATGGCCAGCCCACCGGCCCGGTGGATGGCCTCCACCCATGGCGCGGGTGGCTGGATGGCGCCGTCGGACTCCGGGTATTGGAGCAGAAGTCCGAAGGCATCATCACGCTCGGCCTCGGCGGGCCGGGTGGCAAGTGCGAGGTGGATCCCGAGGGGCTCGGCCCGGGTTTCGAGCACGGCGACGGTTTGCGGATGGATGGACCCGGCCAGCAGCAAGGTGCGGCGGTCCGGTGAACCTTTGAGGGCGAAGGCCATGGCCATGGCTTCCGCGGCCGCCGTGCCTTCATCGAGCAGGGAGGCGTTGGCAATCTCCAGGCCGGTAAGGTCGCAGATCATAGTCTGGAAATTCAGGAGCGCTTCCAGCCGGCCTTGCGAGATCTCAGCCTGGTAAGGGGTGTATTGCGTATACCAGCCGGGATTTTCGAGAATGCATCGGCGAATAACCGCCGGTGTGTGGGTGCCGTGGTAGCCCATGCCGATGAGCGAGCGCCAGACATGGTTTTCCCGCGCTATCATGTGGAGCTCGCGCAGCATGCCCGCTTCATCAAGGGCGGGAGGCAGCGGAAGCGGCGCGGCGTCCAGAATTTCTTCCGGAATGGCCGCCTGCATCAGGTCTTCCAAGGAATTTTGGCCGATGGCCTTGAGCATGCCGGCGATCGCTTCGGAGTCGGCACCAAGGTGGCGCGTGGCGAAATCGGCCGGTTGGGCTGGCTGGCGCATGGTGCTGGCACCGGGTGGTTGGGCATGCGAAATACCGGAACTGGACATTCCCTGACCCTAGATTTGCCCGCCGTCTAGGCAAATGCGATTTACGCTTTTGACACTGCTCCCGAAGGTATCAGGCATGGAGATATGACCCGCCGCGAGCGTGCCGCCTTTATAGATGCCCGCCTGAAGGAGCTCTATCCTTCTCCGCCCGTTCCGCTCGATCATCGCGATCCATATACCCTCCTCGTGGCCGTGCTTCTCTCCGCCCAGTGCACGGACAAGCGGGTGAACCAAGTGACGCCGCTGTTGTTTGACCTGGCCGACAATCCCTCGGCGATGGCCCGGCAGGAGGTGGCCGCGATTGAGCGGATCATCCGCCCCTGTGGACTGGCTCCGGCGAAGGCGCGGGCGATCCGGGGCTTGTCGGAGCAATTGGTGGAGCGGTTTGACGGGCGGGTTCCGGTCGACCTGCAGGATTTGGAGTCGTTGCCCGGGGTGGGGCACAAGACTGCGTCCGTTGTTATGGCGCAGGCCTTCGGCTTGCCCTCCTTCCCGGTCGACACCCACATCCATCGGCTCGCCCAGCGTTGGGGGCTGACTCGTGGCACCAACGTGAGGCAGACGGAATTGGATCTGAAACGCTTGTTTCCCCGGGAGCGATGGAATGAGCTGCATCTTCAAATCATCTACTATGGCAGGGAATTCTGCACGGCCCGGGGCTGTGATGGGACGGTCTGCGAGATTTGCCGGACCTGTTTCCCCAACCGCCGAACCCCGGTGGCAACGCGCCGGTAGGGTGGAGGGGGTTCGGTAGGCGAGGCTTGGCCTGTGGCCTGTTCCCAAGATCCAGCTGCCGACGGAGTCAGGCTGCATGGTCACGGGAAGCCATGACTAGCCGATTGCGCGGCGCCGGAGATTGCGAACGACGGCGAGACCGCCCCAATCGGAGCCTTGCATGGAGCGGGCGCCGGATTTGCGCCGAACGCCCAAATGGTGGCGGTTTTGCTGAAACCAAGATTCGACAAAGGATCGGCTGCCGATGACCAGGCCGTCGGAAAAGTACCGAACTCTGCAGAGCAATGCTTGGGATACGGGCAGTTTGCCTCCGGCCGCGATGATCCTTCGGGCGGCGGCCACGTCCAGGGTTGCTCCTTGGCCCAGTGCTGCGGGACCGGACCCCATGCCGTACAGCCCCATTCGGTAGTCCCGGCTTGCGGTTCGCCAGTTTGGGGTCTCCATGATGGTTTCGATGCCTTTGCGGGCCTCGCGGTTGCCGCCGCTAGCCTCGCCGTAGCCGCTGAAGCGATAGTCTTTTGGATCGGTGGCCAGTCCTGCCCGAATCGGATTCAGATCGATGTAGCTGGCCACGGTTTGCAGGCTGAAGGGATTGCCTTCCACGAGGACGCTCTTGAAGCGTTCGGCCCACAGGGTTCCGAACCGGCCGTGGGTTCGGTTGTAGTAGATGCTGATGCGTTGTTTGAGCTCCTTGACGTAGGAGGACAGGTCGAACATGCGGGCCAGGAGCCGGTCGCGGAGATCTTTCCGGGCGGGGGCATTCGTGCCTTTGAGTATCTCGGCGATGGCGTTGGCCTTGGCCGGACCGTAGAGCCGGCGAGCGCGATCGATGAGCTGGAAATCTTCCAGTTTGTAGGTGGGTATGGTCGGAACGCGCACCAGCAGGTGCAGGTGGTTGGACAGGATACAGAATGTCAGCACCTGCACGCCGCAGAAGTAGGCGACTTTGTGGATCATCTTGCGGAGGATCTCCTTGTCGCGGGCGGCGAAGAGGTGTTGGCCGTTCACTGTCCGGGTGATGACGTGGTAGGTGGCGGTTTGGCCGATGACTTTGATGCGGCGGGTGCGCATAGTAGTAGGGCAGATGCTGAAAGCCTGCGTTCCGATACCTGCACACCTTGTACAACAGGTCAACTATAATTAGCCTGTCCCTAATTAGGCTTGCCGAAGGGGGTGAGGCCGTGGAAGAGTGGGGGATGAAGGATGCAGCTGAGCTTTTGGCCGGCCCGTTGGTGCTGTGGCCGACCGAGGATGCTGTCAGCGTGGTCTGGTATCAGCGCGGATTGTCGCCGGCACTGGACCTTCGGACCATTCCGGCCGTCTTCGCGCAGGAAGCTCCTGTTCAACACAGGCTTTCCCGGCTGGTCTGGGCGGATGCCGGCGGCGGAGTTGAAGTGTTCCGCCATGAAGTCCGACTCACCGGGCTTGGCGATGGTCGGCCGCGGCTTTATGCCCTCTGGCGGTCGCATCCTCGAGATGAGCGGGTGGCCGGTCCTTTCAGGCTTCAAGTCGCCCCGGCACCTGGACAAGGGGCACGGCTTCTGCTCACCTCCGATTTCCAGAACGGTCCAGCAGCGGCCCTCTCCTGCCGCCAGGCATTGCGCACGGCAGGCCGCATTGATGCAGTCCTCTATGGCGGTGACATGGTCAACGTGCCCAATCGCGCCGCGGAGTGGTTCGGGCCTCTCGACGATGGCAAGCTCTCTTTCTTTCAGATCCTGGCTTCGTCTTCCGGTGCTCCCCTGCTGTCGGAGGCACCGCTGTTTCCCGCCATCGGCAATCACGAAATCATGGGACCCTCCTCGGCCGCCTCGGATCAGAATGTCGTCTTCAATTCTCCGCGGCCCGAGTGGGCTGCCCGGATTCTCCGCCCTGTGGATCACTCCAAAGACGACGAACGGGTCTCACCGCACGACAACGAGCCAGCCCGGGAGGCCTTTGAGTTCGAGACTTACCGCGAACTCTGGACACCTCCCTCCCACCACGACCCCCTGGGCCGGTGGTACTTCCATCGGTTCGGCGATCTGGCGCTGATCGTCCTGGATACTTCGAGGATTTGGCGGCCGCCCGTCATCCGCGGCGAGACGCCCGGAAAATACGAGGAACCACCCGCTCTTCTGGCCGACCCCATCCGTTGGGGCTTCGGCGAGTTTCCCTTTGCCGATCTCCGCCCGGGGTCGCCCCAGTTTGCCTGGCTGGAGAAAACACTCGCCGCCCCCGCCTTCACTGAAGCCCGCTGGAAGATTGCCATGACCCATCACTCGGTCTTCGGCTTGGGGGACAATACCGTCCCCGTCCTGGCCCATCCCGTCATGGACCTGCACCACAGCGCAAACGGCAGTCCTCGTATCCTGTCCATTGATACGCCGATCGAAATCCCGACATGGAAGGAAAGAGTCGCTCCCCTGATCGGTCGCCTGACCGCGGTCCGCTACCGGTATCCCCGCGAGCGGGATATGTGGCGGCCGGTCGAGTCGCTCCTCGGCGCCGCCGGGGTGCAACTGGTCCTGTGCGGCCACGCCCACCTTTGGAACCGCTCCGTCACCGCCCACGGCATGCATCTCCTTGAAACCTCCCAGGCCGGCAATACCTACGGCGCCTACCTGCTACCCGAGCATCGGCGGACCGTTTGCCCCGCCGATGCGAACGACGATTATCCGTTGCGCGGCGATCCTCATGGCCGGCGCCTGATTCCGCCCTCCCTGTTTTCACCTCAACCCGGACTTCCGGCGGTCGCCGACCCGGACCTGACGGTTTTCACTTTGTTTGACTCCGCGACCGGGGACGTGACCAGTTACTGCGCCCCTGTCAACGACCCCGAGGCTCCGGCCCGCGCGTTCGACCGGTTTTCGCTGTTGCACCCCAGTTGAAGCGGCGGCTTGGATGATCACCCGTCATCCCGACCTTTTCCCATGCATGTAACCGGCCTAGCCCTCACTCCCCCGCCCGGAGCGGAGAACAACCCCCGCGTCACGCCCGAGCTGTTGGCCTCGGTCCTGGCGCGCTACTCCCGCAGCAATGAAGGCCTCGGCACCATTCTCTCCCGGATCGATCCGGCCGATCCGGAAGCCTCCATCGACCGGATCCTGCGCTTCGTCGACTACGGCCACGCCTCCATCGGCGGCCTGACCGGCGGCATCGCCATCGCGGTCGACGACATCTCCATGTGGCTGGCCTACAAGCTTTTCGAGATCGCCCAAATGGCCGACGGCCAGGAGTCGAGCACCCGCTACATCCGCCTCGAGCCGGCCGGACTGCCCGAGCCTTCCGAACTGGGTCTTGATGGCGATCTCGCCGTGGAGTGGCAGGCGGTGATGGCGGCAGCCTTCACCGCCTATGAAAGCGCCGCCGCCGCTCTCGAAACCCTTGGCCGCAACGAGCCGGAGCGCCTGCGCCTGCCGGACTCGGCCAACCCGGCAGTGCGCAACCGCCTCCGGAAAAACTTCGCCCTCGACCGCGCCCGTTACTTCATCCCCTTGGCCACCCGGACAAACCTGGCCCTCGTCATGTCCGCCCGGATGTGGGCGCAAACGGTGCGTCACCTCGATTCGCTTCCGCAAGTGGAAGCCCGCCGGGCCGCTGCGGTCCTCCGGGAAGAGTTGATGAAATTCTCACCACGGCTGATGCGCCACAGCACGGCGGAAGCTTCCTTCGAAAAGCAGGCCTTGCTTGATCACGAAACCAGCCTTGAGCTCGGCCGCCAGCGTCTCAGCACGGAAAACCTCGCCGATGAAGTCTGGGTCAAAGTCGATGCCGAAGCCCCGACTTTTCTACCCGAACGCCAGACCGTTGCCGAAGCCCTCCGCCATCGCGGCAACCGCTACGGCTGGTGCGGCACCGCCATTCGGCGCATGCGGGTGACCTTCGCCTGGAACAACCTCGCCGTCGCCGAACTGCGCGACCTCAACCGCCACCGCACCGGCCACCGCCACACCCCTCTCATCCAGGCCGGTTTCTACCTGCCGCCCGAAGTCGATCCCGCTCCCCATGCGGCACTCCTCGAGCGCCAGCAGCGCCTCCTGCGACGCCTCCTCGAAGCCGGCCACCCCGGCACGGTTTACGGACTCCTGCTCGGCAGCCAGACTCCCTTCGAGCACTCCACGCACGCCGACAAGTTCATCTACGAAGCCGAGTTGCGCACCGGCATGGGCGCGCACTTCCGCTACGCCGAGCATCTCTCGGCCGCCCTCCGGGCCTTTTACGCCCAGGTGCCGGAAGCCCGCGAGTGGGTCAGCGAAGGCACGGCCGAGCCCGAGTGAGCCCGGCTGGATCGCGGTTTCTGCTTGCATGGAAAAAACCGCGCCCCCTACCGTGCCAATGATGAGAACGGCCCTTCGGATCGCCTTCACGGCTTTGGCGCTGTCACTTCTGGCGCCTGTCAGTGGTTTGGCCCAGCACCGCACCGTGGATTTACGCGAGCGCAACGACCGCATCACTGAGCAGCGGGTGCGGATCCATCAGTTCTCACCCCAGCGCAACGAGGTGGTGCAAAATCGCCGGGCCGTCATCGACCGCACCCCGCGCACCTTGTCCCGCTCGCCCGTCGGCAACCGCCGGGCTCCCATCGTCATGGCCGAGACCCGCGCCAAGAAAGTCCAGCCCATCACCGCGGCCCAGATCGAGGCGATGCAGCTCCAGATCGCCCACATCAACCAGCAGCGTGCCCTTGTGCGCAATCAGGACCAAGTTCAGAAAACCCGCGAATCCGCCATGGAATTCCGGTCCTACACCATGGCCGACTTGGCCGGAGTAAACCTTGATCCCGACATCAACCGGGTTTCGCAGCGGGATATCAACCGCTACTCCAAGCCCGCCGGCAAAGGTTCCGACGACGACATTCCCTCCATCCAGGCCGGCGGAGACAACCCGCCCCGTCCGATCCGGCGCAGCTCCACCCGCCGGCACAACTGACGCAACCTGGTCCGCCCCGCCGGATGCTTCTTCCGGCTGGGCCAAGCCACTTTCCGCTTCCGCCGGCCGACCTTGGCCGGGCCGGCTCCCATCACCGATGTCTCTGCCATCGCCCGACCTCCCCGTCTCTCCCCCTTGGCCCGCTCCGCTCGCCGCCTGCGGGAGCCGTTTTTTTCTGTCGCCACTGGCCGGATACACCAACCTCCCCTTCAGGCTCGTCCTGCGCTCGCTCGGCGGCCTCGGCCTCGCCACCACCGACCTCGTCAACGCCCGTTCCCTCCTCGCCGGCACCCCCGTCGCCCTCAAACTCATCGCGACCGCTCCGGGAGACGAACCGCTCCTTGTCCAGATCTTCGGCTCCGAGCCGGAAATCATGGCCGATGCCGCCCGCATGCTGGAGGAGCGCGGGGTGGCCGGCATCGACATCAACATGGGCTGCCCGGTCCGGCGGATCGTCGCCGAAGGCAGCGGCTCCGCGATGATGAACGACCTCCGGCGCACGGCCGCCCTCGTCCGCCGGGTCGTGGATGCCGTCCGCATTCCCGTGACCTGCAAGATGCGCCTTGGCTGGGATGAGGAAAACCTCACCGCCCCCGATCTCGCCCGCGCACTGCGCGACGCCGGCGCGGCCGCCTTTTTCGTCCACGGCCGCACCCGCGCCCAAGGCTTCTCCGGCCGGGTCAATCTCGCCGGCATCCGCCGGGTGGTCGAAGCCGTGCCCGACACCCCCGTGGTCGGCAACGGTGACGTCACCACCGCCCGGGCTGCTTTGCGCATGCTGGAGGAAACCGGCTGCAGTGCGGTCAGCATCGGCCGCGGCGCCTTTTATAATCCATGGATCTTCGGCCAGATCCGCCACTACCTGCGCACCGGCGAGCTGCCTCCGGAGCCCGGCTTCGAGCAGCGGATGGAGCTGCTTTGCCGCCACTTCGAGGCCTGTGTCGAATTCTTCGGCGAGGCCACCGGCTGCAAACTCTTCCGCAAGCCCGCCCATTCCTACGCGCGTCGCTTCGGCCCCGCCTCCTTCTTCAAGCAAGGCATCAACCAAGTCCGCGACCGCGACGGGTTTTACCGGCTGCTCAAGGAGTACCGCGCTTGGCGCCGTCGCTTCGAGGAGGCGGATGGCCGGTTGCTGCCGCGCTATGCACCGACTCCCATCGCTTCCAGCCTTGAGGCGGAGCAACCGGAGGTGGCCGACCAGATTCGCGTTCCCCAAGGCCCGGTCGAGGTCTGGTAGCAGGAATTGCCACCTGTCCGGGCGGATTCGTCCCGCCCAGGGCAGCAGAACTGCGCAAATGTGCGTATTGCCGTTCGCGAGGTGGCTCTGTAAGATCATGGTAATAAATCGCTCAGGAAGCGTGAGTTCCAGATTTCGTTCCTCCCGACCCAGCCTTGACCTCTTCCTTCTCCGTAACTCGATTGACCGCCTTGGGTGTTTCCGGCCCGCCGCGTCCCTACCGGCTTCTATCCGGACGCTCCATTATTTTAGCGTCCCTCCTGCTGGTGGCGACACCGCTGGTGGTGCCGGTTGCCGCCGCAACCCCGGATCCGATTCGGCTGACGCTGGCCCAGAGCCGCGAACTTGCCCTCCAGCACAATCTGAATCTCGCCGCCCAGCGGGAGGCTTTGGCCGCGGCGGGCTATCTCGCCCGCGCTGAAGAAGGAGCATTCGAACCGGAGTTCGTCGCACAGCTCGAGAAATCCCGCACCGAGCGCCAAAACACCGTCGAGCAGGTTCTCAGTCAGGGTGCGTCCGTTTTTCTGGAGGATGCCCGTTCGGCGAGCGCCGCCGTCGAGGGCATCTGGCGGCTCTCGGGCGCCCGCTACCGTCTCGGTTACAACCTCAGAGAGACCGCCAACAATCTCCGTTTGCAGCCGTTCGATCCTTTCCGGGAGGAATACCAGAATTTTCTTGGACTCACCGTCGAGCAGCCGCTCCTCCAGGGGCGCGGGCCCGCCGCCACCAGCGCCCGGTTGCGCGTCGCCCGCGGCGAGGAGGAGATCGCCTTTCAGGAGTACCGCCGGCAGTTGATGCAGGTCATCCACCAAGTCGAGGTCGCGTATTGGGATCTTTACTACGCGAAACAGAACTTGCGGCTTCGCCTCGCCTCGCGCGATCAGGCGGAGCAGCTTCTGGCCGACAACCGTGAGCGGGTCGAGGTCGGCATGATGTCTGATCTGGAGGTCTTGCAGGCGCGGGCGGGTGTTTCTCTCCGCGCATCCCAGATCAGCCAAGCCGAACAGCTCTTGGTTGAAGCATCCAACCGGCTGAGGACCCTTCTGGCCGATGCCGCCGGTTCGGGCCGGTTGCTCGAAGCCGCCGACAGCCCCGGTGAGTGGACCGCTCCGGAGGATTTTCACGCCCTCATGGACACTGCCCTGGATGCCCAGCCCGCTTACCTCGCCGGCCTGCGTCGGCTGGAACAGGAGGGCATCAAAGTGGGCTATGCCCGCAACCAGCGCCTTCCCCGGGTCGATCTCAAGGGTAGCTACGGCTACAGCGGGCTGGACGACAACACCCGCGACGCCTTCCGCCGCATCGAGCGCGGCAGCTTCCGATCCTGGTCGGTCGGGGTGGAGGTGAGGGTGCCCATCCTGCGCAATGTGCGGCGATCCAATGACCTGTTTGCCGCCGAGGCGGGCGAGCGCGAAGCCGAGGTCCGCCTCCGCATGCTGGAAATTGAGATCGGCAATGTCGTCCACAGCGCCTGGCAAAAGGTTCTCAATCTCCAGCGCGTGCAGGAGAACCTTGCCGTGGTGGTCGACTTCAACCGGCAGCTTCTCGAAACCGAGCAGGTGCGCATCGAGGAGGGTCGCAGCGACAGCCGCCGCCTTCTTGAAGTCGAAGGCGAGATGACCGATGCGCGGATCGCCCATCTCGAAAGCATCGTCGCCCACCGTCGTGCGGTAGTGGAGCTGGAGCTGGTCACCGGGAGCCTGCTCGCTCGGCGCAATCTCGAAGTCGACCGGGCCAAAGACGTTTTCTGACCCACCCCCAACCGCCATGGCCTTTTCCCGCTTAATCCCCAGACTACCGCCGGCCGCAGTGTGGGTATTATTCATCTGCGGGGCGGCCAGTCCGGCCGGCGCCATTCCCGGCATTACCGAGCCCTACCACGATGCGTTGCTGAGCGCCGCCGCTTCCGGCCGCATCGCCGTCATCCATCATCGCGAGGGCAGCACGGTCGAAGCGGGTGAGCTCTTGGTCGTGCTCGACCGGCGCATGGAGGAGCTGGAGGTCGAGCGGCGCCGGCTGATACTCGAAAGCACAGTCGAGCGGGACCTGATCGAAAACCAGATTGAGGTGCTCGCCTCCAGCCTCGAATCCACCCGGCGGTTGTTCGAATCCACCCGCTCGGTCAGCCGGGAGCAGTTGGACAAAATCGAACTCGAGCACCGCATGGCGCTGGCCGAGAAGGCCCGCATTCTCGAAACCAAGGCCCGGGAGAAAATCGAATACGAAATGGCGGTCGAGCAGCTTTCCCGGCGGGAGTTGCGGGCGCCGTTCGCCGGAATTGTCACCGAGCTGTTTCTCGATCTCGGCGAGGCTTGCGAACCGCGGCAGCCGGTGATGCGGCTGGTCGACCTGAGCCGGGCTTTTCTTGTCGCCAACGCCCCTCCCGCGGCCGTCGCGGACTTGCGGGCGGGCGCCGAAGTCAACCTGCTCCTCGGAGAGGGCGATGGTGCCGTGGAAGTACCGGGCCGGGTGGACTTCGTCGCCCCGGTCGTCGATCCCGCCAGCGGGCTTCGGCGTATCCGGGTGTATTTTGAAAACCATGACGGCGCGGTCGTGCCGGGAAGTCTTGGCCGGTTGATCCTCCTTCCCGCCCATGAATCCTGAGCGCCAGGAAACCGGGGAGACGTTGCCGGAGTGGCTCCGGCAGCTCGAGTCGCTGCGCACCGCCCCGGGCGATCCACATGAGTTTTGGCCGCGTTATCTCGAGTGCCTGGCCACGGCGGCCGGCGGCGCCGCCGCGGTCCTGATGGCACCCGCCCGCTCAGCCGACGACAGCCTTTCCTGGCGTTCCGCCTGGGAATGGAAGTCCGCCATCGCCGCCGAGGCCCTGCTGGGTCTCTTCCGCGGCCGGTGCCGCGGTCTGGCCGAGCGCAGCGGCCGGGGCCGGCTTTCACTTGTTGAACCGCTGGATGCGGCCGACCCCGGGACCTTTGTTATCACCGTGCCTTTGCTGCCGCTGCAGGGAGAGCCTCCGGGTGTGGTCTTGATCCTCGTTTCCGCCACCAGCCGGAGCGAAGCGGCCGCGCTTGCCGAGCGGCTTCGTCTGGCCGCCGATGTCCCGGGGACGGGCGGGCTTCTGCGCACCTTGGAGCAGGCCCGCGACCGGCTCCGCCGTTTCGGCTCCACTCTCGATCTGCTGCTCCAGCTCAATTCCGAGACTCACTTCCAGTCCGCGGCCATGCTTCTCTGCAATGAAGTGGCGGCCCGCCATGAGTGCACCCGCGTCAGCCTCGGCTGGACCGAGGGCGGCTACATCCGCCTGCAGGCCGTCAGCCGGCTGGAGAAATTCGAAAAGAAGATGGCCGTTTCCCGGGCCTTGGAGACGGCCATGGAAGAAGCCGCCGACCAGGACTCCGAGATAGTTTGGCCCGCCCCGATCGGGGGAACGCTGATCGTCCGCGACCACGAGACTTTTGCCCGGGACCAGAAATCCGGCCACCTTTGCAGCGTGCCGGTCCGCGAGGGCGAAACGGCCGCCGGAGTGCTCTTGTGCGAGCGGGAAAGCCGGCCGTTCACTGAAGATGAGGTCCGCCACCTGCGTCTCTTTGCCGACCAGGCCGCCCGGCGCCTCGCCGATCTTTTCCTGGCTTCCCGCTGGTTTCCGGTCCGTTGGTGGGCCTCAGCCCGCCGTGGCCTGGAGAAGATGTTTGGCGTCGAGCACACCCTGGCAAAAACCGTGACGGTCGTCTGCCTGGCCCTGGCCGTGTTTCTTGTATTCGGCCGGATGGAGCACCGGGTACGGGCGCCGTTTTCGCTCCGGGCGGCCGAGGTTCTGGTTGTGCCGTCTCCGTTTGATGGATACATCAGCGCAGTGCTGGCCATGAAGGGTGACGAAGTCACCATCGGGGCCGCCCTGCTGCGGCTGGACACCACCGAATTGCTTCTCGAGCGCAGCGAGGTGCTGGCAGAGGAATCGGTCCACCTTCGCGAGGTCCAGCAGGCCCGCTCCGGCGGGGCCCTGGCCGACATGCAGATCGCCCTGGCACGGCTGGACCAAGTCCGGGCGCGGCTGGGGGTGATCGACCACCGGCTCGAGCGCGCCGAGGTGCGCGCCAGCTTGGCCGGCGTGGTGGTGGAGGGCGACTGGCGGGAAAAAGTCGGCGGTCCGGTGGGGCAGGGCGAGGCCCTTTATCGGATCGCTCAGCTTGATCGGATGCTGGTCGAAGTCCGCCTGCCCGAAGCCGATGTCCACCGGATCCGCCCCGGCACCGAAGGCCGGATTGCCTTTGCCAGCCGGCCCGATCGGCGCATCCCGGTTCGCGTCGAGCGCATCGAGCCGATGGCCCAGGTCGGTCCCGAGGGCAACCATTTCCTGGTCCGATGCCTGCTCTTGGAAGAACCGGAAGACTGGTGGCGGCCCGGAATGGCCGGATCCGCCCGGCTCGATTCCGGCCGCCGCAGTCCGGGCTACATCCTCACTCACCGCACGGTGGACTTTCTCCGTCTACGCTTCCGCTGACCGCCCCGCCATGCCCGCCGAAAACAAGACCTTCAGTGAGATGTGGTACCGGGTGGCCGGCCTCTCGGTCTGGCTCGGTCCCCAGGTGCGGGTGCGGCGACAGCACTTTCGCGGCGATGTCTGGCACCTCGTCGAGGATCCGTTTAACAACAGCTTCTACCGGCTTCGGCCGCAGGCCTACGACTTTGTCGGCCGCCTACGCAAAGGCCGCAGCATCGAGGAGGTCTGGAGCGAGTGCCTCGAACTCGACCCCGACGGCGCCCCCGGGCAGGACGAAGTCATCCAGCTTCTCGCCCAGTTGCACCAGGCCAACCTTCTGCACGGCGATCTTCCTCCGGATCATGCGAAGATTTTTGAGCGCTACCGGAAGCGCAAGCAGCGCGAGCGCCGCTTTATCTGGAAGCACCTCATGTTCGCCCGCTTTCCGCTCTGGGATCCGGATGCCTTTCTCGTCCGCACCCTGCCGTTGGTCCGGTGGCTGGCGCGGCCTTGGGTAATCCTGCTCTGGCTTGGGATCGTCGCCTTCGCGGCCAAGGGGGTGTTGGAAAACACCTCCGGCCTTGGTGCGCAGGCCATGAATCTGCTCGCCTTCGAAAACCTGCTCCTGCTCTACGCGGCCATCGTGGTCGTGAAAACCCTGCACGAATTCGGGCATGCCTACACCTGCCGCGGACTCGGCGGTGAGGTTCACACCATGGGCATCATGCTCCTGGTCCTGAGTCCGCTGCCCTACATGGATGCGACGGCGAGCTGGAGCTTTCGCGAACGCTGGAAGAGGATCGCCGTCGCCTCGGCCGGCATGGGTGTGGAGCTGGTGGTGGCCGCTTTCGCCGCCCTCGTCTGGGTGGCGGCGGGCGAAGGCCTGGCCCGGGATCTGGCCTTCAACATCATGTTGGTGGCCTCGGTTTCGACCCTGGTCTTCAATGCCAATCCGCTTCTCCGCTACGACGGCTACTACATCCTCGCCGATCTGCTCGACATCCCCAATCTCCACAGCCGGGGTCAGAAACAGGTCCGCCATCTCGCCGAGCACTACCTCTTCGGTCTCAAGAAATCGAAAAGCCCCGCCAACTCCGCTTACGAGGCCGGTTGGCTAACCGCCCACGGTATTTTGGCGGGGATCTACCGGGTGGTGGTTTTCGCCGGCATCATCTTTTTCGTCAGCACCCAGTACCTTCTGCTCGGGCTGCTCATGGCGGTGATCTGCCTGGTTTCCTGGCTGGTGGTGCCGGCGGGCAAGTTCGCCAAATACCTTGCCGACAGTCCTTCGCTGCAGCGCAACCGCACCCGCGCCCTGCTGGTGACCGCCGGCGGTGCGGCCGTGGTTTTCGGGTTGCTGGCGGTGCTGCCTTTTCCGCAGTCGATGCGGGCGCCCGGCATCCTGCGGGCGGCCGAATTTTCCGAAGTTGTCACCGAAGCGGAGGGGCGCCTGGTCGCGCAACTGACCCCCGGCGGCACCTTTGTCGAAGCCGGCACCCCGTTGCTTCGGCTCGAAAACGAGGACCTGCACCGGGAGATCGAGTCGGTCTCAGCCCGGCTCCGCGAGCTTGAAGTGCGGTGGCGGCGGGCTCTCGGTGAAGCAACTCCGGATCTTGCGGCGATCGAGCAAAGCCGGCTCGCCCTCGAGGCCCGCCGCGCCCGCCTTCTATCCCGCGCCGCCGCGCTCGTGGTGCGGGCGCCCGTCGCGGGCGTTTGGTCATTTCCCCAGAGCGAGGAGATGGCCGGCGCCTGGCTCGCCCGGGGCGCCCGCATCGGCCACGTTCTCTCCGAAGGGGATTTTGTTTTCACCGCCATCGTTTCCCAGCGCACCGCCTCGCGGCTCTTTGCCGACGAGACCCGCGCCGGCCGCATCCGGTTGGCAGGGCAGGGCGGCATGCCGATTCCCGTCGGCCGGGTTCTTTTCATCCAGGCCGAGCAGGACCGTCTTCCCTCGGCGGCGCTCGGCGTGCTCGGCGGCGGCAGCGTCGCCACCGCCGCCAACGATGCCGAAGGAGTGCGGACCACCGAGGCCTTCTTCGAGGTCCGGGCTTTTCTACCCCCCGAACAGGATGCTCTGCTGCGACACGGCCTGACCGGATCGCTCCGCTTCAACCTTCCGCCGGAGCCGCTCACCCGCCAGGCCGGGCGGCGCCTGCGCCAGCTTTTCCAGACCCACTTCTCCCTCTGAAATGATCGCCCCGTCCGCCCACTACCGGAGCCTCCGCGTTCGTGTCCCTCCCAAGGTTCACGAAGGCCTGGACGCGCTCGCCTGGAGGGTTGCGGGGGTCGCCCGGCGGCGTGATTCGGTGCGCCGGCAACTTCTGGCCGAGGCGGAGCAGATCGACCGGCGGGCGGGAGAGTGGCAAAACCTCACCGAAGCCGATCTCCGCGGCCGGCTCTTTGCGGCCCGCGACGCCGCCCGCCGCGGCCGGAGCGAGGGCGCCGAATGGCGACTGGGCGCCCTCGGCGCCATCCGCGAAGCCGCCGCCCGCACCACCGGCCTGCGGCCCTACCCGGTCCAGCTCGCCGGTGCCCTTGCCCTTCACCGGGGCCTGCTTTGTGAAATGGCCACCGGCGAGGGCAAAACCCTCACCGCCGCTCTCGCCGCCATCATGGCGGGTTGGTCCGGCAAACCCTGCCACGTCATCACGGTCAACGATTACCTCGCCGAGCGCGACGCCCGCTGGTTCCGCAAACTCTACGACTTCTGCGGTGTCACCGTCGGCCCTGTGGTTTCCACGATGGAGCCGGACGAGCGCCGGAGCCATTACGCGGCCGATGTCACCTACACCACGAGCAAGGAAGTGGTGGCGGATTTTCTCCGGGATCGCCTCCGGCTCGGGCGCGTGCCCGAGCCCGAGCGCCGCCTCCTCCATGCCACGCTCTCCGGAGGGGGTTCCAACGGCCGGGATGTCCTCATCAGCCGCAGCCCCCATGCCGCCATCGTCGATGAAGCCGACAGCGTGCTCATCGACGAGGCCGTCACGCCGCTCATCATCTGCCGGCCCCAGCCCAATGATTCGCTGAACGAGGCCGTCCGTCTCGCCGACCGAATCGCCGCCGGCCTCGTCGAGGGCCGCGACTACCGGATCGATCACCGCTACAAGGAAGTCGACCTTCTCCCCGCGGCCTCCGTGCGCATCGCCGAGTTGAGAGCAAAGCTGCCGACTTTTTGGTCCGGCGCGGCCCGGCGCCGCGAGTTGATCGAGATGGCCCTGTCCGCGCGGATCTTCTACCGCCGCGGCCACCAATATGTCGTTCAGGAGGGCAAGGTGGTGATCGTGGATGAGTTTACCGGGCGCCTCATGCCCAACCGCACTTGGCGGGAAGGCCTGCACCAGGCGGTCGAAGCGATGGAGGGACTGCCCATCACCGATCCGAGCGAGATCCTCGCCCGGCTGAGCTTTCAACGCTTCTTCCGGCTCTACCGAAAACTGTCCGGCATGACCGGCACCGCCCGGGAAACCGCCGCGGAGTGCTGGAAAGTCTATGGCCTGCCGGTCGTCGCGATCCCTCCGCACCGCCCCTGCCGGCGCGACCACCTGCCGACACGCTTCTTCGCTGGCGCCGACGGCAAGTGGGCTGCGGTCGTGGCGGAGATCGTGACCATGAACGCCCTCGGCCGGCCCGTCCTTGCCGGGACCCGCAGCGTCGAGGCCAGCGAGCACCTCGCGGGCTTGCTCGCCGAGGCCGGCCTGCGTTGCCATGTGCTCAATGCCGTCCGCCATGCCGAGGAAGCCCGGATCGTCGCCCGTGCCGGCGAGCGCGGCCGCATCACCATCGCCACCAACATGGCCGGCCGCGGCACCGACATCCTTCTCGGGGCGGGGGTGGCCGCACTCGGCGGCCTCCACGTCGTCGCCACCGAACCCAACGAATCCACCCGCATCGACCGCCAGCTCTTCGGCCGCGCCGGCCGCCAGGGCAATCCCGGCAGCGCCCGGGCCTTCGTCTCCCTCGAGGACGACCTCATCAGACGGTATGTGCCCGCCCTCCTCCGAAGCCAGACTACTTTCGCCTTCCGGCTCATGCCCGAGCCCATGGCCAAACGTTCCGCCGCCGGGCTTCTCCGCTATGCCCGCCGCGCCGCCCAGCGCCTCGCCTCCGTTCAGCGCGGCAATGTCCTCCGCACGGACAAGTGGGCCGACGAATCCCTCTCCTTCGCCGGGAAAAACCGCGACTCTTGACCCCGATGGACCCCCGCCCCCAGAACCGTTTCGAGCTGGAAAACCTGGAGCCCAGGATCCTGCTTTCCGGTGACGGGCTGGGCGCGGCGGCGGTCGCAGGCGCCCTCACCCCCGCCGCCGAGACGGTGTTTGTACGGGGTCTCACCGAGACGCCCGAGCCCGACTTCCGGCATGCGGCCGGACCCGCGCCACTCACTTTCGAGGGTGCGATGGAAGCCGTCTTCGGACCGCTCGCACCCGCGGAGGACGCGGCGGCGGAAGACCTGGAAATTGCGGCTGCCTCGATTTCGTCCGTTTCGGAAAACCAGCCCGTTGAGACCTCCGCCAACGGGTCCGGGACATCCGGTGAGGACGCCGCCGCCCCCACTTCCGAGGAGGCTGCCGGACCCTCGGCCACCCTCCACCTGAGCTGGGTCGAGAATTGGCTCCTCCATTACCCGTCCGCCCAGTTTGCCGCACTCTCCCACGCGTATGAGACTTCCGGCTCGATCGAAACCGGGACGGGTTGGCTGGTCAGTCTGCACATCCCCGGCGAGGGTTTCCACCAAGGCCTGCTCTCGATCCATTCGTTGCAGAGCCTGCATGGTGCCGCCCCAGGGTTGTTCGCCCAAAAAGTTTCTGCCGGGCCTGGCGGAGGTCTGGCGTTTGTCCTTTCCGCCGACCAGACCGGTCCGGTTCTTTCCGTTCTTGGGGAGCAGTCCTTCTGGCCCCGGACCCTTGTCACCACCCTGCATGCCAGCCAGGGGCCGCCCGCGGCCACCGTCTCGGGCTCCACGATCGAGGAGTCCGCACCGGTCTTCCAGATTCAGGATGATTCTCCTCTGGAGCCGACCGTTTTCTGGGTTTCCGACACCGATGGATTTTGGGATGTCGGGGCCAATTGGAGCACCGGGGTTGTCCCCGGCGTGGATGATGTTGTTCAGATCGACCGTCCCGATGTATCGGTGACGGTGACCGTGCGTTCGGGCACGCTGACCATTCAGGCGCTGATCGCCCGCGAGACCGTCCGCATCACCGGAGGGACCTTGGCGACCACCGGGGAGGCCCGCTTCGAGGGCGATCTTTTGGTGGAAGGCGGCACCCTCCGGGGCGAAGGTTCGGCCCGCCTTCTCGGCAACGGACTCATGACCGGAGGCTCTCTCGCCGGCAGCATTCTCAACCACGGGACCTTCACTCTCGCCGGGGGCAACAAATTCCTCAACGCCGCCGTGTTCGAGAATTTCGGAACGGTGATCCATGAGACCGGCGACCTCTACTTCCAAAGCAGCAGCACCTTCCAGAATCACCATGGCGCTGTCTACGATCTGCGCCACGACAGCACCTCCGCCCTCCGGGTCTGGAGTGGATCCAACCGATTCATAAACGAAGGGACTTTGCGGAAATCGACCGGCGCCGAAATCGCTGGTTTCTCCAGCGTGGACTTCGACAACCAAGGCGGAACGGTCGAGGTGCTGGCCGGCACGCTGCGGTTTGCCGGTGGCGGTACGAGCACCGACGGCACTTTCCTGGTGGCGGCCGGGGCGACCCTCAACCTTACCGGCACGTCCAGCCACACCTACACCGGAACCTTCACCGGCAGCGGAGCGGGAGCGGTGGTCTTGAGCGGCGGCTCGATCACTGCCGGGGAGGACGGAGTGACCTTCGATTTCGAGGAGGGGCTTTTCCGGTGGTCCGGGGGCAACCTCATCGGCAACAGCTTCACCAACCTCGGCCACGTTCAGATCACCGGGGGATCGCCTTTCCTCAACAACACGGTTTTCGAAAACCTTGGCCGGGTCACCCACACCGGCGGGGATCTCTATTTCCAAAACAGCAGCACCTTCAACAACCGCGGCGGCGGTGTCTACGATCTCCGCCACGACAGCACCTCCGCTCTTCGGGTCTGGTCGGGCACGAATCGCCTCGTCAACGAAGGGCTGTTCCTCAAAGGTGCAGGCGAGGGCACGGCCGGACTCTCCAGTGTGGACTTCGACAACGTGGGCGGCACCGTCGAGGTGCTGGCCGGCACGCTGCGGCTTGCCGGCGGTGGTACCAGCACCGGCGGGTCCTACGTGGTGGCGGCCGGGGCGGTGCTCAATCTGACCGGGACCTCCTCCCACACCTACACCGGAACCTTCACCGGCAGCGGAGCGGGATCAGTGGTCTTGAACGGCGGCTCCATCACCGCCGGGGAGGGTGGAGTGACCTTCGATTTCGAAGAGGAGCTTTTCCGGTGGTCGGGCGGCAGTCTCATCGGCAACAGCTTCACCAACTTCGGCCACGTTCAGATCACCGGGGGATCGCCTTTCCTCAACGGCACGGTGTTCGAAAACCACGGTCGGGTCACCCACACCGGCGGGGATCTCTATTTCCAGAGCAGCAGCACCTTCAACAACCGCAGCGACGGCGTCTACGACCTCCGCCACGACAGCACCTCCGCTCTCCGGGTCTGGTCGGGCACCAATCGCCTCGTCAACGAAGGGCTGTTCCAAAAGAGCACCGGCGAGGGCAGTGCCGGTTTTTCCAACGTGAATTTCGACAATCTTGGCGGCACGGTCGAGGTGCTGGCCGGCACGCTGCGGCTAGGCGGCGGTGGCGCCAGCACGGGCGGCACTTACTTGGCCGGCAATGGCGCGACGCTTGATCTCACCGGCAGCTCCACCCACACGTTCTCCGGCACTTACACCGGCACCGGCGCCGGCGCCATCACGATCGCGGGCGGCTCCATCATCCTCGGCGAGGGTGGGGCGGTCTTCGATTTTGCACCCGATCTCCTCTCTTGGTCGAGCGGAACCATTCGTGACGGTCTCCTCACCAATGTCGGCCACCTCGATCTTCCCGGCGGCAATCCGTTCCTCACCAACGCCACCCTCGAAAACGCCGGAACCCTCCGCCAGGCCGGACCCCAGCTTTATTTTTCTGGTGGGTCCACCTTGCGCAATCTTCCCGGCAGCCTCCACCGGATCAATGGCGATGGCTCGCCGTTCCTCCGTCAGTGGAGCGGCTTCAATGCGTTCATCAACGAGGGCCACCTCGTCAAGGCCGCCGGTTCCGGTACCGCCGGCCTGCTCAGCATTGCTTCGTTTCAAAACACCGGGTTGGTCGAGGCTGCTTCCGGGACCCTGGCGCTTCCGTCCATGCCCCAGCTCTCCGGTGGGATCCTCACCGGCGGCGCCTGGCAGGCCAGCAATGGGGCCACCCTGCAGTTCAACGCCGCCATCACCACCAATAACGCCGATCTCCGCCTGGTCGGCGCCGGTTCCACCATCCCGCAGCTCTCCGGCCTCGCCCTCAACGAGGGTTCCTTCACCGTCGCCGAGGGTGCCTCCTTCGAGTTCGCCGGAGCCTTCAACCAGTCCGGTTCTTTCATCGTCGGGCGCGCTTCCACGGTCACCGTTCCGGGGGCCTACGAACAGTGGTCCGACGGCACCCTCCGCTTTGAGGTCGGCGGTCCGGCCGACCAAGAGGGAGCGGGCCGTCTCGTGGTCGGGGGAACCGCCCTCTTCGGCGGTGGCTTCGAGGTCGCGTTGACCGGCGGCTACGGCCCCGCGGCCGGCCAGACCTACACGGTGATAGAGTTTGCCAATCGCAGCGCCGACTTCGCCACCCGCAGCGGCATCGCCCCGTTTTTCGAGGAGATCCTGACCGCTTCACAGCTCCGACTCACCTCCGTTCTCAGCGCCGCCGACCTCGCCGTCACTTCCGTCACCGGACCGGATGAAACCCAGGTCGGAGCGCCCGTCACGATCAGTTACACCGTTCAAAATCTCACCGGCTCCACCGCCCAAGGTCCGTGGACGGATGCCGTTTACCTCTCCGCTTCCGGCGAACTCGACGCCGGGGCCATTCTCCTCGGCACCCGCGAGCGGTCCGAACCGCTGGCCGCCGGTGCATCCTACTCGGCCGCGTTTAACCTCACCCTGCCCCAGACCGCGGGCGGCGTCTACACCATCCTCGTCGTCGCCGACGCCGGGTTGGCCGTGCCCGACAGCGACCGCTCCAACAACACCGCCGTCGCTCCCGCCACTTTGCTGGTTCGCGAACCGACGTTTGCCATCCTCTCCCACAGCCCGGTTGGACCGGTCTCCACCGCCCTCAGCTCCGTCACTTTGGTCTTCAATCGCGAAGTGCTTTCCGGCTCTTTCACGCCCGCCGATGTCACCATCGAAGGCCCGGGCGGGCCGGTGGGCGTCGCTTCCGTCTCCCGCCTTGATGCGGTCACCTATCGCGTCAGTTTCGCCACCCTGACCCTAGCCGGCGACTACACGTTTACCGTCGGCCCCGCCATCACCGATCTGGAAGGCACCCCGCTCGACCAGAGCGGCGACGGCGTCCCCGGCCAGCCCGATGACGCTTACACCTTTGTCCTGACCATCGCCCCACCGGACCTTTCGCCCTCCAATCTCGTCGCCCCGTTGGCGGTCGAGCCCGGTCTGCCCGCGACCTTCACCTGGACCACCACCAACACCGGATCCGGCCCTGCTGCCGCTCCCTGGGTGGAACGCCTCGTCGCTTCCTCCAGCGGCGTCCTCGGCGCTGCCGACAACGTTGTCCTCGGCACCCTCCCGGTCAGCGCCGCGCTCGCCGCCGGCCAATCCGCCAACCGGTCGTTGGAGGTCACCATTCCGGTCACGTTCACCGGGTCCTATACGCTCTTCGTGGTTGTCGATCCGAACAACCAAGTCTTCGAGAGCGATGTCACCAACAACACCGCCACCACCACCCTCGAGGTATTGGTCGGCGATCCACCGGTCGATCTCGTCGTCACGGCGATTACCGTGCCCGCCACCGCCCAGACCGGCGCCTCCGTCTCCGTCACCTGGCGGGTCGACAATCAGGGCGCCGTCACCACCACGGTCAACCAATGGGTCGACCGCATCTGGCTCGCCACCGCTCCGACGCCCGGCTCCGGCGACATCCTCCTCGGCAGCCGCACCCGCATCGGTGCACTCGCCGGCGGCGCCAACTACGTCCAGTCCCAGTCCTTCACCCTCCCGCAGGACCTGGCCGCCGGTACCTATTATATAGTGGTACGCACGGACGCCAACAATGTCGTCCCCGAGCCCGGCGCTCCCGACAACAACCTCTCCGTATCCGGTCCGATCGCCATCACCCTGGCTCCCGCCCCCGATCTCGAGCTCACTTCTTTGGCCCCCCCGGCCTCCGCCCTCGCCGGAGGGACCGTGCAGGTCTCCTGGACCGTCACCAATGCCGGCGATGCCGCCGCCTCCGGCAACTGGACCGACCGGGTCTTCATCGCCTCGGATGCGGATGGCTCCGATGCCGTGCTGCTCGGTGATTTCGCCCGCCCGCACACGCTCGCCGCCGGCCAAAGCTACACCCAGACCCGCACGGTCACTTTGCCGGTCCTGCCGGACGGGGATTACTTCCTCGTCGTCACCGCGGATGTGCTCGATGCCGTCTTCGAGCGTGGCGCTATTGCCAACAATACCCGGGTTGCGGCCGACCCGACCCAGATCCGCCACATCGACCTCGCCGCCGGCGCCGTCAACGCTCCCGCCAGCGGTGTCTCCGGCTCCACGGTCACCATCGGCTGGACCGTGACCAACCTCGGCACCGCCGCCACCACCGGACTCTGGCTCGACCGCGTCTACCTCAGCGCGTCCCCGGTGCTTTCCGGCGATGCCGAATTGCTCGGCAGCTTCGAGCGCCCGGCATCCCTCGCCCCCGGAGCCGACTACCAGCGCACGGCCGACGTCACGCTGCCGATCGGCGTCGAGGGCGCCCGCTACTTCATTGTTGTCACCAATCCGGCCGGTCCCGATGCCCTCCCCGAGGGCGGCCTCGGTGCGGCCAACAACGCCGCGGCCTCTCCCGCCATCGAGGTCGCCCTTGCCCCCTACGCGGACTTGACCGTCACTTCCGTGACCGCGCCCGTCGAGGTCATCGGCAATCCCGCCGACCTGACGGTTTCCTGGACGGTGGAAAACCGGGGCACCGGTCCGGGCCTCAGCCATACGTGGACCGACCGCGTCGTCCTCTCCCGCGATGGCGTCCTCGGGAACAGCGACGACATCGTCATCGGCGAATTCCTCCACTCCGGGATCGTGCCCGACGGCGCCTCCTACTCCCGCAGTGAAATCATCACCCTCCCGGCCGGGTTGGAAGGCCGTTTCACGCTTTTTGTTCTCACTGATGCCTTCGGCGAGGTCTTCCAGCATACCAATGACCATCCCGATTTCGGCCAGGCCGCTCATCCCGTCGATGTCGCCCTCAAGCCCTATGCCGATCTCGTCATCCCCTCCGTGCAGGCGCCCGCCACCGGCTTCAGCGGCCAGTCCGTCACCGTTTCCTGGGTGGTCCTGAACCAAGGTATCGCCCCCACGGATACGGCCAACTGGAGCGACCGGGTTTGGTTCTCCTCCGATCCCGACGGTCTCACCGGGATGACGCTCCTCGGCACCTTCCCGCGTTCCGGCGTTCTCCAGGTCGGCGGTTCCTACAGCCGCACCACCGAAGTCACGCTCCCGGCGTCCGCCTCCGGCACGGGCTACCTCTTTGTCACCACCGGCGGTCCCTACGAGTTCATTTATACCGACAACAACCGCGGCCGCTCCGACTCGATCGAGGTCACCTTCGTCCCGCCGCCGCAGGCCGACCTCGAAGTCCTCTCCGTCACCGCCCCCTCCAACGCCCTCGACGGCCAGAGCATTGATGTCTCCTGGACCGTCCGTAACAACGGCCCGGATACACCCGCCACCGGTTGGACCGACACTGTCTTCCTCGTCCCCAACGACGACTTCTCCCAGCGCATCCAGCTCGGCACTTTCACCCAGCCCGAGCCGCTCGGCCCCGGCTTTTCCTACACCCGCACCGTCGCGCTCAATCTCCCGGTCAAGATCCAGGGGGTCTACACCATCGTGGTCGAGACCGACCGCTCCCAAGCCGTCGACAAGGGCGACCGCGCCAACAACCGCCTCAGTTCCGGGGCTCTTCTCGTCAACCTGCGGCCCCGGTCCGATCTCCAGGTTACTTCCGCCACCGCCCCGTCCTCTGTGGCCGCGGGCTCGGTCATCGATGTTTCCTGGACCATCGCCAACCTCGGGGCTGTCGCGACTCCGATCGGCGGCTCTCAGTGGAGCGACGCGGTCTTCCTTTCCCTCGATGCCATCCTCGACGGCGGCGATTTCCTGCTCGGCAGCCGGCCCAACGGCAGTTCCCTCGCTCCCGGCGGCAACTACACCACCACCGCCACCTTCACGCTCCCGCAGCAGATTGCCGGCAATGCCTTCCTCATCATCGTACCCGATCGCCTCAACCAGGTGGACGAGGTCCCGCGGGTCGGCAACAACCACCTCGTCATCCCGATCGACATCGATGCCCAGCCGGTTCCGCCACCCGACCTCGTGCTCACTTCGGTGACGGCCCCTCCCGAGGCCTTCGATGGCAATCACATCACCGTCCGCTACCGCGTCGATAATCTCGGCGCCGGTCCCACCGTGCCGGGCAACTGGACCGACACCGTCTGGCTGACCTACGATGTCGACCGACCCAACCCCGGCCGCGGCGACCTCCTCCTCGGCTCCTTCGGCCGCAATGGCGCTCTCCAGGTCGATGAGTTCTACGAGCGCACCGTCACCGTCCGGCTGCCCCCGGAGCAGCGGGGTGCGTTCTACATCACCGTCTGGACCGACTCCGGCAACCGCGTTTTCGAGGCCGCCTTCGACGAGAACCTCAACCCCGATGCGCCCAACGACCTCCAGGGCAGCAACTTCAAGGCCACTCCGATCCAAGTCCTCCTCCAGCCCAGCGCCGATCTCGTTGTCGCCGCCGTCACCGCTCCCGCCGTCTCACTTGCCGGTGACCAGGTCAGCCTCACCTGGACGGTCGAAAACCAGGGGCCGGTTGCGACCAATGTCGACCGCTGGGTCGATGCGGTTTACATCTCCTCCGCCGACCGCCTTGATGCCCCCGGCGCTGCCGCCACCCGGGTCTTTGCCGCCCCCAACTTCGGCACCCTCCTTCCCGGCCAGTCCTACACCCAGACCGCCACCTTCACCCTTCCGCCCTCCGCCTCCGGCAGCTACTTCATCGTCCAGACCAACGAAGCGCCCTCCATCCTAAACAACCTCCCCGGCACCCTTCG
>REEB01000125.1 GCA_007695295.1 Puniceicoccaceae bacterium
TGGTGTACTTTTTGGCGATCGAGATCACCAGGCGCAGGTTGGCCTCGACCATTTCGGTCTTGGCGCGGTGGGCGGCGCGCATGTGGTGGCGGACCTTGGCGATGAGGTTGACCAGCTCGACCGGCTCCATGCGGTAGTGGCGCTGCAGGTCCTGGAGGCGGGCGTGGATCTGCCGGGTGTTGACGGCGGCTTGGCGTTTGGTCTTGGGGCGGCGGGCGGCTTCGAGCTGATCGAGCAGGCGGGCGATTTCGTTCAGGTCCGGGGTGATGTTTTCGAGGAACTCCTCGAAGACCTTGATTTTGAAGTAGAACTTGGGAAAGGTGGCGCGGAGGGCTTTTTCGTGCTTGCGGAAGCGGGTGCGGGCGCGTTTGGCGGCCTCGGGGCTGGGCGCGGAGAGGAGATCCTCCCATGCCTTGCGGGTGTTTTCCTCGGCGCGGCCAGCGGTTTCGACGAGCTTGGGAAGGGCTTTGAAGTAGGCCTCCCGGTTGTCGATTTTCTTGTCGATGATGACGCGGTCGAAACGCTCCTCGCGCTTGAGGAGGCGGTTGCCGAGATTGATGTGGAAAGTGCCGCAGAGGCCGGCTGAGAAGAGCACATCCATGGCCTCCTGCTCGGCTTTCTCGATGCGTTTGGAAATCTCCACCTCCTGCTCGCGGGTGAGCAGAGGGACCTGCCCCATCTGCTTGAGGTACATGCGGACGGGATCGTCCAGGATGTCGTGCTGGGAGGAGCGGGACTCCTCTTCCTCGGCTTCTTCCTGCCGCTGCTTGAAGGAGTCGACATCCTCTGGATCAAGAATATCGATCTCGAGATTCTGGAGGATGGAGATGACGTTTTCGATGTCCTCCGGGCTGTCGACGCTCTCCGGGAGGGCATCGTTGAGGTCGCTGAAGGTGAGGTAGCCCTGCTCCTTGGCCAGTCGGATCAACTGGCGAATCTTTTCGTTGATCGACTGCGGAGGGCTGTCGTTGGTTTTGGCTTCCTTGGCGGATTTGGATTTGCGCGGCATGATGGAGTGGAGAGGCAGATCTGGAAAAACGAAAAAACGCAGAGGCTATCCCGGCGTCACTTGAGGGTCAAAGGCGAATCGCGGCCTGGTTGACGTGGCGTGGCGCGGGGATGGTCTCTACAAAACTTCCGGGACGGGAAGAGAGGGAGGATTCAGTTTCAGGTGGCGAAGCTTGGTGGAGGCTTCCAGCAAACGGTTCAAGTCAGCAGGTAAGCTCCGGGCTTTCCGCGCAATTTCAACATCAATCTCGCTAATTTTTTTCTCGGTGTAGCGGCGGACGAGCCGTTGCAGGGCCATATTGGCGACTCGGGCGGGGTCGTCGTGGTCGGGAGGGCTGAATCGGAGGGAGGCGAGGAGGGATCTTTCCTCGTCGGTTTCGGCGAGGTGATCAGGCTCGAACGACTCGGCTTCGCCGTGCTCGACCTCGGCGAGGAGGCGGTTGAGAAGACGGGCCGCGGGGGAGGTTTCGGGGAGCCAATCGTGGTCGAGGACGGCTGCGAGCGGTGGGGCGAGATGGGGGTGATGGAGGCAGAGGGAGAGCAGGTCCTCCTCGGCGGTTGAGAACGGGGCGGTGGCCGTTTGCGTTTCAGCCTGAGGGGGCGGGCGACGGCGGCGGCGTTGCCCGAGGAAGCGGGTAAAGTCGGCGGACAGGGCCGGCCGGGGAAGGCGGAGGGAATCGGCGATCTGTTGCAGGTAGTCCTCCCGCACGGAAGCGCTGTCGGCGGCGGCGATCCACTCGAAGAGCCTGCGGCAGGCCTCGCGCTTTTCCTCGGGGGTGGCGGAGTCGGGGTCGGGCACGAGGGAGCGGCAGGCAAACCCGGCCGGTTCCTCGGCGCGATCGACGAGCTCTTGGTAGGCTGCCGGGCCCCCTTCGAGCAGAAAGAGGTCGGGATCGGAGCCCTGGGGAAGGGTGAGAAAGCGCAGATGGACGTTCTGGGCGAGGGCGAGGGGAAGGACGCGCAGCGCGGCTTCGCGGCCGGCGCGGTCGCCATCGAGCAGGAGGTGCAGGGGTGCGGCATAGCGGGCGATAAGCCTTATCTGGTCAGGGGTGACCCCGGTGCCCTGGGGGGCGATGGCAGTCTCGAGACCGACCTGGTGGCAGCGGATCGCGTCGAGCTGGCCCTCGACCATGAGAAACGGTGCCTCCGGGCCGGCCTTGAGGCGGGCGCGGTCGAGGTTGAAAAGAACGTGGCCCTTGGTGAAGAGGGGGGTTTCCGGTGAGTTGACGTACTTGGCTTCGTGGGCGGGGTCGTCGGCGGGAGTGAAGGGCATCTGCCGGGCCGTGAACGCGATGGTCCGGCCCTGGAAATCCCGGATCGGGATCATGAGGCGACCCCGGAAGCGGGCCCGTGGCGGGCCCGCGGTGCGAAAAAAGAACAGGCCGGACTCACGCAGCGCCTGCGGGGAAAACGAGCCCTGGAGCCGTTGAAAGAGGCCGCCGCCATCGGAAGGCGCGAGTCCAATGCGGTAATCGCGGGCGGTTTCTTCAGGGAAACGGCGTTGCCGCAGCCAGTAGTCGCGGATTTCCCGGGCTTCGGGGGTGTCCTCCCAGAAGAGCCGCGCAAAGTGATCGGCGGCCGCTTCGTGCAGCTCGAAAAGCTCCTGGCGGAGCGAGCGGTCTTCGCGGGGCTGACCGCCGGCCTCGTACTCCAGGGTGACATTGAAGCGGCGGGCGAGGGTCTCGACGGCTTCGGTGAAGGTGAGCCGCTCCGTCTCCATGACGAAGCTGATCTGGTCCCCCGATTTGCCACTGCTGAAGCACTTGAAGAGTCCTTTGTCCGGGGAGATGAAAAACGAAGGCGTCTTTTCTGCGTTGAAAGGGCTGAGACCGCGGAACTGGGAGCCGGCTTTTTTCAGGCTCACCACCGGTGCGACCACATCCTGGATGGAGATGCGTTGTTTGAGATCGCGGATGGAGGACTCCTTGATGCTTGGCATGGGGCCGGGTCAGGGTGCGGGAGGAAACCGGGCCAGGAAGTCGCGGGCCTCGCGGCGGGCGGGATGATCGCGCGGGGCGAGTTCGAGAAAATCGCGGTAGGCGTGGGCGGCGAGCTGGGGTGCGAGGCGCTGGGCGGCGGCGGCCCGGGCGACCGCGAGGGCGAGGCCGTGGTTTTGAGGGGAGCGCTGGTAGTCGCGGCGCAATTCCTCCAGAACCCGGTCGGCGGGGTGAAGCTCGCGGAGGAGTTCGAGCCATTCGAGGGCGAGGATGGGGGAGTCCGGATCCCTGCGGCGGGCTTCGAGCAGGCAAGGCTCGGCCAGTTCGGGTTGGCCGGCGAGGCGGTAGACCCGGGCCAAGTCGGCCCAAGGGGCGGCGGCATCTTCACGGAGCGCGATGGCCTGCCAGTAGAGATCGATGGCGAGGTCCCAGTTGGCGGCGGCGGCTTCGGCTTCGGCCCGGGAAAGGATCCGCTCATAGGGGGAGGGAGCGGACGGTCGTTCCGCCGTCGGCGGGGCTTGTGCGGGACGGTCGGGCGGTCGATCAGTGGGGCGGCGGGCGTCCTCGCGCCGGCGTTCCTCCTCGCGGCGGCGCTCTTCCTCGATGCGACGGGCCTGCTCGGCGGCCGCGGCCTCCTGCTGCCGGCGGGTTTCGGCGAGTTGGGCGGCCAGCTCGGCCTGCTGGCGGCGGGCGGTCTCGACGTCGGCCTCGGCTTCGCGCCACTCCCGGAGCGAGGCTTGCAGACCGGGGAGTTCGGGATCCCGGAAGTCCGGATGCTCGGCTGCGAGCCGCCGCAGGTAGGCCTCGGCGTCTGCGGGGCGGTTGCGGCGGATTTCGATGCGGGCGAGATCAAGGAGGCTGAGGGCGGCCGCTTCTCCGCCTCCGGGCAAAGCCGCCTGCAGCCAGGAGACGGCCTGGGCGAGGTTGTTGAGCCGGATGAAGCCCTCGGCGAGAAAGCGGGCGCTGCGTTGGGAAGGCTGGAGCTGGTGCCACTCGAGTGCGGCCTGGACGGCTTCCCGCGGACGATGGAGCGAGGACTCGAGGGTGGCGAGGCGCTGCCAGCCGAGAGGATCATCGGGGAAATAGCCGAGATGGCGCCGGAGGAGGTCGGCCGCTCCGGCGGGGTCGCCGGCTTCCTCGAGGATCTGGGCGGCGAAGCTGAAGTAGTCGCGATGGTCGGGATCGGCTTCGGCCACGGCGATGAAAAACCAGGCCGCGAGGGCGGGATCCCCATGTCCGGCGTGGGCAAAGGCGAGATGCTCCAGGAGAGGCAGGTTTTCCGGATGGCGCTCCTGCAGGGCGGTGAGGCGGGCGAGGCCCTCTTCCGCGCGGTCCTGGGCGATCAACTGGTCGGCTCTGAGCCGTTCGCGCTCGATGCGCTGCTCCGCTCCCGCGCAGCCCGCCAGCAGGACCGCGGCCGACAAGCCGAGGGCGGCGATGGCGCCGGGCTGCAAGGCTCCGCCCAGCTTCGGGCGACGAGCAAAGAAAGTGAGACAAGGCATGACGGACGGCTTGAACGGGGCTGCGGCTTGGTTGAAGGTGGGCAATTCCTTTGCCCGGGAATGGATCAATTTCCAACGCAACCCATCAGTTAATCGGTGATTATACCCTCCAACGCAATGCCGCGACGACTGCGAGGCTCGTTTTTCAACCGCTTCGGCTGGACCGGGTTATTGTTGGCCGGGATGACCGGCTTCGCCGCCGTTCCCGCCGCCGGGAATGCAGCTTCCGCCGAGGCCAGCACTCCGCCGGCGCCTTCAAACCGGGTTTGGGAGGCCGACCTGGGCGATCTGGGTGCGGATGCCTACCGCCGGGCGGTGGCGGCCCTCTTGGCTTCATTTGAGGAAAGGCAGGAGCGGCGGTTGGTGCCTGGTGAGAAAGGGCGGGTCGGCCTGAAGGTCTACGCCGATTCCGGACCGGGCCTGGCCACGCCTGCCGCGCTCATCCATGCGGTGGTGGCGGCCCTGCAGGAGCGTGGTTTCCGGCGGGAGAATATTTTCCTGATCGGGCTGCACTCGGGCCGGCTGCGGGCCAGCGGATTCCTGCCGCCGCTGAGCGAGGGTGGGTCCGATTTTCAGGGTCTGCGGGTCAAGGCCCTCGACTCCGGTCATTTCTACGATGCCGACTGGTATTATGACAGTCCCCTGCCGTCGCGGATCGATGCCCTCGGCATGACGGTGGGGGATCGTGACTCTGGAACCCAATTGGCGGCGGACTCGGACGAGCGCAAAAGCTTCCTTCCGCTGCCGCTGCTCCTTGACGTTGATTTTTGGATCAACCTGCCGGTTTATACGGATCATCCCGTGCTCGGGATCAACGGCGCCCTCGTCAATGCCACGCTCTGGAATGCGAGCAACACCCTGCGTTTTTTCCGCAGTCCGGCGACGGCTCCGGCGGCCGTGGCGGAAATGGCGGCGATCCCGGAGTTGCGGGGGGGCTGGGTCGTGAACCTGGTTTCGCTGGAGCGGTACCAGTTCATCGGCGGTCCGTATTTCAATTCTCTCTACACGCGCGGAGAGCCCAAACTCTGGCTGAGCGACAACCCGGTGCTGCTGGACGCTTTGATGCAGGAGCGGATCAATGCAGGGCGGACCGCAGCTGGCTTCCGGCCATTGCGCGAGGATTTGCGCCTGCTGGACTATGCCCGCCAGCTGGGCCTGGGAAATGCCTCAGTGGAGCGGATCGAGTGGATCCGACCGCTCAACTGAGCCGAGTGGTGCTTACTTGACCTCGCGGTGGACGGTATGCCGCTTAAGGTGCGGATTGTATTTCTTTTTCTCCACCCGGTCGGTCATGATTTTTTTATTCCGGGTGGTCATGTAGCGGGACGGTGGTTTGCCCTCTTTGCGGGCTTCGGTGCACTCTAGGATGACGATATCGCGTGGCATGGTTGAAGGTGGGTTGAACGGTTCACCGTGGGTGTTCGGCGGTGGCGGGGCAATCCTGAAATCAGGCGAAGCCGGAGAAGTCTTTTTCGATCAACGGAAGGGCGACGCCGCGGCGGAAGACGGTGACCTGCCCGGTGCTGCTGGAAACGACGATGGAAAGGCACTGGGTGGCGATGGAAATGGCGGCGGCGGCGGCATGGCGGGCGCCGAGGCCGCTGGGCAACTCGTGGTAGTAGTCCGGAGCGTGGATGAGCGCCCCTGCTGAGGTAATGACACCGTCGCCCTTGATGATGAAACCGCCGTCGAGGAGGGAGAACTCCTTCACCGTCTCGTCCATGAACGGATTGAGGATGTTGCGATCCTCGTCGCCATAGCCGTGGAACGGATTAATCACGAGGGGCTTGGTCATCTTTTCGACCTTGCTGGTGTCGCCGAGGACGAAGAGGCAGCCGACCGGCCGGCCCTCCCGGCCTTCGACCGCCAACTCCATGGCGATGGCGATGACCCGTTCGAAGACCTCGGGGTTTACATCCGGGGGAAGAAATTCGAGATGTTCGGCGAGGAGCGTTTGAAACTCCGCCTGGAGATCGACGACCACGATGGTGTCGAATCTCTCGCTGCCGGGGATGCCCCCGACGCAGCAGATTTTTTCGCCGAACTGGATGGTGCCGCGGGTGATGCCGACGAGGACGGCGCTGCGGAGCTGGGCGAGCCGGGCCTTTGAGAAAGAGCGAACCTGAATGGTGGCGGAGTAGGCGCGGCTCTCGGATTCGCCGTCCTTGAGGGCGCGGGTCACGAGGATGGTTTTGAAGCCGGGAAACCAAGCGGCGAAGCCGGTGGGGTTTTCCATCACATCGGCGAAGATGGCCACCGCCGAGCAGCCGGCGCCGCGGGCGATTTTGGCGGCTTCGCGGAAGATGAGGCGGTTGGTCTTGCTCTGGGGTTTTTGCTGCGGTTTTTCCAATACGCCGCCAAAGCCGGCGGTGAGCCGGTCGTACAGAATGTGGATGTCGGGCGCCTCGATGAGGCTGTCGATGAAGGCCTTTTCCTTCACCACGCGGGCGACCGAGGCGAGGACCTGGAGGTAGTCGCGGGCCTTGTCGCCGGCGAGCAGGAGGAGGATGAGGTGGACCTTTTCGTTGGCCATGACGCCATCGTAGCGGATGCCCTCGCGGCTGCGGCCGACCGCAATGATGTAGCGCTGCCGCATGCGCAGGCGCACATGCGGCAGGGCAACCCCGTTGCCGAGGTAGGTTGTCATAGTGCTCTCCCGCTGCAGGACGCCGGTGAGGACCTTGCTGCGGTCGAGGTCCTTGAAGCGCGCCACGGAGGCGTCGATCAGCTCTTCGAGGCAGCCCTGAAGGTCGGTGCTTTCGAGATCAAGGACGCGGTTGCGGGCGAAGAAACGGTCCAGCCGCATGAGCAAGGCGGGAGCAGGGCCGGGGAATCACCGTTCCCAGTCCAGCGCTCCTTTCCGGATTTCGTAGAGCAACCCAACGCCGAGCAGCCCGATGAAAAAGAGGATGGGGAGCAGGATGGAAATCCCCTGGGCAAGGAAGTCCTGATACACAAAGACCAGCGGGATCAGGAAAAGCACTTCCACATCGAAGAGAATGAAGAGCATCGCGGTGACGTAGAATTTCACCGAGAAGCGGGTGTGGAAACGGCCGTCCGAAGGGATGCCGCACTCGTAGGCGCTGTTTTTGATGGCGGAACCGCGGGAACGCTGCCCGAAGAGGTGGCTGGCCCCGACGATGACCAGCGCCAGACCGGCGGCGAGCAGGATCTGGACGAGTACGGGCAGGAAGGCGGTCAATTCCATGGTCCTATCTAATCGATAGACCCCTGAAACATTTCAAGGGGAATATGTAAAAACCTCCGCGGGCGGCTCCGGGTCGGGCCGGAGGGTGGGGGCAGATCAGCAGGCGCCGCTGCTCTGGGGGCCGCTGCGGGCGGAGGTGCGGCGGCTGGCCCGCCATCCTTCCCGGTGCTTGCGGATCCAGTCCAGGAGGGCGCGTTCAAAACCGATGTCGTAGCCGAGGCGCTCCGACTCCAGCCATTTGTGCTTCAGGATCTCCTCCCGCTCGGCCAAAAACTCCTGGTAGAGGCTGGATTGCTTTACAAACTCGTGTTTGCCTTGGGGGGTTCGGTCTCGGCTGGCCATGGAGGATTCGATTCGGGGCGGGGCGGAATCAGGACAGGCCGAGGGTTTGTCGCCCCGCGGGCGTGATTTTGGCGGGATTCCAGGGTGGTTCCCAGACGAGCCGGGTTTGGGCGGAACTGATCGAGGGATGCTCGTTGAGGCGCCGGCGGACTTCCGAGCAGATGGAGTGGGCCATGGGACACCCCGGCGAGGTCAGGGTCATTTCCACGGTCACCCGGGAGCGTCCTTCGGCGGCGGGGTCGTCTTCGAGCTGGATGCCATAGATTAGACCAAGGTCCACCAGACTGGCGGGAATTTCCGGATCCTGCACAGCCTTGAGCATGCAAAGGACGTCATCCTTGGTAAGGCCCATGGTTTCGAGTTCGTTACGGAGCATGGAAGAAATGGGAGAGTCCTGTCAATGGCCTCCCTTGGCGGAGCGCAGAGCGAAAGTGATTTGGCCGATTGATGCGGGCAAGGCAAAAAACCCCGCCGGCAATGGCTCAGCCGGTGGCGCGCAGTTTTGCCAACAGCCGGGATGCGATTCGGCGAAAGGCGACGGCGGCTTCAGCCTCGGGATGTTCGTGAACAAAAGGCCGGCCTTGGTCGCTGCACCGGCCCACGGCAGGATCCAGAGGCACCTGGCCGAGGAAGTCGGTCTGGAGTGCTTCGGCAGTGCGGGCGCCGCCGCCTTCGCCGAACACCATGAGGGGCTTTCCACCTGCGGGGTCGACCAGGTGACTCATGTTTTCAGCCACGCCGAGGATGGGGACATTGACCTTTTGGAGCATGAGGGCGCCCTTGCGGGCGACCCGGGTGGCGGCGCTTTGCGGGGTGGTGACGATGACCGAACCGCTCAGCGGGATGGTCTGAACCAGCGAAAGCTGGGCATCACCGGTGCCGGGGGGCAAGTCGATCACGAGCACCTCGAGTTCGCCCCAGTGAACATTGTGGACGAACTGTTGGATGGTTTTCATGATCATCGGGCCCCGCCAGACGACCGGGGTGTCATCGTCGACGAGAAAGCCCATCGACATCACCTTGAGACCGTGGTTTTCCATCGGCACGAGGGCATCGCCCTCGATCATGGGACGCCCGGAAAGGCCGAGCATGAGGGGGATGGTCGGGCCGTAGATATCGCAATCCATGATCCCAACCCGGGGGCTGCCCGGCTCGCGCTCCAATTCGCGGGCGAGGGCGGCGGCGAGATTGACAGCGAAGGTGGATTTGCCGACGCCGCCCTTGCCACTGGCCACGGCCAGGGTGAAGCGCACTCCCGGGAGGGCTGCCGGCGTGGCCGCGCCGGGCGCCGGCGTGGCGGATTTGGCTGCGACCGCCACCGTGACTTCGGTTTCCCGAACCTCGGGGAGGCGCTCCAGCTCGGCTTCGACGGCCGCCTTGAGTTTGCCTGGAAGGGCCGCATCCGAGGTGGTGACGGCCAGTTCGACAATGGCGGTGCCGTTTTCGAAGGCGGTGCGGCGGACAAGGCCGAAGGAGACGATGTCCCGGCTGAACCCGGGGTATTTGACGGCGCGGAGGGCGTCCTGGATTTTTTCGTTGCTCACGATGAGAATGAGTAGATTGCGGGAACCGCGGGGAGGCGGATGGGTTTTACGTTGAAGCGATGGCGGGACCTGACAATAGGATTCACGCCTGAACCTCTGATCCGGATCGATCATTTTACAACCAACGACTTTATGAGGATTTTAAAACGCTGCTGGCGGCCGATGGCCGCGGTGGTCTTGATGGCGGGGCTGGCGTCGATGGCCGGCGCCCAAGTGCGCGACATCGGCGACATTACAGTGGAAGCCGAGCGCGACGTTCTCCTGGTGCGGGTGGAGAGCCCCTCCGACGAACTGCAACGGCTGGCCCAAGGGGCCTTCGGCGCCCATGGTCGCTTCCGTTTGGCCGGTCGCGGCGACACCCCGCAATTCACTTTTCGTTTCACGCCGGAGGGCGACCGGGGGGTGGATCTGGAAATCCTCAGCGGAAGCCCCGCGCAGAGCCTGCTGCGGGAGGGCTTCACCGGCACAACCCGTCGCCAGGCCCTGTTGCGGGCGGGAGACCGCGCTGTCCAGCGGACCACCGGGCTGACCGGTTTTTTTGCCTCCCGTCTAGCCTTCGTGGGCGCCCGGACCGGCTTCCGGGAGATTTATACCTCGGACCTGTTTTTCGGCGAAGTCCGGCAACTTACCAACGACCGGTCCGAGTCGATCATGCCACGCTGGTCGCCGGATGGCCGCTACCTGCTTTACACCAGCTACTTCCAGACGGGATTTCCCGACATCTTCCGCATCGACACGGTGGCGGAGCGGCGGGACCCGTTTGTCTCCCTGCAGGGCACCAACACCGGGGCACGGTTTAGCCCCGACGGGCGCCGGGTAGCCATGATTTTGTCCGGCGAGGGCAATCCCGATGTTTACGTAAGCAACGCGGAGGGCCGGCAGATCCGCCGGCTGGCGCGCACCCCCGGGGTGGAGGCCACGCCCTCCTGGTCGCCCGATGGCAACCGCCTCGTGGTGACCTCCGACCTCGCTGGACGTCCCCAGCTCTATCTCTTGGCCGCGACGGGCGGCAACCTTCAGCGCATCGCCACCGACATCAGCGGCTACTGTGCGGAGCCGGACTGGAATCCCGCTGATCCCGACCTCATCGCCTTCACCATCGCCCAGGCCGGGCGCTTCCAAGTGGCCGTCTACAGCTTCTCCGAGCGCCGCAGCCGGGTGGTGACCACGGAAGCGGGCGACGCCATCGAGCCCCACTGGCTGGCCGACGGCCGCCACCTCCTCTACACCGCGCGCACCGCGGCGTCCGAGCGTATCATGCTGTTGGATACGATAACGGGCCGTGCCACCCGCTTGAGCCCGGATTCCCTGGGCAAATGCAGCCATGCCGCCGCCCACTTCCCCCGCCGCTGAGATCGGGCCGGGTCCCTTGGCCGGGCGGATCGTCGTTCTCGGGATCACGGGATCGATCGCCGCGTACAAGGCGGCGGACCTGGCGGGGCGCCTGCGCAAGGCGGGGGCCGAAGTCCACCCGGTCTTGACCGCCGCCGGGGAGAAATTCATCACTCCGCTCACCTTGCAGTCGATCTGCCGCCAGCCCGTGGGCGGAGACCTCTGGGAGGAGGGAAAAGGCTGGCAGCCCGGTCATATCGAACTCGCCGACAAGGCCGATCTGCTCCTCATCGCCCCGGCCACCGCGGATATTCTGGCCCGGTTCAGTTGGGGCCTGGCCAACGACTTCCTGACTTCTCTTTACTTGGCCTGCCGGGCGCCGGTGCTGATCGCCCCGGCGATGAACGGAAAAATGTACAGCCACCCCGCCACCGAGGAGAACATCCGCCGGTTGGAGGCACGGGGCCACCGCTTTATCGGTCCGGAAGCCGGCATGCTCGCCTGCGGGTACGAAGGTCTGGGGCGGCTCTGGCCGGTCGAGGAAATCGCCGCCGAGGCGATTCGGATGCTGACGCCGGTTGCCTGAAGGTCGGGCTTGACGCTTTTTTTACACCCGCTGTCCGCCAAGAGCCTGTTGGGGCAGGCGGGCGAACGTAAGGTGCGTGACAAGCGAAGTGATCCAGCCGGGACGCACCATCGGCTGGTGCCGGAGCCGGGAGCGGAGCTGGTGCAGAAAGGAGAGCTGCAGATCGGCGGGCAGGCGCATGTCCTGGCGTAGCTCGATCAGTTCGCATCGCCGGGTGAGCCAGTCGGCCTTGAAGCGCCGGATGGGCTCGGCGGCGGCAAGGCTTTTCTGCAGGCGGCGGCTGGCCCGGGAGGAGAGCGCACCTTCGAGATCCAAGTTGAGGGCACGCAGCAGGCGTTTCTCGTGGGTGGGCAGCAGCTCGAAGTTAACCCGGAGCAGGTGGCAGCGGACCTTGAGCAAGGACTCGCGAATGTCCGCGCAGGAGGCGTGGAGGGCAAAGCGAAGGGCGCGGTGGGTCCAGTTGTCGAATTCGCGCGCCACGATGAGGAATTTCTGGGCCGGGTGGAGTTTGGCGAGCAGGCGGTGGTTGTCGTCGGCCAGCCGATTCCTGAGCGGGGCCCGGTGCTGCTGCAGGTGGAGGGCGAGGAAGCGCTCGAAGTCGGACAGTCGCCGGGTGTAGGGAAGAAATTTCCAGAGCCGGAGCAGAATCATCTCCGCGTAGCGCAGCCGGTCGGTCTGGGAGGTGAAGCCGTTGAGGTAGAGCACCTCGCAGGTGAGATCGAGGTAGAGACCCGCGAGTTCACCGAAGGCGGCGTCGTCCCCGCCGCGGGCCCGCCGCAACAGGGAGCGACGGTGGCGGCGGTGGGGATCGTGGGAACCCCGGGGGTTGCGATGGCTTGTCCAGCCCAGCTTCAGCATGGCTCCGCTCGACTCAGGAAGGATCCCGGTCGTCAAACCGGCGGTTCACTTCTTCGCGGCAATCCCGCATGACCCGCAGCCAGATTTCCCGGATGTCGAACAATCGGGCGCGGGCCTGATCACGGTACCGGGCGAGGGCGGGGATGTGGGTTTGGTCAAGGAGATTGAGCTGGTCGAGGGCGGCGTTGATGTCGCCGAGGGCACGCTTGAGCAGGCAGACACAGAGGGCATAGTCGCCCATGTCGAGGGCCTGGATGGCAAGGAGAGCATTTTCCTGACCCCGGTGGAGAGCAGCCTGGTAGCGCAGAGCGGCTGCCGGAGAGACGGCCTCGGGGTAGGCCTGCACGAGGGGCTGCCAGCACTGGATCAACCAAAGGTAGAGGGCCTTGGTCGAGACATAGACGGGGTGCCGGTGCAGGGTGTACGGGTCAAAAGGGGAGTCGGCTTCATCCTCGGTGGCGAGGATGTCTTCGGACATCGGGGCCTCGTCGTCGTCGAGGAGGGGGTCTTCGTTGGTCCAGGTCTCCTGGTCCCACCCCATGAGATGCGCGACCTCGTCGATCCGGTCCGGCCGGGCGAAGCAGTTGGCATAATGCTTAAGGTACTGCCCGAGCTGGGTTTCCTGGGCCCGCAAGTAACGCTCCCAGTCAAACTCGTTCCAGGCGATGTCCCAGCGTTCGTCCCACTCGCCGTCGGAGTAGCCTTCAAATTCGTGTTGGCTCATGTAAAAATCAGGTGGCTTTGAGCGACGGGGGCGAGTGTGGAGACATCCCCGGGGAAAGCAAATAAAATGTTAAGCCCGGTCCGGGGCAGGAGGGCGGAGATCCATGGGGATGGATAAGTCTGTCTCCGAGAGGAAGTAATGAAAAAGGGCGTCGAGAAGGGCCGTGCCCGCGGCAGCGTCCTCGCCCTGCAGTCCTGCTGCCGGGGTCTGCAGAAGGTGCCGGAGTCGGGCCCGGGTTTCGGCCGGGAGGGAGCGGCTCCATGCCGCCTGCACCGGGTAGCCTTCGAGGGCGGCGAAGCGGTAGGCCGCCTTGAGGGCCACCGGCTCCGCGGGATGGCCCTGGGTCCAGGCATCAAGGGCTTGGCAGAGCAGGTCGAAGACGGCGGACCGGGAATCGGGATCGGGCGGATTGGCCGCGACGAGGCGGGCAAAGCGGCCGGCCTGGACCAGGCCCTGATAATGAAGGGAGAGGCCGCGCCAGCCGCCCTCGATACGGACTTCCCGCACGAACCAAGTGCGTTGATCGGAGCTGGATTGAAGGAAAAACTCGCCTCGGTCGAAGAGGTCGGCACCGGTTTTCGAGCTTTGGCCGGACCGGGAGAGCCTGCGGTAGGCGACAGCCAGCCCTTCCTCCGGTGAAAGGAGGTGCCAGCGCTCGGAGACGTCGGTGGCGGGCTGCCGCAGGAGCAGCAGGCCGCGGATGGTGCGGGGTGTGCCAGGCACGGTGGTTGGCTGCCGGTCAGGAGCTGCGCGGGCCATCCCCGGGGGAAGCCGCGGCCGCGCCGGCTTCTGCGGGGAGGGACTGGGGGTTCGTTGCCAGGCGCGGTATTTCCGCCTGGGCCTGCTCGTCCCAGGCCGGCACGACGGCTCCGCCCGAGATGATGGCCTTCATGCCGTCGGTGATGGTCATGTCGAGTTCGGTGATTTCCCGCCGGGGCAGCAGGATGAGAAAACCGCTGGTGGGATTGGGAGTGGTGGGGACAAAGACGTTCCACAGCTCTTCCTTGGTTCGGCCCTGGGGCTCGCCTTTGGCACGGTTGGTGAGAAAACCGAGGGCGTAGGCTCCGGGGCGTGGAAACTGGATCAGGACCACTTTGCTGAAGATGGCCCGGTTTTGGGTGCTGAAGGTGTCCACGATCTGTTTGACCGTATTGTAGACCGCGTTGATGACGGGGACATTGCGGAGAATGGATTCGCCCAAGCTCCAGAGAGATTTGGCGAGCACGTATTTGGACAAATACCCAAGCAGGGTGACGAGCACGAGAACGATGAGGGTGGCGAGGAAGTTCCAGAGGATCTGGAGATTGGACTGCTCGAGCAGGTGCACGGGCACAAAGAAGAAGAAATAGTCCCGGAAATTGCCGCCCACGCGCTCCACCAGCCATCCGAACACGAGCAGCGTCACCCCGAGGGGGGCGAGCAGGATAACGCCCGACAGAAAGGCCGTGCGGATGGACTTCAGGACGCGGGAATGCATGAATGGTTCACTGTATAAAATCGGACGTGTTCCGCAATCGCTGAAGGCAGACCCGGACCGATCTTCGATTCCGACACGGTGGCCGGCGCCTTTGTGCCGCGGCAATCCGGCGGCGCCGAAAGAAGTGCCGCGCATGGATGGCGCGGTCTTGGGATGACGGGGGTCAGTTCTCCCGCAAGCGCTGGTAGACCCACCATTTGCCGGAGTCGAGATCGACGCTGATGTGGTGATTGCGGTCCAGGATGATCTGGAGGAAGTGGCCGCCGTCATAGTCAAGCCGGGGCCTTAGCGATGAAGCTTCGAGCTTTTCGAGGACGAGGTCGTCCTGCACAAACCAAGTGCCCCGCAGCTCCTCCCGGTCCGGGGTGCCATAGTACCGGATCACCCCTTCCCAGGTGCCGTCCTCCTGGTAGTGTACTTCGATGGAACGCACTCCTTGGGGAGGATCGACCGACTCCCAGCCGCCGATCAAGTAGGCGGCCAGGCGACTGCCGACGAGCCGCTGGGGGAGGGGGAGGTTGCTTCCTGCGGGGGCGATTTCCGAGGCCCCGGAATGCATCCTGCCGCCGCTGGATTCGCAGCCGGCCACGGACAGTCCAAGGGCGGCCAGCAAGGCAAGCAGTCTGGGGCGGAGGCGGCGGGCGGTCACCAGGGGGGTGGGCGTTCGGCCGGGTCGACCTCTCAAAGCGAATCGGGATCGACGAGGATTTCGCGGGGGGAGGAGCCGTTTTCGGGGCCGACAATGCCCTTGCTTTCGAGTTGCTCCATGATGCGGGCGGCGCGGGTGTAGCCGATCTTGAGGCGGCGCTGGAGCATGCTGGTGGAGGCGCGCTTGGTGCTGCGCAGGACTTCCAAGGCGTCGGGGATGAGGGCGTCGTCATCCTCGTCGCCGATTTCAGCGCCTTCGGGCTGGTCGATCTGCTGCTGCACCTCCTCGGCATAGACGGGCGGGCCGTTGACCTTGAGGAAATCGACCACGCGGTTCAGCTCATCGTCGGAAACGAAGGCGCCCTGGGAGCGGATCAGCCGGGAGGTGCCGGGCGGGCTGAAGAGCATGTCGCCGCGGCCGATGAGCTGCTCGGCTCCGCCGGTGTCGAGGATGGTGCGGCTGTCGACCTTAACCGCCACCTGGAAGGCGATCCGGCAGGGGAGGTTGGCCTTGATGACGCCGGTGATGACATTGACCGAGGGGCGTTGGGTGGCGATGATGAGGTGGATGCCGGCGGCCCGGGCGAGCTGGGCGAGGCGGGCGATGCCGGTTTCGACTTCCGCCGGCGCGACCATCATGAGGTCGGCGAGCTCGTCGATGATGCAGACGATGTAGGGCAGTTTGTCGGGGATTTCGAGCCTGGCGGACTCGCCGAAGTCCAGTTCGCCGGGATCGCGGGCGGCGGCGAGCTGGTCTTTCGAAGGCGCTCCGGGCAGCTCGGCCTCGAGCTTCTTGCGGCCGTTGAAGCCGGCGATGTTGCGCACCCCGACCTTGGCGAAGATCTCATAGCGGCGATTCATTTCCGCCAGCAGCCACTTGAGGGCGGCCGGAACCTTTTTCGGCTCCGTGACGACCGGGATGAGCATGTGGGGCAGGTCGTTGAACTGCTTCATTTCCACGATCTTGGGGTCGACCATGATGAAGCGGAGCGTCTCCGGGCTGGCGTGGTAGAGGAGCGATGTAATGATGCTGTTGATACAGACCGTCTTGCCCGAGCCGGTGGTGCCGGCGATGAGCAGGTGAGGCATGCGGGTGAGATCGGAGATGAGCGGTTTGCCCGAGACATCCCGCCCGAGGGCGATGGGGATCTCGGCCTTGGAGGAGGCCCAGTCCTCCGACTCGAGGATCTCGCGGATGCCGACCGGGGCGGGGTGGCGGTTGGGTACTTCCACCCCCACACAGCCCTTGCCGGGCACCGGAGCGAGGATGCGCACGGACTGCGCCTCCATGCCCATGGCGATGTTTTTGTCCAGCCCGCTGATCTTCTCCACCCGCACTCCCGGCGCGGGGTAGACCTCGTAGCGGGTGATGACCGGGCCGGTGTGGATCTCCCCGAGGGTGACCTCGACGCCGAACTCGGCCAGCACGCGCAGCAGCGTCTCGGCGTTGCGGGCATGCTCTTCGCGGGTGTCGTGCACGGAGGGGCCTTTGGCGGCGTCGAGCAGATTGAGCTCGGGGAAGCGGTAGGCGCCCGCGGAGCGCCGGGCCGGCTGCTTGGCCTTGCGGGTCTCCTCAGGGGCGACGATTTTCAGCTCGGTGCCCGGGGAGGAGGAGGAGGCGGAGGAGCCGTTGCGGGCGATCCTGACGGGGGCGGCGGGTTTGGGTGGCGGGAATGAATCCTCCTCGGTGGCTTCATCGCTCTCCGGCTGGGGGCGGCGCAGCTTTTTCGTCGGCTCGGCGGCGCGGGCTTTGGCTTCCTCGGCCGCGAGTCGCCGGGCCTCGCGGATCTCCTGTCGCCTCTTGGCGTAGGCGGCAAACCAGGTCCCGAGCCGGTCGCGGATTTTGTAATACGACTCCGGCACGTCCTTGGTGACGACATAAACCAGCCCGACCAGCCCGAGGCCGCCGAGAATGATGGCCGAGCCAAAGGTGCCGAGAAAGGTCTCGAGCAGGTTGCCGTAAATGATGCCCCCGAGGACGCCGCCGGGGCCTTGATGGTAGGCGTTGGCCTGGTCGGTGAAAAACCGGGCCTGCATCGCCAGCAGGGCGCTGGCGCAGATCAGGCAGCCGATCATGGCGAGAAAGCGGGTCACGATCCGGCGGTGGCCGCGGCGGTGGAAGATCCATCCGCTCCAGAAGAGAAAAACCGGCACCAGCCAACCCGCCCCGCCGAGCGTGTACAGGATCACCCAGGCTGTATCGGCGCCGAAAATACCGACCAGGTTCAGTTCCGAGCGGTCCGTGGTGATGAAGCGGGTCTGCTCGGGCTGGTAGTCGAGGAGGGCGACGAGCACGAGCAGGCCGAGAAGCGCGGCCAGAGTTGCGAGCAACCAGTTGCCCTGGCTGCGCGGAGCGTGTAAAGCGACGGCTTCGGTGGTTTCGGTCTTGGATCGGGATCGGGCCATGGGTCGGGAGTCGAAGGGGGTTTTTTCAGAAGCGGCGGGTGATTTCAATCCTTCCTCCGCGCTTGCGGCAGTCCGGGGGGGCCGCTAGGGAGGAAGCATGCCGGGTCCGCTCGCATTTGAACCCATTTACCAGGAACGCGTCTGGGGCGGCGATCGCCTCGCCACCTCCCTCGGCCGCACCTTGCCCCCGGGCAATCCGATCGGCGAAAGCTGGGAAATCGTCGACCGCCCGGAAGCCAACTCGCGCGTGGCCGCCGGTCCGCACGCCGGGCTTACCCTGCGCGCCCTGCTCGAAAAGCACGGTGCCGAGATCCTCGGCGACGCCGCCGCCGGCCGGCGCCCCTTTCCCATTTTGGTGAAATGGCTGGATTGCCGCGAGCGCCTCAGTCTCCAAGTGCATCCGCCGGCCCGCGTGGCGGCGCAACTCAAGGGGGAGCCGAAGACGGAAAACTGGTTTATCGCCGAGGCGGATCCGGGGGCTTCCCTGATTGTCGGCCTTCGGCGTGGTGTGACCCGCGAGGCCTTCATCGCCGCACTCGAGGTGGGGCGGCTCGAACCCTGCCTGCACACGTTTCCGGTCAGCGCCGGCCAGTCCCTCCTCGTTGAAAGCGGACGGCTCCACGCCATCGACGCCGGCAACCTCATCCTCGAGATCCAGCAGAATTCGGACACCACCTACCGCGTCTACGATTGGGGTCGCAAAGGGTTGGACGGCCAGTCCCGGCAGCTCCACGTGGAAGAGTCGCTCGCCAGCATCGATTTCGCGGATGTGGAGCCCGCGCCGCTCACCCCCGCGGCCAGCGGCACGGTGCTGGCGGATTGCCCGGAATTCCGGCTGCGTTGGTTCCGGCTGGCTCCGGGTGAGGCCGGACTCCCGCTTCCGGCCGGCGAGGGGCCGCGGCTGCTGCACGTGGTGGGCGGCAGCGTCGATCCCGGCAGTGGCGCACCGCTCCGCCGGGGAACCAACGTCCTTCTGCCGGCATCGGAAGCCTTCAGCGTCACCGCAGCCGATGATTGCCCGGCGGAGTTTCTCCTTACCGACCGGTTTTTACCCTGAACCCATCCGTTCCATGAATCCACTCCATGATCCACACCGCCGCCGGGGCGGCATCCTCCTCAAGGTCCTGTTTCTGGCGGTCTTCCTGCTCGCCCTGGGAGTGCTGGGGTGGATTCTTCTCCTGCCGACGCTGGCCACGCGGGAGATTCAGAAACGGAGCGGCTTTCCCGCCTCCGTCCAAGCGCTGGCCTGCAATCCCTTTGGCGGCACCCTCACCCTCAGAGACCTGCGGATCGAAAATCCGGAGGCCTTTCCGACCCGGGACTTCGTCGCCCTCGCCAGTCTCGACCTCAAGGTCAGGCCCACCAGCCTGATGGGCGAGCGGGTCGTCATTCCCCGGATGGTGATCGATCTGGAAAAAGTCACCCTCGTGACCGCCCCGGACGGGTCCACCAATGTCGAGGTTTTCCGCCGGGCGCTCCACCCCGAGCCGGACCGCGCTCCCGGGGACGAGCCGGCCGAAGACCCGGAACTGCCGGAGTTTCTCATCGAACACCTGCACCTCCGGATCGGGTCCATCGAAATGATCGATCACCGCCGTGACCGCCCCCGATTGCAGCGCTTTGAGTTGGGTATCGACCGCCAGTTCACCGATGTGACCGACCCCAAGGAAATCATCGGGCCACTTTCCGCCGACCTCGCCGCCGCCGGGATCGCTCAAGTGCTCGGCGGACTTTTGGGTATTCTGCCCGGAAATCTGGCCGATATCATGCAAACCGGCCTCTCAGGGTCCGGGGATTTCCTGCGCGAAACCGGCGACCGCGTCGGGCGGACTTTGAAAAATCTCTTTGATTCCCTGCGGCAGGAGGATGAAGATTGATCTTTTTGGCATTATGACATCAGGCAACGAACGACCCACCGACCTATCCGAGAACGATCAAAAACCGGCCGAGAACGCTGCTCCGGAGGAGGTTGCGGGCTCGCAGGGTGGGGAGGAGCAGACCTCTCCGGCCACCCCCGGCGAAACCGTCGGCGATCCCGCCGAAGCCTCTTCCCAGCCTTCCCTTGAGGAGCAGCTCGCCGCCGCCCGGGCCGAAACCCAAGAGTACTACAACCGCTACTTGCGGGCGATGGCGGACCTCGATACCTACCGCCGCCGCGTCCAACGCGAAAAGGACGAGCTGCGCAAATCCGTGGCCGGCGCCGTCATCGAGGATCTGCTTCCCGTGCTCGACAATCTGAATCTCGGCCTCCAATCCGCCCTCCAGTCCACCGAGGCCAAGGGCGTGGCCGATGGCGTCGCCATGGTCCTGGAGCAGTTCCGCGGGGTACTCGCGCAGAACGGAGTCGTCGAGATCGCGCCCGCACCCGGAGATGCCTTTGATCCCCACAACCACGACGCTCTTTCCCACCTCTCGAGTGACGAGGTCCCCGCCGAGGCCGTTCTCCAGCTCATCCGGACCGGCTATTCCCTGAACGGCCGCCTCATCCGGCCCGCCAGCGTGGTCGTCTCCAGCGGCCCCGGGTCCGGCAACGGCGAACCCACGGCGGAGGACGGCAACCGTTCATGAGTTGCCCGGTCAAAAGCATCGGCGCGGCGAGGCTCGCGCCCTCGTCCGGCCCGACTCCGGTCGACCACCCCTTGCCGTCCGCTGAACCCATCGCTACGAACCCATGAGCCAGGTCAAAGAAGATTATTACGAACTTCTCGGGGTGAGCCGCCAGGCCACCGCGGATGAAATCAAGAAAGCCTACCGCAAAATGGCGGTGAAGTTTCACCCGGACAAAAACCCGGGCGACACCAAGGCGGAGGAGATGTTTAAGAAGGTCTCGGAGGCGTATGAAGTTCTCAAGGACGAGAACAAGCGGGCCGCCTACGATCGCTATGGTCATGCCGCCTTTGGCGGGGCCTCGGCCGGTGGCGGCGGCGGCGCCGGTCCGTTCCATGATCCCTTCGATATTTTCCGCGAGGTCTTCAGTGGCAGTAACATCTTCGACGAATTTTTTGGCGGCGGCGGCAGTGGTGGTGGTGGCCGCGGCGGCCGTGGCGGCGCCCAGCGCGGGGCCGATTTGCGCTACGACCTCGAAATCACGCTGGAGGAGGCCGCTTCCGGGATCGAAAAGGAGATTTCCTTCCGCAAGCCGGTGGCCTGCGCTCACTGCTCTGGCAGCGGCGCGGAGCCGGGCTCCGGCACCACCCGGTGCTCCACTTGCGGCGGCGCCGGCCAGGTGACTTCCTCGCGCGGCTTTTTCACCTTCCGCCAGACCTGTCCCACCTGCCAGGGCGCCGGCACCATCATCGAGCGCAAGTGCACCAAGTGCGCCGGCCAGGGCCGGGTCAACGCCACCTCCCGCATCAAGGTCCGCATCCCCGCCGGGGTCGACACCGGCTCCAAGCTCCGCTCCGCCGGCAACGGCGAGGCGGGCGCGGCCGGCGGACCGGCCGGCGACCTCTACATCGTGGTTCATGTCGCCGACCACGAGGTCTTCGAGCGACGCGGGGAGGATCTCTTCTGCGAAATCCCGATCAAGTTCACCCTCGCCACCCTCGGCGGCACCATCCAGGTGCCGACCCTCAAGGGCAAAGCCACCCTCAAAATCCCCCCCGGCACCCAGTCCGGCACCACCTTCCGTCTCAAGGGCAAGGGCATGCCGAGCCTGCGCGGCGGCTACTTCGGCGACCAGCTCGTGCGGGTCCACGTGGAAGTGCCAACCTCCCTCACCTCCGACCAGCGGCGCAAGTTGGAAGACTTCGCCCTCGCCTGCGGCGATGCCGACGAACCGGTCGGCAAGAGCTTCTTCGAAAAAGCGAAAAAGTTCTTTGATTGAAGCGGCTCGGGATTCAGCGGCGCGGCCGGACCTAGTCCGGATTCAGCGCCCAGCGCAGTCCGGCTGCATGGGGGGATTGCAGGTAGTGGTCCCATACTTCAGGTCCGAAGCTTTCCGTCATGACCCGGCGGGCTTCTTGGATGATCCTGGAGTTGATGATCCCTTCCTGATACTGTGTTGGGGTTTCCGGGTTGTTTCCCGCCGCGGCGTGGATGCGGCCCAATTCGGCGAGGATTCTTTCATCCTAAAAAAATCGCCTCTTACGTGTCCCATTCCCGGCTCGCACCAACCATGTTTATCGTAGGCGTTGTAATCATTGTCGACTGAAACTGGTGTTGTCGCGAAGGCACTTCCATAGGGCGCTTAGGGAACGTGGAACTGGTCCAAACTCACAATCTGCCCCAACTCATCGGTCCATTCACCCGCTCGTATCTTCGATCGCGGCCGGGCGCTGCTGGGACTGGGCCAGGCGTTTGAGATCAAACTTTGCGGAGCGGTCGAAGCGGAAGAGGCCGTTCATCTCCGGAGGGATGTCGGTCATCTGGGTGTAGCAGTAACCGCAGATGCCGGGATTTTCCAAGAGGACGCGGCAAAGGCCGTCGAAGCGGTCGTAAAACTCCTCCAGGCTGGTCACGGCCTGGCCGTAGCCCCAGCCTTCACTCTTGGCGTTGTCGCCGTCCACCCACTTGATGCCGCCGAACTCGCTGAGGATGAAGGGCTGACCGCGGTAGGGGACGTGGATCTTTTCCTTCCAGTCGACGTTGATGGCGCCGTCGCGCAGCGGGGCCATCCGCTCGGCCAGTTTTTCCGGATCCTGCTCGTAGCTGTGCCAATCATACACGTCCGCGTCGGGCACGCGGTGGGTCCAGCCCGAGACGTCGAGGACCGGCCGGGAGGTGTCGGCGGCCTTGGCGGCGAAATAAAGGGCGCGGATGAAGTGGTCGAAGCTCTCGCGGTGGTCGGGGTTTTCGTTGAGCTGCTCGTTGAGCGGGCACCAGCCGATGATGGCCGGGTGGGAGTAGTCGCGCTCAAGGACTTCGAGCCATTCGCTGACGAAGTTGAGGTCCCAGCGGCGGGAGCGGGCCCGGCTGTCGAAGTCGTGGCACCAGTCGGCGAACTCACCCCAGACGAGGTAGCCGAGCCGGTCGGCATGAAATAAAAAGCGCTCCTCAAAAACCTTCTGGTGGAGACGCGCGCCGTTGAAGCCGGCGGCCATCGCCAGCTCGATGTCGCGCACGAGATCGGCGTCGGTCGGGGCGGTCTGCACTCCGTCGGGGTAGTAGCCTTGATCGAGGATGAGGCGCTGGAAGACGGGTTTGCCGTTGAGGAGGATGCGGTGGCCGTCGATGGCGATCCCGCGCAGCCCTGCGTAGGAGGTGCACTTGTCGAGTACGGCGCCGTCCTGGTCCTTGAGCGTGAGGGCGAGGTCATAGAGGTGGGGATTGCCTGGCTCCCAGGGTACCCGCCGGTCCGCTGGCACGGTCAGGATCAGGCGCGGGCAGAGGTCGTGCCCGAGCGTGGTTTCGGCGCGGGCGACCACTCCGGAGGCGTCGGACAACTCCGCCTCGATCCGTTGGCCGGGGCGGCCGCGGTTGACCCGCTGCTCGAGGTGGAAGCTGCTGTCGGCGAGGCAAGGGGTGATGCGCGGGCGCTCGAGAAAGGCGGCGGCGGTCGGCTCCAGCCAGACGGTCTGCCAGATCCCGGTGGTGCGGGTGTACCAGCAGCCATGGGGGTGGACCTTGGTGGCCTGCTTGCCGCGGGGGCGGATGCTCCACCAGTCGTCCCGGCAGCGGACGACGATGCGGGCGGTTTTGCCCGCGGCGGCTTGGTCGGTGATTTCGAAGCGGAAGCCGGCGGTGCCGCCCTGGTGGCGGCCGACCTCCGCATCGTTGACCCAGACCGTGGTGTCGTAGTCGGCGGCGCCGAAGTGCAGCCAGATCCTGCGGCCTTGCCACGCCCCCGGGACGGCGACCTCGCGGGCATACCAGACAGCGGCGCAACGATCAGTGCGGGCGAGGCCGGAGAGCTTGGCTTCGCGGCAGAAAGGCACCGTGATCGCGTCGGCGAGGGGGTGGGTGCGGAGGCCGCGCTCCTCGCCGCTGTCGCCGGGGTCGTCCTCGAAGCTCCAGGGGCCATTGAGGCAGAGCCAGTCCGCACGCACTTGGAGCGGGCGGGGGTATTCGGGGCGGGGCGGGGTGAGCTGGGATGGTTTGGACATGATGAAGACATCCAGCCAAGCCGCAGACGCGCCCGGGCAAAAGCGCAAAGTGAGCTGAACTCATATTTCGTCCGCCCCGCAGCGGTGTTGGGTGTTTTCCCTCGCCGTTGCAGAGGCCAAGGCTTTGCATCGTGCAATTCCCGTACCCTTCGACCATGAAGCCGAACCTCCTCCTCATCGTCACCGATCAGCAACGCTTCGACACCCTTGCGGCCGCCGGCCACGGCCACATGCTCACCCCGCACCTGGACTGGCTCACGGAGACCGGCACGCTCTTTGAGCGTTGTTACTCGGATGCACCGGTCTGCGCCCCCGCGCGCTCCACCCTTATCACCGGCGTCCACTACCACAATCAGCCGCCTGGGATCGGCCACTTCGGCCAGCCCTCCGCGCCCGACCCCACCGTGACCCTGCCGGCCTTGCTGACCCGGGCCGGCTACCAGACCAAAGCCGTCGGCAAGCTCCACTACCATCCCGTGCGCTGCACCTACGGCTGGGAGCATGCCGAGATCATGGAGGATTATTACCACTGGATCCGCGAAGTCGCGCCCGGTGATGAGCCGATGGCCCACGGCCTTGGGCAGAACGAAATGCACCCGGGCTTCGCCACCGTGCCCGAGCATCTCACACTGACCCACTGGACGGTCCGTTGCTCCGTCCGTTTCCTTGAGTCCCGTGATCCGACCCGCCCGTTTTTCCTCTACACCGGATTCAGCAAACCGCACCCGCCCTTCGATCCAATCAAGGCGTATTGGGATTTATATGACGGAATCGAGCTGCCCGAGCCGGTTCGCGGCGACTGGGTGGAGCCGGGGTCGCCGCTTTGGCAGGCGTTCTCCGGACCGACCCACAATCTCAACGGCATCGACAACTGGCCGGCCGACCGGATCCGCGCCGCCCGCCGCGCCTACTATGCGCTCATCAGCCAGATCGACTACAATCTCGGCCACCTCTTCGCCCGCCTGCGCGAGCTGGGCGAACTTGACCATACCTGGATCGTCTTCACTTCCGACCACGGGGAAAACCTCGGCGATCATGGCATGGGGGCGAAGACCAACTATCTCGAAGGCTCGGCCCATGTGCCGTTGATTATCCGGCCGCCGGCCGGGGAGGAGTGGGACCACGCCCGCGGCAGCCGCGCCGCCGCTTTGTCCTGCCTGGCAGATCTTTTCCCGACCCTGATGGAGGCGGCCGGGGAGACGCCGCCCGCCGGTCTCGACGGCCGTTCCCTGCTCCCGGCGCTTGGTGGGGAGGACGTACGTGGCCACCTCCGGGGCGGACTGCCGCCGTTTCACTGCTGGATCGAAGGCCGCTGGAAGTACCATTTCAGCGAGGAAGGCGGGGGTGAACTGCTTTTCGACTTGGAGACCGATCCGCATGAATGCGTGAACCTCGCTGCGGCCAAGCGTCCGCCAGCGGTCCTCAAGCGCCTCCGTGCGGCCCTCGTCGAGGCCCTCGAAAGCAGCGGCTCGCCGGCGGTGCGGGACGGCCGGCTCGTCGCCACGAGGCCGGCCGCTTCCCGGCGGGAGCGCCGAGCCAAGCCCTGGCCCGGCTATCACAGCATCACCGGCACCCCCGAGGATCTGCTCCACTGAGTGCAACACAGGTATCCGAATATCGGCTACGAAAAAAGGATGCGCTCAAACCGGTGGGGCGGGGTTGAAATCCGGCAGCCAGGACGGTGACGGCACCCGGCCCTCGCCGCCGTGGGACTTGCCGGCCGCGAGGCCGATCCAAGTCGCCCAGAGAGCGGGGGCCAGATCCTCCCGCCAAGTGGAGGACGCCGGCTCGGCGAGGTCGGCCAGAAACAAGTCCTCCGGGGCCGGGCTCCGTTTGGCCGGCGGCATCCGAAAGGTCTGGTTGGCTTTGCGGTCGGCCCGTTTCCAGTCGCCGTTGTGGCGGTGGTAGGTGGCTTTTTCGAAAACCAGCCGCTCGGATTCCTCCGGGCCGGGCAGGGGAATGCCCCCGGCCCAAGTCCATTGGGCGAGCGCGCCTTGCTTGAAGGGAGCCGCGACCGAGGCGGAGAAGCGTTCGTAGGCGGTGGTGCCGGTATTGAGACCGGGAAAGGCCATGCCCGCCTGCACCCACTCCACTCCGCCGAACAACGCCACCCACGGGTAGAGGTGGTAGACGAAAAACAATGGCGGCGGGCCGGACAAACGGAGGTTGAACAACACATCGGGCCGCGCTCCGCGCCCGGGGGTGAGGCGGAGGAAATGCGCCAGCAGGAGCGGCCCATCGGCGGCGAACTGCTTGCGCCGCTGGCGCAGACTCGAGTCGGCCAGGCCGGGGTGAGTGGTCCGCAGGATGGGCGCCTTGCGGCGCGCGGCCGCTTTCGCGATGGCGGCGAGTTCCTTTTCCGAGGTGGTGAGCGGGTATTCCGTAAGCACGGGAAAGTCCCGCTCCAGGCAGCGACGGAGGATGGGGCCGTGGAGGTGGTTTGGGGTGGTATTGACAACTCCGTCGAGGTCGTCGCGCTCGAGGAGTTTTTCCCACGTGGGGATGAGTTTGAGACCGAGCTCCCGGGCGAGGGCGGGGCCGGTCTCGGGATTGCGGGCGGAAATGGCGGTCACCTTCACTCCGGGCCGGCGGGCCAGCTCGGTGGCGCGGTGGCGGCCCATCGCCCCGGAGCCGATGATACCGATGCGGATTTTCTTGGTGGCGGATTTCTTGGGGGAGGCAGGCATCCCGGCAATCCTGCTCTCATCCCGGCGGAAGGCAATCTCGTGCGCGGGCGACCCGCCTCCCTCGCCGCGGTCCGGATTTCGCGATTGTCGCGACTGCGGCACTACGCTGCACTGGGGGCGCGTCACCATCGTCCGCCCATGCAACTCAAAGAACTCCGTGTTTCCGGCTACCGGTCCCTGCGCGAAATCCGCCTGGGCCTGGGGCCGCTGACGGTCGTGACGGGGCCGAACGGCTCCGGCAAAAGCAACCTCTACCAGGCCCTCCACCTGCTCTCGCGGGCCGCCACCGGCGGACTGGCCCGGACCATCGCCGAGGAGGGTGGCATGGGCTCGGTCCTCTGGGCCGGCCCGCGCCGCAAGGCAGCGAAAAACGAGCCGGTCCGGCTTTCCCTCGCCGCCATCACGGACACCTTTTCCTACGAACTGCGGTGCGGCCTGCCGACTCCGCGCATCACCCTCTTTTCGCAGGATCCGGAGGTGAAGGAGGAATATGTCTGGCACGGACGGGCCCGGCGGCCGGCGACCACCTACTTTCAACGCGACCTTTCGGGTGCCTGGATTCGCGATGCGAAGGGCGGACGAACCGGATTCACGGGCGAACTGGCCGCCAATGAGGCGGTGCTCTCCCAACTCCGTGAGCCGCACCTTTATCCCGAGATCGCCCTGCTGCGCGCGGAAATGGAGCGCTGGCGGTTTTACCATCACTTCCGCAGCGATCCCGCTTCCCCCTTGCGGCAACCCCGCCCCGGCTTCCGCACGCCCATCCTCGGCCACGACGGCAGCGACCTCGCCGCCGCCCTGCAGACGATCCTCGAGAGCGAAAACGCCCCCGACCTGGAGGCGACCGTCGCGGCCGCCTTCGACGGCGCCCGTCTCCGCGTCACCGCCGAGGGCGCGCGCTTCCGCCTGCTGATGGAGGCGCCGGGGCTGCGGCGGCCGCTCGAAGCCACCGAGCTCTCCGACGGCACCCTGCGCTTTCTCTGCCTGGCGGCGGCGCTGCTCAGTTCGCGCCCCGGAGGCTTGCTCGCCCTCAACGAACCGGAAACCAGCCTGCATCCGGAGGTGCTGGACTCCCTCGCCAAGCTGATCGTGAATGCCCGCCGCCAGTCGCAGGTCTGGGTGACGACCCACTCCGAGCCGCTGGCGCAGGCGATCGAGCGTTTCGCCGGCATCAAGCGGATTGCCCTCGAGCGCATCGAAGGAGCGACCCAAGTCGTGGGGCAGGGGTTGGTTTTCCAGCCCGAAGATTGAGGAAACCGCCCGCCGGGGGACCGAAACGGCTTTCCGACCGGGGCCGTCTCCGGCAAGCTCTCGCGCCATCCCATGAGCGCACAACCCTTTCCCCTTTGCCTGAACACCAGCACCATCCGCTGCGGCGAGATCGCCCTGCCGGAGATGATCGCCGCCGCCTCCGAAGCGGGTTACGATGCCATCGAGCCTTGGATCAAGGAGATTGATGCCTGGACCGCCGCCGGCGGTTCGCTGGGGGACCTGAAGCGGCAGTGCGACGAGGGCGGACTCGCGGTGGCCAATTTGATCGGGTTTTTCGAGTGGGCGGTCGACGACCCTGCCGCCCGCGCCAAAGCGATGGAGGAAGCCCGCCGCGGTTTCGAGATCGCGGCCGCCCTGGGAGCGCCCTTTCTCGCCGCCCCTCCCATGGGGTTGAAGGAAAACCCGCCGGGTTACCGCGCCATCGCCGCCCGCTATGCCGAGCTCTTCGATCTCGGCGCAAGCTTCGGCGTCGTGCCGCTGATCGAGTATTGGGGCATGTCGCCCACGCTCGGCACGCCGGGCGAGGCCCTGCTGGTCGCGGCCGACTGCGGCCGGCCCGGAGCCCGCATCCTCGCCGATGTTTTCCACACTTGGAAAAGCCTCGGACGCTTCGAAGGTTTTCGTATCCTTGGCTCGGATACGCTTGGCCTTTTCCACCTCAACGACTATCCCGCCACCCCCGCCCGCGCGGAGAGCCGCGACGAGCACCGCGTTTACCCCGGCGACGGTGTCGCACCGCTCCCGGAAATCCTCCGCGCCCTCCACGCCGCCGGCTATCGCGGGCCGCTCTCGCTGGAGTTGTTCAACCGCGACTATTGGGCGCAGGACGCGAAAACCGTCGCACGCACCGGGATCGAAAAGACCCGCCGGGTGCTGGAGGAGGTCTTTGCGACCTGAGGCGGACGCCCATCACTCCGGCGCGGTGGGTGATGCCGCCGTCCCGGAGGTCATGCAACGCCGGTCCCATGTTCTACCCCTCCGCCTTCCATGGCCATGATTGATCCTGGACTCCCAATGGAACTGGTGGTGTCGCGCCGCCGCCCGCGCCGCCTCGCGCGGCTCGGACCCGGACACTGGTTCATTGATTTCGGTCGCGCCGTTTTCGGGACCATCGAACTGACCGCGGCCGCTCCCGCGGACCGGCATGAAGTGCGGGTGCATCTCGGCGAGAAGCTGGCCGGCCCGATGCGGATCGACCGGTCGCCGCCGGGCGCGGTCCGGTACCGCGGTTTGTCCCTGGTCCTCAACCGGCAAACCACCACCCTCCGGGTTCTCATCCCGCCCGACGAACGCAACACCGGACCCCGGGCGATCCCGATGCCGCGGACGGTCGGCGAGGTCATGCCCTTTCGCTACTGCGAGCTGGAAGAGTTTCCCGGGACACTCGATCCGGAAGCCGTCGGTCAACTCTTCGTCCATGCCCCGTTCGACGACTCGGCCGCCTTCTTCGAGTCCTCCGATCCCGTGCTCAACGATGTCTGGGACCTATGCCGGCACACCATCAAAGCCACCACCTTTTGCGGGCTCTACGTGGACGGAGACCGCGAACGCATCCCCTACGAGGGCGACGCCTACATCAACCAGCTTTCCCACTACGCGCTCGACGCCGACTACCGGATGGCGCGCGCCACCCTCCACCACCTCATCGATCATGCCACTTGGCCGGCGGACTGGCAGCTCCACATGCCCTTAATTGCCTGGTATGACTTTCTGTATTCAGGAAACGATGACGCCATCCGCCGCCACTACGCTGCGCTCAAGGCCAAAACCCTGGCGGCACTGGCCGGGGAGGACGGACTCATCAGCACACGCACCGGCCTCGTCACGCCCGACCTGCGCCGTGCCCTCGGGCTCGACGACTTCTTCAAAGACCAAGATCTGCGGGAGCTGGTGGACTGGCCGCCGCCCGGCTGGTTTGGCCCCGACACGCCGGGGGAAACCGACGGCTATGTCTTCACGCCGGTCAACACCGTGCTCAACGCCCTCCATCACCGCTCCTTGGTGCTGATGGAGCGCATCGCCGGTGCCCTCGGCAAAGAAGCGGATCGAGGGTTTTTCGCTGCGAGGGCGCAGGCAGTGGCGCGGGCGGTCAACACCCGCCTCTTTGATCCGGGACGCGGCGTCTATGTCGACGGGGACGGCACCGACCACGCCTCGCAGCATGCCAACTTCTTTCCGCTCATGACCGACATCGTGCCCGAAAAACGGATACAATCAGTGGTCGAGTTTGTGAAAAGCCGCGACATGGCGTGCAGCGTCTATGGCGCCCAACATCTGCTCGACGGCCTCTACCGGGTGGGCGAAGCGGAGCACGGCTTTGCCCTGCTGACCGCAACCCACGATCGCTCGTGGCATCACATGAGCCGGGGCATTGGCAGCACCATGACGCTCGAAGCCTGGGGCACCCGTTACAAGCCCAACCTCGACTGGAACCATGCCTGGGGCGCCGCGCCCGCGAACATCATCGTGCGGCGGCTCCTCGGGGTTCGGCCGATCGCGCCGGGCTTTGCCCGGGCGATCATTGCCCCGCAAGCGGGTCCGCTGCGCTGGGTGCGGGCCCGGGTGCCGACGCCCCTTGGGCCGATCGAGCTGGAACTCTGGAACGAGCCCGGCCGGCCGCCCGAGCTGTCCGTGGCCGCGCCCAATGGAGTGGAGACGAAGGTCGTTCCGCCCCGCCACTGCTAAACGCCGCTCCGCCGTCTGCCCCGGAGCCCGTTGTATTCACCGACAGCCCCGCCGCCTCGGCGGCGTTGAGGCAGGAGAAGTCTCCGTGAGGGAAGTGGTGTTAGCCGCCGGGGATGCGGCCTTCAGGGCAAAAGCTGATCGCTCCAAACAGCGGACGGAAGATAGGTGGTGGGAACACGCCTTTTGTTGAAAACTGCGGATTGGCGAAATGGAACTCAATGACGGAGCTGGGCAGGTGGATCGAATGCAGAGATTGAAGGAGGCGGGCTGGGAGAGTGAAGGTGTGGGATGCGTTGCTGGATTCGGAGATGCGCAGGCCAGCCAAAACGGAAGTGGATTTTGATTTGCCGTCGTGCAAACCGAGCTGCAAAATACTGTTGTCGTAGAAGCTCAAGGCCGCCACGGGAGCCAGCATCAGGTGGCTAGCGAATCGGCTGAAGCCAAGACAACCCAGCTTAGTCCGCGGAAACCTTCACTGTCTGAACCGGATGGAGAGCTGGCGAAACACGTCTTGACCTCATGGGAACGCCCGGAAAAATAAATTTTGCCTCTTCAAAAGAATTCGTGGGTTGAATCCGGCTCCGGCAGTTTTCCAAG
>REEB01000137.1 GCA_007695295.1 Puniceicoccaceae bacterium
TTTTTGGGGGATGGGGTTGCCGGGCACATGCGGGAATGGGTGGGGGGTAAGGAGTGAAGGGTAAGGAGTAATGGGTAAGGGGTGAAGGGTTATAGGTGGCGTAGCTGCCGATGTGAGGAGGCGGGTGGCCCAGTAGTTGCGGGGGGCAAGGCCTGGTCGTGGCGGTGCGCTTGGGGATCGCGCCCTACCGGGGGCGGCGCGCTCGGCGATCGCGCCCTACCTGGGGCGGTGGTGCTCTGGGGGATTGGCGCCCTACCGGGGACGGCGCGCTCGGCGATCGCGCCTTACCTGAGACGGCGGCGCGCTCGGCGAGCACGCCCTACCTGGGACGGTGCGCTTGGGGATCGTGCCTTACCGGGCTTCGGCGGGTGTTTCGGCGCTGCTTTCCTGCGGGGACTGGAGGGCGAGGAGGCCGGACATGAGGCTGCGGCGGATGTCGCGGGCGTGGGAAACCATTTCGGGCAGGAACTTCCAGGCCTGGATTTCCTCGCGGCCGCCGTGGAGGTACTTCCATTCCTCGAGGCGCTCGAGTTCCTTGCGTTCGAGGTCGACCGGCACCCCTTCTTCGAGCAGGCCGATGCTGCGGCAGAAAAAGTAGCCGAGGGCGGTCTGATTTTCGAGACGCTTGACGGCGGAGGAGCCCTCCGGGCCGGTTTCGGCGAGGGGAGCGAGGTCCTTGGCGTTGGCTTGCTCGAGGAGTGCTTGGAGTGCGTCGGAGGCATCCATCCCGATCCATTTGCGGCAGGCGGCTTTGAAGGGGACGCGCTGGTCGCGGGCGAACTGGCGGGCGGCGGTGAGTTGCTCGGGCAAAGCCCATTCGAGGAGGATGCGGCCGGCTTCGGTGAGCCAGGCGCCCCAGGGGAGGGCGGCGTGCTGGGTGAGGTTGAGCTTGTGGCCGGCGGCGGCGGCGATGCGCCCGACGGCGGCGGCCTGGGCGAGCCGGCCGACCCAATTGCCGCCCTTGCCCGGCTCGGGCAGGTGGGGGTAAAGGCCGTAGAGCAGGCTGAAGTGGAGGAGGCGGTCCCGGTCCGCGATCGGTTGGTCGGCGGGCGGGGGCGTTTCCCCGACGGCTTCGAACGATCGCCAGAAGGCGTCGGCAAACTCAGCCTGGATTTCCTCGAGGGAGGAGCGGGTGGGTTCGGGGAGCCGCCAGACGAGTCCGAACGTGCCGACAACCCCGGCGAGGGCGGCGGGAGCGGGTTTTTCCCAGGAGGCGGCGATGGCCTCGAGGGCCTCCGGCTCGGTGAGGGGTTTGGGATCATCGGCGGGCTTGCCCTTGGGAAGGAAAGGCCCGCGGAGGAGACCGCGCCAGAGGTCGATGGCGGGGTGGTGGTTTTCGGCGCTCTGCCCATCGGGTTCGGCGAGGGCGAGGTCGAGGAGATCATCCGGGGGGAGGGAGCCATCCTCCTCATCGTCCTCGCCCTCTTCGATGCGGGCGAGTTTGCGGAGGTGAGTGGTGACGGCGAGGAGGCGGCCGGCGGTCTCGTGGGCCTTGTCGAAGTCTCCGGCCTTGAGGGGCGGCATGGCGGCTTCGCTGACCGCCTCGATGACATGGATACCGGTGTTGACGGCGGTGCTGACGAGGGAGGAAAGGATGTCGCGGGCGGCGTCGGCGTGGCCGAGGTGGAGGGCGCGCTGGAGTTTGAGGGCGGCGCCCTGGACCTGGCGGGCGGTTTCGTAGAGCAGCTTGTGGTAGTCTTCGCGGGAGAGGCCGAGGCGCTCCAGGGTGACCTCCTCGGGCTCCATCATTTCCTGGCGCCAGTCGGCCTTGAGGGCCTTGTCGATTTCATCGCGGAGTTTTTCCGGGTGGTAGGGTTTGACGAGGACGTTTTGGACGCCGAGGCGGATGTAGGTGATGACGGACTGGCGATCCGGCTCGGCGGAGTAGATGACGACGGGGATTTTGGCGAGGATGGGATCCTGGCGGACGCGCTGGAGAAGTTCCCAGCCGCGCTCGCCCTGGAGCTTGCTGTCGAGGACGAGCAGGTCGACGTCGAGATTGGCCTCCAGGTTGTTCCAGGCCTCGGCAATGGTGTCGGCGAGCAGGCACTGGTGGGCCTCCTTGGTGAGCATGCCGGCCAGCACCTTTTGGGAGACCGCGTCATCTTCAAGGATGAGGATTTTAGCCATGGGAACCAGTGGGACGAGAAACTGAAGACAACGGCAAAGCGCCGCCGCCGCCGGAGTGATTCCGGCCGGTGGGCGAGGATGGAGAGAAAAGCGCCGCTTGCAAGTGCATCAGAATTGATCTTTTGATCGCCGAAAAATCAGGTATCTTGATGCCTGAGCCCCATTTCCCGCCTCCGGGAGCGGGGTGCTCCGGGGAATATCCCGGGGCGAGGTGATAGTTTTTGATGGTCCCTTGAGGGCTTCCCCTGCCGGTCCTCCGGGGCCGTTTCCGCATCCATGTCCTTCCACTCCATAGATTTCCAGACTTCCGCCCGCCGCCGGGCCCGCCCGGCGGGCGGATTCACGCTCATCGAGCTGCTGGTCGTGCTCGGCATCATCGCCCTTTTCGTGGGGGTGATTTCGATCGGCCTGCGCGGGGGAGACCAAACCTATGCGCTGCGCTCGGCGCAGGGCACGGTGGGCGGCCTGCTCAAGGCGACCCGCGGCCAAGCGGTGCTGAACCAGACGGACGCCCGCTTCATCGTGCATGCCGACTCCAGCGACCCCGAGCGCTACCTGCGCTTTGTGGGGATTGTGGTGTGGCGGCCGGATGACCAAGGAAACTTGGGCTGGATGCCCTCGGGCACGGGGACCCTTCTGCCCGGCGGGATCCGGATCGTGCCACCCAGACAGCCCCACAGCCTTCAGTCGCTGGGCGTTCTGGCGGATAGCGTGAATTGGCCTGACCACCTGACGTCGAACATCTTGATACCGCCAACCCCGCAATTCGAAGTCGCTTTCAACGAAGGTGATGACAGGCCCTACTATTTCATCGAATTCCGGTCCAATGGAAAAATTCAGGGTTTGAACGATGGTTTTAGTGCAAAAATAGCAATTGCGCCAGCGAGAGTAACTCCGCAAGGCCCTCGGTTCGACAACCCTGAACATGTTATCGGCATGCTGCTTCGGAGCACTGGGCAGTACACTCTCCTGAACCAGCCGAGAGATTTTCCTGAGAATTGAATTTTGGATTCATGATATTCATCCCAAACCGCAGAAAACCGACACACCGCAGCCTCCAAGGATTCTCATTGGTGGAGGTCGTTCTTGCCGTGGGAATTTTCGCCTTCGTGATTGTGGCGGTGATGGGACTGATCGGTCCCACCACCAGATCCATTGCGGACATAGAGCATCGGGATGTGGCGGCTTCTCTGGGCACCACCATTTTACTGGAACTCCGGCGGGTGAGTCAGGGCCAGGATTTCGATGCTTTCGGAACCCAGATTCCTGCAGCTACAGCCAATCCCAACTACATTTCCTTGGTGGCCTCGGCTGACGGCTCCGTCGTGCGGCTTTTTAATGAGGACAACCCCGACGACCCGACCTTGGATGTAAACAATGCTTTGGACGAGCCGGTTCCCGGCATCCACAATCGGGACCGGTTTTTCCTCATCCGTGTTTCCCGCCTCGTGATGGACGGCGTGGATTCTGACGATGACCTCGAGTTCATTCCTGTGGTGGCTCAGATTTTTTGGCCTTTGCAGGTTCCAACAGGAGCAGCACCGCCACCAGATCACCAAGAGACTGACTTGGGTGCGGTGGGAACTTATCGAGTAGTCAGCCCCAGCCAAAGAACCTCGACGAATTTTAACTTGGTCATCCGCCCATGACCCGCAACGCCAGATCTGCTTTTCCGAAACGAACTCAGGGCTTCACGCTTCTGGAGCTTCTGATTGCCACAGCGGTGACCGCCATGCTTGTGACCCTGATGTTGACGGTGGCGGTCAGCCTCATGAACGTCTGGAACCGGAGCACCGGTGCACTCGATGCCTCGACCGAGGCCCGTTTGGCTTTGGATCAATTGACGATTGACCTACAGAACTCCTGGGCACCACCCACTGGCACGGGCATGAGCGCGGCGGTGCTGACTGATTTGCGTCCACCTCCAGTAAATTGGGGGGGGCCGGGTGGTCGTGGCTGGGTTACCGCCGGACCTTTGACTCAACACCTAAAACCGGATGGGGCGAACACACTCCGATTGTTGGAGCCCCGAATCGAAAACACCCGCTGGGGCCGAGGTGGTGTATGGCTTCGGTTCTTCACAACTGGCGAGGAGGGCATCCGGGCGGTATCCTATCAGATTGCACGCAGAAACGTCACCGCAGCCCCCGATTCCACAATCCGGTATATCCTCTTTCGAAAAGTTTCTAGTTCAACCGCCGTCTTTACTTCCGATGGGGGATTCGACTTAGATTCCAGCGTCTACGAGGAACTTGAGGGGACAAACCTGAATTATTTTGCCGGTGCCAATGTCATCGACTTCGGGGTTCGTTTTTATGTATGGACCATAGAGACTGTGCAAGGAGAGCCCACAAATGTTCTGCGCTTGATTTTCCCGGCCGACATCGACGGCCGACTTAGTGATGCCCAATCTGATCTGGTGAATAATGCCAACCTCGGAGTTGTCGAACCCGCATGGTGGGACCGCTACCCCGACGTGGTGGATATCTTTATTCGCGTGCTGACACCGGAGGGTGCCCGGCTGATTGATGCTTTGGAGACGGGACGCCAGGGGACCTTCACCGCCACGGAGCTGGAGGAGCGCTGGTGGGAGATCGCCGAAAACCACTCCAAAGTCTTCACCCGCCGGGTGGTGATGCCGCGCCGAGCCCCGTGACCGCCGTTATGAAATCTTTCGCCAAAAAACCACGCCGCACCACTTCCCGACCGCTCCGCCACCGGATTGACGGGCGGGAAGGGTTCGCGCTTATTATTACGATCACCCTACTGGCTTTTCTGGTTCTGCTCCTGGTCAGCTTGACCACCCTGACCCGGATCGAGACCCGGGTCGCGACCTCGACCCAGCAGCTCGCCCAAGCCCGCCAAAACGCCCTCTTCGCGCTTGATCTCGCCATCGCCGAGCTGCAAAAGCACACCGGCCCGGACCAGCGCACGACCGCCCGGGCGGAGATCGACACGAATTATCAGAATGAGAACAGCGGCAGACACTGGACGGGTGTTTGGGAGACGGATACCGGAGATTTTCGGACTTGGCTGGTCAGCCCGAACGTGGGTTTGACCGCCGGGCAGACCGGTTTTGTGACCCCCAGTGACGTTCCGCCGCAGCCGACCGCCTTTCCCGCCACTCCCGCGACTCCAGCCAACCCCAATGAGCCGGCCATTTACCTGCTTTATAACGTAGGATTTGAAAACGGCAATCCAGCGGACCGCGCATCACGGCGAGTCTGGATGGCAAAAAACCAAATTGAGGCTAGAAACCTTCCCGGCATGCCGGAGACAGTCCCTGTGGGCCACTTTGCTTACTGGGTGTCCGATGAAGGTCTCAAGGCCAACTTGGGTTCTGTCGACAGAACCGCTGAAATCGGAACAGGCGTTCATCCTCAGTTCCTTCAGCAATCCATACTGGCCCGGCATGGAGGTGATGCCATCTGGGCAGTTCCTGACCGGGTTGCGGCAAACCCGGGCAGTGGGTTCCCCGGTGCCAATTGGGATGATCCAACACTTAACCTTGAGGCTGCGGGCGATCCAAGCATTAAGCGGGTTTTTTCAACGTCTGTATGGCGCTCCCAGCTTAGCCTTGCCGATGGAGGTCTGCCCCAAAACTTTCAACGCAACTTGAAACGGCGGTTTCATGATTTTGCCGTTAGGACAGCTTCACCATTGACCAGCACAACACTTGGCGGCTTAAGAAGCGATCTCAGTGAAGGTGGTTCAACCGGCGATCCTTTGCTCGATCTCTATATTGCCTTCGGGCTCAATCACCTTCCCGGGGAAGGCGAGGAGGATCTGCAAGATGATCCGGATACCGATCGTATAGTGTATTCCATTCAGCTGCAACAGACTGATGAGATAGAAACCGCAGCCGCTCCGTTGCTCACGCAAGGTCAAGTTATTGTAACGGTATCAATGCCCAATGAGGCAGGAGAGGTAACTGTCCATGTAAGGGCGAATGCCGAGCTTTGGAATCCCTTCAATGCGCGGCTGGAGTTTTCAAGGAACCTTGAAGCAAGGCTGGATGTAACCAATTGGCCTTCGATTGCTGTTGAGGCATCCGATCCTACAAGGGTGACGGGATCTTCCATCAATCTCCGTAGGACTTTGGAGGAAGGGAATTTTATCGTTGAGCGTGACGGACGCCAATACCTTGTTTTCTCTGGTCCTCAAATTGTTCAAAGAGGAGGCTTTGTTGAAGCGAGCTTTGATCAAGAAAGTATTCGCGCGCGCGACTCTGCTGGCCAAGTGGTGACACTTAGTGCACATCCTGGTCCAGGCGAGCCGACGCCAGTAACATTGCGCTTAACGAGCAGCCAAGTGAATTTTGAAATGGACCTACCTCAGTTTGCACTGCGCAATGGTATTTCCGAGGGGCTTCCTGAGAGCGAATCGGAGATAAGTGAAGGTGAGTCAACAGCTTTCGCCTATGTGGTTGGTGTACAGGAGCGTCTTGAAGGGTATGGCTGGATCGAGGCTGGGGGATTTCTCAGAGAGCCGCAGGAAACTGTTGTTGGAGGCAATCTTTATGTCCCTCACAACAGCACGCTAATTCTCTTAGATCTTCCCCGTGTCCCGCCCCTTTCTATCGGAGACCTTCAGCATGTATTTGTGCTTGGTAGACCCTATGTCGTTGGACTTCCGGGCAGTGATCAGAACAATTTATTCGACAACTACTATTTATCGGGAACTGACTGGGGGGTTGTCGAAGGGTTTCCCAGATCGGTGCAATTGCTTCCAAATTCTTGGCTTAGATTCCATCGTTCCACTGATTCAACGGTTGCTTCGTTTTCAGAATTCCGAGGAATTGTTCCTGCCCGGCGAGCGTCGCACTTACTGTCGCTGGGTTCGTTTAACATAAACTCCACTTCAGAGTACGCCTGGGGTTCTATTTTGGCTGGTGCGTACTTTGAGAGCTGGGGTTATGGCGGTG
>REEB01000177.1 GCA_007695295.1 Puniceicoccaceae bacterium
AGGACACTCGCAGAATGGGCGCCAGCCCATTCTGTTGAGTGCTCCGATTTGTTCGAACTTACTTTCCTTTAATATGATACTTTGCAACATCAATCTGATTTCCACGTCCTTCCAATTTTAGTCGAAAACCTGCATCATCTGTCACAATCCGAATATGCCAGTAGAACGAGTCGTCTTCTCGAACTGACTTATTAAGTTTCTTTGTCCAAGGCTGTAAATCATTATATGGAATCAATAAGGTTCTTTCTGGTGAGGCACATCCGAGAGCCAAATATCCATTTTGTTTGGATTGCAAAAATTCTTTCTGATAGGGATGAAAACTAAACCAACAAAATTTTTGGCTCCCATTGTCATGTTCCTTAGAAACTGAAACTACAAGGGCAGTTCCTCCATCTTTACTGACAAACGAAGATCGGGTATGCTTGATAAACCTTTTTTTCAAATGCTCACTCGCTATCGTAAGGCAGGATGCGTGAAAAGCTACTGGGGTAGCCGGTGCTTGCTTGGTCCATCTTCCCTTTTTATCTTTTTGCTTAACATCTCCTGTCATCCGTGACGTCCACTCATCTTCGAGAATAACTACTCGTGACTGAAATGATTCAATGTCTTTAGCCTTTTTAGCAAGGTCTGAAATATCCTCATATCTTTTTTGTTCAAATGCTTTTGCTCCTTCTTGATTTACATCGTGGATCGCTCGCTCCAACTCTTCGATTAGCATGGAAAAAGCTGCTGGTATATGAGTATTATTCATCTGTATATTATTTTCGAACAGTTTTATTATGCGAAACTCAGTTGCGCATATTGTGGGTGGAGGGGGGTCTTGGGATGGTGTTTGAGTTTCGCTTTTATCGGACGGGGGTGGGGATAGGGCTTGACTCAAGCTTTGCCTGGTTTTGGCGTCAATGCAAAATTGATGCCCAAACCAACAAATATTCACTGAAATCCGCCTTCACGAGGCTTTTCCAACTTTTCCCTCGAACTCCTCCGCACATTTACGGGACTGCTCGTCGTTTTTTATGCGCAACTCCTCTCCTCGGGACAAAAGTGAAACTCACGGGAACGGCCCCCGGAAGGCCGGATCGGCGGGGTCGGCCGAGTTTGCCCCGGCCGACCCGCCCCTTTCCTTCCCCCGGTGGGCGGAAGCATTGGCGGCCTCCTCGCTTCCGTTGCGGGAACGCCAGAGCTACGCCATCACCCTCCGTTGGTACCTCTCTTTCTGCAAACGCTCGGGGTTGCGGGTCAACAAGGCTTCGGCACGAGGCTTTTTGGACCAGGCCATCCGCAAGCACGGCAAAGATGAATTCAAGGTGGAGAGTTGGCGGAACGCCCTGCGGTGGTTTTTCCGCACCGCCCCCAAGCCGACCACGAAGACCCCGTCCAAATCAGCCGTGAGCGACATGAATGCAGCGACCCATGGGGATTGCTCCTCAGAAGCGCCAATCGGGGCCGGGGCGGATTGGCAGCAACTCCTGGTGCGGTCGGTCCGGATCCGGCAGTTTTCCTATCAGACGGAAAAGACCTATCTGGGCTGGATGCGGCGATTCGCTGTGCATTTGGGCGGCGATCCCCGGCAGGCCGAGGCCAACGACCTCCGCTCCTTTTTGGATCACCTCGCCCTGCGCGGGCGGGTGGCGGCCTCGACGCAGCGGCAGGCCCTCAACGCCTTGGTCTTTTGGCATCGCGACGTACTCGGGCGCGAGCCCGGGGATTTCTCGGACTACCTCCGTGCCGCGCCCTCGGCGCGCATCCCCGTGGTGCTGAGCCGGCGCGAACTGGAGCTGCTTTTCGATGCCCTGCCCGACAACCGCCGGCTGCCGGCGCGACTGCAATACGGCAGTGGCCTGCGGGCATCGGAGTTGCTTCGGCTGCGGGTGAAGGATCTGGACTTCGACCAAGGCCACGTGGTGGTGCGGGGCGGCAAAGGCGACAAAGACCGGGCCACTCCCCTGCCTCAGGCACTGAGACCGGCCCTGGAGCGGCATCTGGAGGAGGTGCAAGACCTTTACGAGCGGGACCGGGCTGAAGGCCGGGCGGGTGTCTGGATGCCGCCGGGGCTGGGGCGCAAGTACCCGGGGGCGGCCCGCGAGTGGGGCTGGTTCTGGGTCTTTCCCAGCCGGCAGATCGGCCCTGATCCCCGCAGCGGCATCTGCCGTCGGCACCACACCCTGCCCCGGGTCTATCAGCGGGACGTGGCGGCGGCGGCGCGCCAAGCCGGGCTGGCCAAGCGGGTGACCCCGCATGCCCTGCGGCACAGTTTTGCCACGCACCTGTTGGAAGCCGGCGTGAGCCTGCGCACGGTGCAGGATCTGCTCGGGCATACGAGCATCGAGACGACCCGGATTTACCTGCATGTGATGAGACGGCCCGACGGCGAGCTGACCAGCCCGCTGGATTTGTGAGCGCCGCCTGGGGCGGGGAAGGGTTGTGAGCAACCCCGCGTTCGCGGGCTCTGGGATGGGGCATCATAAATGCGCCAGCGGCGTAACAGTCCAAGGGCTAAATAGGGACAGGCTATTTATGCACCATGCGGGGGCAGATGATTAGAGTCGCGGGAGCATCTTGCTCCCGTGCGGCGGGAAAATGGTCCGCCTACGCCGCTGGCGGACTCCGGCGTGACAGCCTTCGCGCTCTCCGCGGCGCTCCGAGCGAGGGTTGCTGGCACCCCTCCGGGGTGCTTTGTAGGATGGGCGTGTGACCGGTGGTGTCGCTGGGCTCAACCACCGGCTACACGCTGGCATCCCTCCGGGATGCTCTGGAGTCAGCGGGGTGGGGGAGAAGTAAGGAGAAGAGGCGAAATAGGGACAGGCTATCAATCGGGATGCACCACAATTAGGGACAGGCTAATGGTCGGGTTTGTACATGGGCGGTCTCGCCGATGCCGTGCTTGGACGGGGTGGTGCCTTCACAGCGCCGGAGGCGCGTGGGAAATTAGCCGGAGGCGAAATAGGGACAGGCTATTTATCGGGATGTACCACAATTAGGGACAGGCTAATGGTCGGGTTTGTACAGGGGCGGTCTCGCCGATGCCGTGCTTGGACGGGGTGGCGCCTTCACAGCGCCGAAGGCGCGTGGGAAATTAGCCGGTGGCGCGAGCCACCGGATGGTGAAACCTATGCGGAGCGCGCCTCGGCAGCGGCGCCGGTTGTTGTGCACCCCTATTGCCGTGATCCGCCGCCCCTCCGGGGCGGATGACTGGGGGTGGGCCGGTTCCAGTGGTTGGCACCACCGGCTAATTTCCGTTCGCCCCTGCCGGGGCTGAGGGGGCCGGAGGAACCCCGCGGTCGTGAGGCAAGCAGGGGATCCCGCGGTCGCGGGGCAGGTGGATGATCACTCGGTCGCGGGGCAGGTGATTAGAGTCGCGGGATCATCTTGCTCCCGTGCGGCGGGAAAATGGTCCGCCTACGCCGCTGGCGGACTCCGGCGTGACAGCCTTCGCGCTCTCCGCGGCGCTCCGAGCGAGGGTTGCTGGCACCCCTCCGGGGTGCTTTGTAGGATGGGCGTGTGACCGGTGGTGTCGCTGGGCTCAACCACCGGCTACACGCTGGCATCCCTCCGGGATGCTTGGAGTTTGGACATTTCGAATGCGCCTACGGCGTAAAAATCCAAAAGCCCAAGTCAACGGCTTGGGTTACCGTAAGGTGCATTTCCGCGGGCTGAAAGCCCGCCATCCGTGTCTGCGTTTCACTGGCAGTCGGGATACGGGGCTTTTTCCGTCAGGCAATCCGACGCCGGTGCGGGCAGCCTTTCAGGCTGCAACGTCGTGTTGTCCGATCACCCAGCCCTTTGGGCTGGGCTATAGAGTTACCGCTCCTTTGGTGCCGAAAGATGTCCAAACTCCAGCGCCCGCGGAGCGGGATCAAGCGCCGCGGCCGCTGCCGCGGACGACGCCCTCCAGCTTCGGCGCCGCGAGGTCCTCGGGCGGGATGGTGCGCATGACCTCGTGCCAAGTGGTGCGGGGCGGGGGTGCGGTTTTCGGGCGATAGTCCGGCAGCGTATCCACGCTGTAGATACCGATGGGACCGTCCCCCCAGCCCCGCTCCGCGACCAGCCGCAGCGAGCGCACTTCCCTGCGCACCGGCAGAAGCAGCAGTCGGGCACAGAGATCCGTGCCGCGGTAGACGGTTTCCCGGCTCCCTCCGGAGGTTTCGGCTTCGATCCTGAGATCCCGGGGCAGGGCGGCGGGCGGGCGAATGGCGGGCGGGTGGATCCGGTATGTCGAGGCCATCCGCTTGCGGTCGTTGAGGTTGCTGTCGCCGACGAGCCGGACTGCACCGATGAAGCGGGGGCTGTCCCAGCGAAACTCGACGGCTGCGCCGGGCTCGAGGCGGATTCCGTTGGGCGCATCGCCGAGGGGGCGGTCGTGGCCGTTGCGCAGCGATTCCAAGTCCAGCTCCGGTCCGGAGAGCCGGGCTGCGGCCGTGAGCGGATGGACCGGCCGGGCTCGCCCGGGCAGCCAGCAGTCGTCGTCCATGAGGGTGTGCTGAAGATCGGTCAGGTGGCGGGAGCCGACGGTGCCGGGATCACAGCCGTGGCGCACGGCGAGGGCGGCGGCGGTGCCCGCGGCTTGGCCGAGCAGGGCGCAGGTGGCCATGACCCGGGTGCTGGAGAGGGCGACGTGGGTGGCGGAGAGGTTGCGGCCGGCACAGAGCAGATTGTCAAAGGAAACCGAATACAAGCAGCGATAGGGGATACCGTAGGGCGAGGGGGCGGGGTGGAAGAGCGTGGCCGAGCCGGGGTAATACAGCCCCGCTGGATGGTGGTCGTCCATGGACCAGCCACCGTAGGCGACGATGTCGTCGAAGCACCCGCCGGCGCGGATGTCGCTTTGGGTGAGCGTGTGCGGCCCGATGTAGCGGTGGCTTTCCCTTTTCCCGGCGATTGTGCCGACGTTGTGAAGGAGCCAGTTTTCGACGCGCCCGCGGTTGGGGGCGCGGTTTTTCATGTAGTCCCAGACGCCGAAGACGGTGCGGTAGAGATCGTGGCGGATGGCTTCGGCGTCGGCGAGGGTGTCGCGGAGGCCGCCGAGTTCGAGCCACCAGAAATTGTCGCCGCGGCCGCCGCCGAGGCGATGGGGGAGGTGGGTGGCGTCGTCGAAAGTGTAGGCCCAGTCGGGCGGGGTGAAAGGCTGGGGGCGGTCGGTTTCGCGGAGCTGGAGGACGATGGTGTTGCCCATGGTGCGGAGGTCGGCGCGGGGCGGGGCGATGTCTTCGCCGAACGCTTCGCTGCTCTCGCGTCCGCGGCGCAATTTGGCTCCGGAGAGCAGACCGAGGATGGAGTCGCCGGAGCAGTCGATGAAGTGGGTGGCGCGGATGGTGCGGCGCTGGTAGGTGGTGAGCTGCCAGGCGGAGACCTCGGTGAGGCGGCGCCCCTCGGTGCGGACGTCGTGCACGGTGCAGTTCAGATGCGCTGTGAGCTGGGGGCAGAAAGCGACTTTTTCGTAGAGCACGCTGTCCCAGATGCTGTAATCGAGGCCGGAGTTGCGGCGGCAGTTCTCGAGCTGGATCTCTTCGAGAAGGCCGGTTTCCTTGTTGTTTGGGCCGTGCGCCCCGCAGATCCACATGCGGACCTCCGAGGAAGCGTTGCCGCCGAGGACCGGGCGGTCGTGGACAAGAACGGTGCGGGCGCCGTTGCGGGCCGAGGCGATGGCGGCACAGATGCCGGCCATGCCGCCGCCGACCACGCAGACATCATAGGTTTCGGTCATGGGACGGTTTGAAGAGGCAGGATGGCGGATGGGCGGGGAAGATCAATCCCGCACCGAGCCGGAGGGCGCCGGGACAACTGTATCCATTCCATCATGACAAAGCGGACCCGCCGGCGACCCTCTCGATCACCCCGGTCACCGCGGCAACGAGGGCCGGGGGAACGGCTTCGACCGGCCCACCCTCCAAGTCGACGGTGGTGGGAACCGAGGCCAGGGGTTGACCGCCCAGAACCCGCCACTGCACCAAAGCCGCCAAGGTGCTGCCGAGGAGGGTGGGGTGGCTATCGTCCTCGATGTGGAGGACCGCATCGGGGCGTTCCCGGCGCAGCTCGGCCCAGGCCCGGCCGCAGGGCAGGACGGTGGCGCCGGTTTCACGGGCGGCTTCGGCATAGGCGGCTTCGATGGCATCCATGCGGCCCGGGTCGTTGGCGCGTTCCCACGTCTGGTAGAGATAGAGTGCCGCGCCGGTCGCCCGGACCCGCTTGGCGAGGGCCCGGACACCGGGAAGGAACGGACCGAGTGAATCGTCGAAAGTGCCCTTGCTCCAATCCTGGAGAATGATGGCATGCCAGCCGCCCTGCTCGATCAATTCGCGGGCGTGGCCGGCTGCTTCGTGCCCGGTGAGCGATTCCCCGCCGCGGATGCAATAGGCCGGCGCCACCGCCCAGGGACCGAATTGCAGCGAAAGCCCTTTCACCAGCAGGGGCAGGCGGAAGCAACCGGTGTAGCTGTTGCCGATCCAGAGCAGAGGCCGCTGGGCGGGGTGGCGGGGGAGCTCCCGGTGCAGAACGAAGCCCGGGCCGGGGTCGAGGGGGAAGGAGAAGGGGGTCGCTGGATCCGGAAGCATCGGGGCTCGTTGACCGCAGCAGGCGGCGGGGTCAAGCCCGGGCCGGACGGGGGGATGACGCAGCGGAAGGCTGGGAAAAGCTGACTGGAGAAATCGGGCCGAGGCCTTCGCGGTTGTGGAGCCCGCCACGGTCCCGTAGGCTTTCCGGATGCGTGCCAAAATTATCGAAAACCCTTCGGGCTGGGAACTCCGCGTGGAGGACCGGCCGTTTTTTGTCCGAGGCGCCGTCGGCCACGAGCGACTGGAGCGGCTGGCGGCGCTGGGTGCGAACGCTGTCCGCCTGCCGCGGGTTACGCGGGAGCGGTTGGACGCGGCGCAGGCGGCCGGGCTGGGGGTGTTGGCGGGCCTGCCGTTGAAGCCGGAGCGGAACGGGATGGATTACGACGATGTCGCCGCGGTGGAGGCGCAGCGGGAGCGGGTGCTGGACTTGGTCCGGGAGTTTAAGGACCACCCCGCCGTGCTGATGTGGTGCGCGGGCAATGAACTCGACCACATTCCGGGCCGGACCGACTTCAATCCGAAAGTCTGGGATGCGGTCAACGCCATCGCCCGTGGTATTCACGAAATGGATGCGGATCATCCGGTGCTGACGGCGGTGGGCATGGGTGAGTTCGGCAAGATCGCCGGTTGTGTGGCGGCCTGTCCCGAGCTCGACCTGCTCGGGGTCAACGCCTATGCCGACGTCGGCCGGGTGGCGCCGCTGCTGCGGGAGCACGGCTGGACCAAGCCTTACCTGATCACCGAGTGGGGGATGAGCGGCGCCTGGCAGCGGCCGAAGACACCCTGGGGCGCCCCCTTCGAGGAAACCAGCACGGTGAAGGCGGAGTGCTACCGGCGGCGTTACCGAAGTGCGGTCCTGGCCCACCCCGGGCGCTGCCTGGGCAGTTTCATTTTTTACTGGGGATGGCGGCATGAAACCACCCTGAGCTGGTACAACACATGGGATCCGGAGGGCAACGAGATGGAGACCGTCGAGGTCTGGCGCGAGCTGTGGACGGGCGAGCCCGCCGATCCCACCCTGCCGCACCTCTACGGGGTGCGAGTCAACCACTTCGCGGCCCCTGATCCGGTTTGGCTGCGGCCCGGGGACACCGTGCCGCTGGAGGCATTGACCGATGGCTCGGCCGGACGCCCGGGCCTGCGCTTTCGCTGGGAGCTGCGTCCGGAAGTCGAGTACGGCGCTTACGCCGGCGGCGGGGAAACCCTGCCGGAGGTGGTGGCGGGTGCGATCCGGGATGAAGACGGCCCGCGGGCCAGCCTGCGGGCGCCTGAAACGACCGGCCGCTTCCGTGTTTTCGTGTATTTATACGACCACGACAACCGCTTTGCGACCGCGAACCTGCCCGTCTTCATCGGCGAGCCGGAGTGAGGGGGGCCGGCCGGGGGCCACGGGCAGGCGTTTCACTCCCCGGCTTCGGCGCGGGCGAGGGTCATTTCGAAGAATTTAAACCAATGGTCGCCGCCCGGGGACATCTCGCCGATTTCGTGCCAGCGGTCGTCCCCGGTGCGGACGATGGTGAAGCGCACCCGCTGGGTGGGGGATAGGGGGAAGCCCCAGGTGATCCGGTCCTCTTCGATGGCGGCTTCGGTGTCGGTCTGGCGTCCGTCGGCGGTAAAAGCCCGCCAGCGGTGGACGCCCACCTGCGGGTCGTAGGAGACAAAAGCCAACGCCGAGTGAACGACTTGCCCGGTCTCCTCGGCGACGCCCTCTCCTTCGATGATGAGGACGAGGCCGTCGAGCATCCAGCGGATGGTTTCGGTCTGGCGGAATGCGTGCCGTTCTTCCGGCCCCATTTGGATCCAGCCGGTGCCCTGCCAGTCTCCCGCGAGCCAGTCGAGTTTGCGCATCGCTTCGCGTTGGATGGCGGCGGGATCCTCCGCGGCCGGGAGCGGGGCGGAAAGAAAGGCAACGCCGAGACTGAGGAGGAGAATCCGAAGGACGGGCCGGGTGGGGTTCATGCGAAGGATGTGGTGCATTAGAAAACCCTTGGCAATCCGTGAGTGCTGGCGCGGAGGCACGCCTCCGGCCAAGTCCGCCAGAGGCCGGCCTCAGTCCACGTGTTTCCGCGCGGTTTCGATGCTGCGGCGGGCGATGTCGAAGCCTTCCGCTTTCGCTTCCCCCTCCTCGACCACGAGCCACTCCGCGGCGGACTGGTGGGATTTGATGACGGCGAAGACCTCGGCCCAGTCGACGGTGCCGTCGCCGAGGGCGGCTTCCGGGCCGCCGTCGTAGTCCTTGAGGTGGATGCTGCGGGAGCGGTTGGGGTATTTTTTGAGCAGAGCGATGGGGTCGCCCCCGCCGGAGCGGCAGTTGCCGATATCCATCTGGAGGACGACCTCGGGGGTGGTCTGGTCGGCAAGCATTTCCCATGGCGTTTTACCCTCGATGGGTTGGAAGTCGAAGCCGTGGGCATGGTAGCCGCAGGCCATCCCGTGGGGGGTGAGCTTTTCCGCGGCGCGGTTGAGGATGCCGGCCAGCTCGGTCACACCGGCGGCGGAGCTCATGCGCTGGCGGTCGCCGGCGATGACGAGATACTTGCAGCCGAGGATGCGGCAGAGCTCGGTGGTGTTGGCGAGGTTGGCGTCGAGGGCGGCGGTGGCGAGGTGGATGCCGCAGCAGGTGAGACCGGCGGCATCGAAGAGCTCCCGGACCTTGGCGGGCGGGTGGCCGAGCCACTCGAGTTTTTCGCCGTTGTAGCCCCAGGGCTCGGCGCCGCGGTAGCCGAGGCCGGCGAGTGTTTTCAGGGTGGCGGCCAGGTCTTTCTGGCATTCATTGCGGACGGCGTAGAGCTGGAAGGCGAGGGAGGCGGTCATGGATGTGATGGTGCGGGGGTTGCTGGACTTGAAAGCCGGGAGGGTGGCAGACCTCGAACCAGCGGACAAGCCTGTCTTTTGAAATCCAGTGTCACCAGAGCAGCCCTTCGAAACGCGACTTGTTGCCAGCGATGACGAGCACGAGCAGGATGGTCAGGATCAGGCCCGGAACGATGCCGCCCAAGTCGAGTGTGAGGTGGAAAAGCAAGATGTTGAAGGCGACGGCCGCGAGCACGACGCAGGCGAGGCCGATGGCTTTGCCGACGGCCAAGGCCACGGCAGAAAGGATGTAGATCACGCCGAGGATGGTCATCATGTTGACCGTGGCGATGCCCTGGAAGTAGGTGAGCGCATCACCTTCGGGCGGCGGCATGCTCATGAAGCCGAGGAACTTGTTGAGTCCGAAGACCAAGAGCATGAGGGCGAGGAGGTAGCGGGCGACGAGAGAGACGGTTTTCATGGTGATGAGGGCGTTGGTGGTTTGTGCGCAGGATGTGCAAGTGGGGTAGGGTGCGCGGGCCGGTGGTGGATCCTTCCGCTAAAGGCCGCAGGCTGATGCCGGCCATGGGCGGGGCCTTGAGAAAGTGCCTGTGCTCTAAAATAGATCGGGAGCGAAGGCAAGCCACGGCTTGGGCACGACCTACCAAGCCTTGGGAGCTGTCGAACCGGTTTTGGGTGCTTGACACCGGGCGGTGCGGCTGGTCTGGTGACGGGCTTTTCTCCCTTTTGCCATGCAACCGACCTATCGCCCACACCGCCTCAAGCGCGTTCGCAAAATCGGCTTTCGCGCCCGCATGTCCACCCGCGGGGGCCGCCAAGTGCTCGCCTCCCGCCGCCGCAAAGGGCGCAAACGCCTGACGGTGGTCTGAGCGACCTCCGCCGGCCGGGCCGATGAGCCTGCGCCCCTGCCATCGACTTTGCCGCCCGGGAGACATTGCCCGGGTGCGTTCGGAAGGCCGCCGCATTTTCGCCGCGGCCTTCGTGCTTTTTATCCGGCCCGCACCGGAGTTGACGGGGGAGTGCGCCGGACCACCCCGGGTGGCGGTGGCGGTCTCCCGCCGGGTGGGTTCGGCGGTTGAGCGCAACCGGGTGCGCCGGCGTTTGAAGGAGTTGTTTCGCAAGCACCTCGGCCGCCTGCCGCCGGGGACGGACCTGGTGGTGAGCGCCCGGGCGGAGGCCGGCCGGGTGGAGTTCGGCGAGTTGGAGGCCCAGTTCAACCGGGCGCTGGGGCGCTGGCGCAACACCCGGGGCCGGGCTGCAAGCGATGAAACCCACTGAGCCCGGCCACCATCGCTCCGCCGCGGGCTGGATCGCGGAACGCCTCGTGCGGCTCTATCAACTCACCCTGAGCCCGGCCCTGCATGCCCTCTTCGGACCCGGCTCCGGTTGTCGGTTTTCCCCCACCTGCTCCGCCTATGCGCGGGAAGCGCTCCGGGTGCACGGTTTTTTCCGGGGCGGGTGGCTTACGCTGCGGCGGATTCTGCGCTGCCACCCATGGAGTCACGGCGGTTGCGATCCCGTTCCTCCGCGACCCGGGGGCGGGCGCCGGGGGTCCCGATTTTCGTCGTCCTGAATCTGCTTGCCTGCCGCTTGCGGGCTGTGGTTTGTTGCCCCTTTTCTCTCCGCCGGTCCGCCACTCTCCTGAGACGGGCCGGGCCGGTGGACCCGCGGACCCCACCCGGCGGTGGAACTGCCCGCAGCCTTCGTTTCCCGAATGGATACTCGCAACATTTTCATCGGTCTTTTGCTGCTCTTTGCGGCCTTCGCGGTGCTGTTTTACAGCCAGCGCCAGGCTCCGCCGCCACCGCGGCCCGCGCCGGTGACGGCACCCTCCGAGCCGCTGCCGGAGCCACCCGGCATCGATCCCGCCGATCCCGAAACCCCGGCTCCGCGCGCGCCTGCTCCGAGGCCCGCCCCCCGGCCCCGGACCGAGCCGATCATGGCCGATGTCGACGACCTCTCCTTCGAAGACGAGCAGGTCATCACCCTTGAAAACGACTTCGTGGCGGTGCGGCTGACCAATTTCGGCGGCGCCATTCTGGAAGTGGTGCAAAAGCAGCATGCACTCGAGAAAGGAGAGCCGGAGCGATTCGTCTTCAATGCCCCCCGCTACGCCCCGGCGCTCACCCTGATGGATTTTCCCGGGGCCGGACGGGAAGCGGCCTACACGGTGGTGCGCCGGAGCGAGACCGAAGTGGTCTTTCGGGTGGAAGCCCGCGGCGGTTTCGAGATCACCCGGATTTACCGCCTCGACGGCGACAACAATCGTGATCCTTACCTCGTCCGGCACGAACTGATTATCCACAACCTCGGCGAGGACGTCCGGCAGACCCCCACCCTCTCGCTCAACGTCGGCACCGCCGCTCCGGCCGACCGCACCGACAGCGGTTATTTTCTCAACTTCGGGTATTTTGACGGGCGCAAGGCCAAGTTCATCCGGCCGAACCAGTTTGAAGGCGGCTTCATGTCGATGATCGGGCTGCGCCCCTCGGCACCGCGGGCCGTCATCGAGGAGTACCTCACCACCCAATGGGTTTCGGTGAAAAACCAGTTCTTCACCAGCATCCTGACTCCGGACGAACCGGGCATCGGCTACGCGACGCGCCGGGTGGAGTTTCCACTCGTGGAGGGTGAGCGCAGCCGGCGGGTCGGCATCACCGGCCAATTATTGGTCGGCGGCCTGGCCTTGGATGCGGGCCAGACCCACGGCCTGGGCTTCGACTTTTACGCCGGCCCGAAGGAGTACCCGCGGCTGGCGTCATTTGACCGCGAGCAGGACCGGGTCATGCAGTTCGGCATCTTCGGGTTTTTCTCCAAGCTGCTGCTTTCGATGATGAACGCGATCTACTCGGTCGTGCCCAACTACGGCATCGCCATCATCGGCACCACCATGGTGATCAAGACCCTCTTCTGGCCCATCACCGCGGTCGCCGCGCGCAGCTCCAAACGCATGGCCAAAATCTCCGAGCCGATGAAGTTGATCCGGGAGAAATTCAAGGACGACCCGCGCAAGCAACAGGAGGCGACCTTGGAGCTCTTCCGCCAGAACAAAGTCAATCCGCTCGGGGGCTGTCTGCCGATCCTGGTGCAGATTCCCATATTCATCGGTCTCTTCCGCATGTTGCAGAGCGCGGCCGAGCTGCGGCATGAAGGGTTTCTCTGGATTGAAGACCTCTCCCGGCCCGACACCCTCGGCCACCTCTTCGGGCTGAGCTTCCTGCCCCTCAACCCGCTCCCGCTGCTCATGGGCCTGACCATGTGGTACCAGATGAAGCTCATGCCCACCCCCACGGTGGACAACATGCAGGCGAAGATTTTCAAGGTGATGCCGTTCATCTTCACCGTCTTTTGCTACTTCTTCTCCTCCGGACTGGTCCTGTACTGGACGGTGCAGAACCTCTTCACCATCCTCCAGCAATACCTCATGAACCGCCGCGACGACCCCACCCCGGTGATCATTCCCCCCTCTCTGCAGGCGGAGACAGCCAAGGCGGGGGCCGCGCCGCGCAAGCGCCGCAAGGGCAAAGCCGGCTCGAAATAGTTCGCTCCACTCAACCACTTTCAACTCCTCATCACCATGGCCGGTCACAGCAAATGGGCCCAGATCAAACGCTCCAAAGCCGTCGTCGACGCCAAGCGCGGCAAAATCTTCAGCCGGATCAGCAAAGACATTTCTTTGGCGGCGAGGGAAGGCGGCGGGGATCCGGCCATGAATCCGCGCCTGCGGACCATCCTGCTCAAGGCCAAGCAGGCCAACATGCCGGCCGACAACATCGACCGGGCGATCAAGAAGGGCACCGGCGAGCTGCCGGGCGTTTCCTATGAGCAGCTTGTCTACGAAGGCTATGCGCCCGGCGGGGTGGCCGTGATCGTGGAGGTAACGACCGACAACAAAAACCGCACCGCCTCTGAAGTCCGGTCATTGTTTTCCAAATACAACGGCAACCTTGCGGGGGCCGGGGCGGTTTCCTTTCTCTTCAACCGGCAGGGCCAGTTCCTCGTCTCCCGCGAGGCCGTCTCCGAGGATCGGCTGATGGAAGTATGCCTGGAAGCGGGCGCGGAGGACATTCGGACGCACCCCGAGTTTTACGAAGTGCTGGCCCCGGTGGCTTCCTATGAAGCGGTCAGCCACGCCCTTGAGGAGGCGGGCATCGCCTGCGAATCCTCCGAGCTGGCCTACCTGCCCCAGACCCAGGTGCCGATCGCCGACCTCGATACCGCCCGCCAGGTCAACCGCCTGGTCGAAGTGCTCGACGAGCAGGAGGACGTGCAGAACGTCTTCCACAACGCCGACTTCGACGCCCAGGTGCAGGAAGCCCTCCAGGAAGCCTGAACGGTGGATGCCGCGGGGTTTTTCCCGCCCCCCGGCCCGATCCGTTCTCTCTTCACCCGCCCGGTTGGAAGCGGGCCAGCCCGGCCCACATGAGTGCGTACGCGGCCATGGTGGAGAGGATCGAGAGTCCGAGCGCAAACCAGAAGGCGAGGCCCTGCTGGAGCAACAGCGGAAGCACGAGGAAAAAAACCAGTGAGGGCAGCACGAGCCAGAAGATGCCCGTGGTCAGGAGTCGGACTTTCTCGATGTCCCCGGTATCCAGATACAGCCAAGTGATGGCGAGCAGGGAGGTGAGCGGGAGCGAGGCGATGAGTGCGCCGAGGTAGCCGGACCGCTTCGCGACCTCGGAGACGACCACGATGACGATGGCGGAGAGGAGGAGTTTGGTCAGGTACTCGAGCATGGCGGGAGGCTCGGGGTCGGGACCTCAGGGCCGGATGATCCGAAGGCGGATGAAGCGGCGCTCGGCCGCGGATACGGGCTGGGCATCGCGGACGCGGAGGAGGGTCTCGGAGTCCTCCAGCGCCACCGTGGCCGTGGTGCTCCAGGAGCCGGGCACATCCGGGGTGGCGGTGGTTTCGACGATGAAGTTGATGCCGGGGCGGCGGCGGTCCCGCTCCACCGCCAAGACGAGGTAGGTCTCGCCATCAAGGGACTCGAGGGTCGTTTGCAGGGGAGACGGGTGGGCTGGTTCGAAGGGGGTGAGGCCGACGGCGTAGCGGAAGAGGTTGGTGAGGGTGTCGTTGCCGGGGGTGGCGTGGAAGCCGCTCACATCCGGATCGGCGAGTTGCCCGGGCGTGAAATGGGCGTTGCGCCACAGGAACCAGCCCTCCTGGGTGATCTGGCGAACCGAGCCGGTCAGGCTGACGAGGTAGAGTTCACCCGCGGCATCCTCGCCAAAGGAGGAGACATCGGGGATTGCCAAGAAGGCGGTGCTCCAATCGATCACGTCCTCCATCGCCACCACCCCGCCTTCGTAATGGAAGGAGCGGATGAAGTCGGCAATGTAGTCGGCAAAAAAATACATTCCCCGGAGGTGGGGGAGGGCGCCGCCGCGGTAGACGTAGCCGCCGGTGATGGATTTGCGGCCGTCGGAGAAGTCGTATTCGTGTACGGGATCGGTGAGTCCGGAAAGGTCGGCTCCGGGTTCCAGGCCAGTGATGCGGGTGCCTTCCTTGATGCGCCAGCCGTAGTTTTCTCCGCCCTGGGAATCAGCGGGCTGGAAGTTGATTTCCTCGCGGTTGTCCTGGCCGACATCGGCGATCCAGAGGTCGCCGGTTTCGCGGTCGAAACTGCAGCGCCAGGGGTTGCGCAGGCCGTAGGCCCAGATCTCGGGGCGCACGCCGGTCTCGCCGATGAAGGGATTGTCCGGCGGGATGCGGTAATTGCGGGAGGAATCCTCGGGGAAGTCGTCGCCATCGACATCGATGCGCACGATCGTGCCGAGGAGGTTGGAGCGATTCTGGGCGCGGCGGAGCGGGTCGTTGCCACTGCCGCCGTCGCCGACGGCGATGTAGAGGTAGCCGTCGATGGGGCTGAAGCCGATCCAGCCGCCGTTGTGGTTGGCGAAATCCTGGGGGATGGTGAGAAGGTCGAAGGCGGAGGCGGGGTCGGCGAGGTTGGGGTTCATCTCCGAGACGCGGTAGCGGCGGATGACGTTGCTGCCGGTCTGATTGGTGTAGTTGATAAAGAAGTACCCGTTGTTTTCGAAGTCGGGGTGGAAGGCGAGGCCGAGCAGGCCGCGTTCGCTATTGGTGGTGATGGGCGAGACGGTGAGGAAAGGGGTGGGCAGGAGGGTCTCGGTGGTGCGGTCGTAGATGCGGATGCGGCCCGGTTTTTCGAGGATGAAGAGCCGGTCATGGTCGCCGGGTGCGGCGGTTAGAAACAACGGCTGGACAAGGCCGAAGGGGATGATGGTGCGGGTGATGACGGGGCCGTGGAGATCGAAGAGGCCGGCGTCGTCCGGCGTGCTGGGCTGGGCGACCAGGAGGGCGGGGAGGAGGAGGACGGACAGCAGGAGGCCGCCGAAGATACGAAAGCAGGGGAGGATGGGAGGTGGGGTCATGCCGGTACGGCTAACCCGAAACGCCTCAGAGGCGAATCGGAAAACAGGTTTGCGGTCCCGCCCCTGCGTCTAGGTGCGGCCGCGGGTGCCGGGGGTGGGGAGGGCTTCGTCGGGGCCGAGGTAAACGGCGAGGCGGGCGCCGTGGTAGGCGGCGGCATCGAGCCACCGGATGGCGTCGAGCACGGCGAGCGCGCGGGCGGGCGCGGTGGTGGCGGAAGCGGTTTCGGTGAGCAGCATGGGCCGGTGCTCGCGGCGCAGCTTCGCAAGGCTGGCGGAAGCTTCGGCGACTTTGCGGACATCGGCTTCGGCGGCCCGCTCTTCGAAAGCGGCGGCGATCAATTGCAGGGCGCGTTGCGCGAGGTTCGCGGCTTCGAGCAGGCCGGACTCGTCGCCGTCCTTGGGCGGCGGCGGCGCATCGCCGAGCGATTGGCACCAGCGTGTCAGGTGATCCAGCCCATGCAGGATGGCAATGCGCAGCGTGGCGGCCCGGGCATCGCCCGCGCCCGGCGGCGGGATGCGGGCCAGAAACTCCTCGCAGCGCGCGATCTGCTCGCGGGCGACTGCCTTCCGTGCGGACAACGGCATCGCGGCCGGTTCACCGGCGAGGTGGCGGCGGACGGCTTCGGCCAGTTCAAGCGCGATCCTGCGTGCCGCACGGCGCACCGCCTCAAGCGCCACGGTCGGCACGGCCAGCAGACTGTCGTCGAGCACGGCGGTTGCGCCGGAGTCGCGCACGGGCACGAGCCGCTCGATCAGACGGGTGAAGCGGCCGGTCAGCGGCAGGAAGACGAGCACTCCGAGGAGAATGAAACTGGTGTGAAAGGCGGCCAGGCTGACCGCTCCGGGATCGAGGCCCGCGTGTTCCTGCAACCACCGTATCATGCGGGTGAAAAACGGCAGCAGCAGCAGCGCCACCAGCGCGGTGCCGAGGTTGAACAATACATGCGCCAGCGCGACTCGGCGAGCCGCGGTGGTGGCGCCGATGGCGGCGATCACCGCGGTCGAAGTCGTACCCACGGCTTGGCCGATGACCAGCGAGCAGGCTTGGTCGAAGTCGATCGCGCCGGTATGGAGCGCGGCCATGGTGGTGGCGACGGCGGCGCTGGAGGACTGCATCACCACGGTCATGGCGGTGCCGATGAGCATGAGCAGCGCATGACCCCAAAAGGAGTGCCCCGCAAGGCTGCCGGGATCGATCCGGTCGGCCAGCGTCTCCATGCCGGCCTGGAGGGTGTCGATGCCGATGAAAATCAACCCAAAGCCTGCCAGCGCCAACCCCAGCTCCGACCAGCGCCCCCGTTTGAAGAGCCGCAAAACCGCACCCACGCCGACCAGCGGCAGGGCGAGTTTGGAAATGCTGAACTTCAGCCCGAGCGTCGAAACCAGCCAGCCGGTGCTGGTGGTGCCGAGACTCGCTCCGTACAGCACGCCGACAGCCTGCCCGAAAGTGAGCAGGCCCGCGCTGACGAAGCCGATGGTCGCAAGGGTGGTGGCGCTGGACGACTGCACGAGCGCCGTGACCGCCGCCCCCGAGGCGAAGGCCGACACCGGCCGGCGCGTGAACCGCAGGAGGGCGCGCCGCAGCGAGTCGCCGGCGAAAGCCTTCAGCCCCTCCGTCAAAAGCAGCATGCCGAGCAGAAAGAGGCCGATGCCGCCAAGCAGGTTTACGAACATCGTTCGGTTGTAGCCACAACGGTTCGAAGCATGCAAGCGGAGCGCGTCGCCGTGTTGCCACGGCTTGGCGCGATCCGTTGGCCGCCGGCTTCTGCGGCGCGGATTTGGGCCGGGCGGCGTTTAATCCGCGAGGGCAACCGTGCGTTCGATCCGGCCCGGGGCGACGACTTCCTCAACCCGGCCGGGCAGGCGGAGGACGATTTCGGGCCCTGGCGGGACTTCGGCGGTGAAGGACAGCCGGTTGTCCTGCTTAATCCATGACACTTCGATGGTGCCGAAAGGCGTGGGAGCGGCGCCCTCGGCACGGCTGCGGCCCTCGGTCTGCGGTGCGAGGACGAGGCGGTTCCGGGGCCGGTCGACCTTGATGCCGAGAACGGTGGTGATGAAATCGGCGGCGATCCAGCTGCTCCAGGCATGGCAGTCGCTGCGGGTGGGGTCGGGGTATTCCTGCCAGGTGGTGACGCCGTTGCCCAGCATCTCGCGCCAGCGGTCGAGAAGGTGATCCCAGAAAGGGCCGTAGGCGCCGGCTTTTTCGAGTGCGCGGGCGAGGTAGAAACTCTGCATGAATTTCATCTGCAGGAGAGAGGGATCGCTCGTGAGGCGCCCGAGGATGCGGGCGGTCTGCTCCGGAGTGGCAATGTCGGCAAGGATGGCGATGCATTGGGTGTGCTGGGAGAGCGGGTCGGAGCGGCCGGGGCCCTCGAGGAAAAGCCCTTCCTGCTCCGACCAGGCGGACTGCCGCAGGCCGAGGCGAAGGCGCTCGGCGAGCGGGGCCCAGCGGTCGGCATCGCTGGCTTCGCCGGCCTCGCGGTGGAGCCGGATGGCGGCGTCCAGGGCCATGACATAGAGCCCTGTGAGGTAGGCGCTTTCCCCGGCGGCGATGGCAGGGGGCTCGCCTCCGGGCCAGCCCGGGTTGCTGTCGACCATGTTCCACTTCGGCACCTTGCCGATGGTGCCGGTGTCGCGGAGGCGTTGCCGGAAAAACCAGAGCACCCCATCGGCGGGAAAGAGGCAGGAGCGCACGAAGTCGCGCTCGTTGTCCCCGGTCTGCCGCCAGTAGTCTTCGAGCATGAGAATCCAGAGCAGGGAAAAATAGGGGATGATCTGTTTTTCGCGGGAGGGGCAACGGGCCTCGGTGAGTCCGTCGGGCCTGAGGGAGTCGCGGTAAATCCTCAGGGTGCGGCGGGCGAGTCGGGTTTCATTGGCGAGGGCGTAGCTGCAGAGGATCTGGAGGCGGGTGTCGGCGATGTAGTTGAGCTGCTCGTAGTAGGGACAATCCTCATACGTTTCGTGGGCACAGAGTTCGAGGGTGCGCCGGGAAATCTCCATGAAGCGCCGGGTGTCGGGGTCGTCGCAATCAAACCGGGCTTCAAAGTGCTGGGGGAAAGTGGCGTAGCGGTAGTGCAGGTTTTCGAGAACGAGCGGATCCTCGCCCGGCCCCACCTCCAGCTTGAGATACCAGAACGTCCGCCAGTGAAACGGCTCCCAGGTGAAGTCTCCGCCGGGGAGGATGACGGTGTCGACATAGCCGTGGGGGACGCCGTTGACGGAATCGTCGCGCCGGCCCTTGCGCCAGTAGCGTCGGTCTCCCTGCTCTTCCCAGACCCCCATGGCTTCGGCGTAGGTGATGCGAACGGTGCGGTCCTTACCACCCTTGAACTGAAAAACCGGATAGCCGGTGGTGAGCGCGCCGGCGTCGAGCACGAGTTTGGCCGGCTCGGAGTCGCATCGCCAGGGAGTGATGGTGCCGGGGGCGGGTTGACCGCGGTGGGATTGGTTGGGTACGACGGCGGCGAAGCGGCGCGGCTCGGCGGTGAGGAGAGGGATGTCGCGCGGGTGGAGGGTCCACTCGGGGAAGACACCGCAGCCGGGGTTGCCTTCGACGCCTTCGACGAGCCGGGCGGCCCGCCAATCCGCGCCTGTGGCCGCCCCTTCGAGCCAGCCGTGGGGAAGCTGGCGGGCGTCGACGTGCTCCCAGTGGTTGAGAAAGATGTGGGCGTTTCCGATGTAGGGGGTGGTGTCCGGGGTGACCGCGGAGTCGGCGAGCACTTCCCAGGATCCGGGGGTGTCGAGCCCGGCACCATCGGGGCCTTCGAAGAGAAAAGCCGGGACGAGGGAGTGGACCTCGCTGACGGGTGCGTTGCGGCCGAACCAGCGGACCTCGGCGGCGATGATGTTGCGGCCGGTCCGGAGGTGTGGGGCGAGGTCGTAGGTCTCGTAGAAGTAGTGGTCGAGAGCGCCCTTGGCCGGGCCGTGGCCGAGAAGGGTGCCGTTGACGAACAGCTTGTAGCGGCTGTCCGCGGAGATGCGGCAGAGGAACCGTTCGGGCCGCCCGTCCAGGTCGAAGCGGCGGCGGAAGTAGCGGATGGCGAGGTTATGATCCCTGGGAGGGCCGTCCCACGCCGGCTGGGCGCGGAAGCGGTGAAGGCGGGTTTCAAGAATCAGCGACATGCGGTAAAAAGGAACGAGGGTGCGAAAATCAGAGGATGGGGGAGGGAAGCAGCAGGCCGGGCGAAATGCAATGCCCGAGCGGGCAGAGAACCGTCGGTACCGGTGCAAAGTCCTCGCTGGCCGCCGGCCCGGAACTGAGGTCAATCGTTGCCGGCAACAAAAAAGCGCCCGTCCGCGAAGGACGGGCGCCGACAAAAGTTGCGCCGGCCCGGGCGTCAGTTGGCCGAAGAAGGCTGGTTTTGTTCCTCTTCGGATTCCTCCTCGGGAGCGGATGACCCGCTGTCCTCGGCCGCACCGTCACCGCCGGACTTGCGGGCCTCCAGTTCGGCGAGGGCGGCCTTGCGGCTGAGGCGAACCCGGCCACGCTCGTCGACCCCGACGCACTTGACGATCATTTCGTCGCCGAGTTTGCAGACATCCTCGGTGCGGCGGACGCGGAAGTCAGCCAGTTCGGAGATGTGCACGAGTCCTTCCTGGCCGGGGAGCACTTCGACGAAAGCGCCGAACTCCTTCACGCCCTTGACCACTCCGCGGTAGATCTTGCCTTCCTCGATCTTGCCGCAGACGAGGTTGATTTCCTTGATTGCGCGCTCCATGGCCTCGCCATTGTTGGTGTAGATAAAGACCTTGCCGCTGTTGTCCTCGGCGATGTCGATGTTGGCCCCGGTGATCTCGGTGATGCGGCGGATGTTTTTACCGCCCGGGCCGATGAGGGCGCCAATCTTGTCGGGGTCGATCATGACCGTCTCGATCCGCGGGGCGTACTCGTTGAGCTGCTCGCGGTGAGTGGGGAGTGTCTCCAGCATGTGCTGGATGATTTTAAGCCGGGCATCGCGGGACAAGGCGACGGCTTCGCGGACGATACCGAACGGAAGGCCGTCGATTTTGAGGTCGAGCTGGAAGCCGGTGATGCCTTCGGAAGTTCCGGCGATCTTGAAGTCCATGTCGCCGAAGTGGTCTTCCTCGCCGAGGATATCGGTGAGGGTGACGTAGTCATCGATCCGACCGTCGGCATCCTTGGCGGAGACGAGGCCGATGGAGATGCCGGCCACGGGCGAGGCCAGGGGCACGCCCGCATCCATAAGGGAGAGGCAGCCGCCGCAGATGCTGGCCATGGAAGTGGAGCCATTGGAAGACATGATCTCCGAAGTGACTCGGATGGAGTAGGGGAAGATGTCTTCGGGCGGGATGACGGGCAGGAGGCTGCGCTCGGCGAGGGCGCCGTGGCCGACTTCGCGGCGGCCCGGGCCCATGATGCGGCCGGTTTCACCCACCGAGTAGTGGGGGAAGTTGTAGTGGAGAATGAACGACTTGGACTTGGGGCCGCCGGTGAGGGCGTCGAGGTCCTGGGATTCGCCGGTGGGTCCGAGGGTGGTGAGGACAAGGGCCTGGGTCTCGCCGCGCTCGAAGATGGCGGAACCGTGGACGCGCGGGAGGACACCGACCTTTGAGGAGAGTGCGCGAAGCTCGTCCGGCTTGCGGTCGCCGGCTCGGAGCCGCTTTTCGAGAATGCTGCTGCGGTAGGCCTTCTCGAGGAGCTCCTCCATGATCATCTTGAGGTGGGTTTCCTTGAAGCCGTCCTCGCCCAGTTCGGAGGTGAGGGCTGATTCGACCTCTTCCTGGAGAGCGGCGATGCCTTCTTGGCGGGCCTGCTTGGAGCCGGCCCGGACGACCTCGTTGATGCGCTCGCCGACGATGCGCCGGGTGATTTCGACGACCTTCTCGTCGGGCAGGACGAGCTCGAATTCCTTCTTGGGTTTGCCGCAGGTGCGGGCAAGTTCCTTGATCGCCTGGATGGTGGGCTGGATGGCCTCTTGGGCGAATTCGAGGGCCTCGATGAAGCGGGCTTCGGGGATCTGGTCGGCGCTGCCCTCGATCATGAGCATTTCGGTCTCGGTGCCGACGTAGATGAGGTCGAGGTCGGAGGAGTATTGGTCCTCGATGGTGGGGTTGATGACGAACTCACCGTCGATCTGGCCGATGCGGACGCAGGCGATGGGGCCGCTCCAGGGGATGTCCGAAATGGCGAGGGCGGCGGAGCAGCCGTTGACCATGAGGACGTCGGGTTCGTTGACTTGGTCGGTGGAAAGGAGGAGGCCGACGAGCTGGACCTCGTTGAGGAACCCTTTGGGGAAGAGGGGGCGGCAAGGCCGGTCGCAGAGGCGGGAAGTGAGGATTTCCTTTTCGCTGGGGCGGCCCTCGCGTTTGAAGTAGCCTCCGGGGAAGCGGCCGGCGGCGGCGAAGCGTTCGCGGTAGTCGACCTGGAGGGGGAAGAAATCCTGGCCCTCGCGGGTGGTGTTGGCGGCGGTGGCGGCGACGAAGATGGTCGTCTCGCCGACTTGGACGGTGACGGCTCCGTTGGCCTGGCCGGCCAAGGTGCCGGTTCCGATGATCATCCCGGTGTTTTCGACCGTGGCGGTGTGTTTCTGGTTCATACTGGTATCTTTTTGGGTTGGCGGATGGACTGCTCCCGGAAAAGACCAGAGAAATTTCCGTCTGCCCCGGGAGGAGGCGGGGCAGACGGAAATGTCCCGGGTTCAGCTCCGGGAGTGGAGGCGAGCCTGGCAGCCGGCGGCCGGGCCGGGCCCGCCAAAGGGCGGGAGCGGAGAAGCACGCTTATTTGCGCAGATTCAGCCGCTGAAGAAGCTCGTTGTAGCGCGGCAGATCGTGCCGCTTGAGGTAGTCGAGGAGTTTGCGCCGCCGGCTGGCGAGCGCGAGGAGGCCGCGACGGGAGTGAAAATCCTTGCGGTGGGTCCGGAGGTGCTCGGTGAGGTGGAGGATCCGGGCGGTGAGGAGAGCGATTTGGACATCGCATGAGCCGGTGTCCTTATCGTGGGTTTTGAACTTGGTGATGAGATCCTGTTTATCGATCGCGTCTGACATAGAGGTTGGTTTGAACTCACGGCTGGAAGGCTTCCCGGGAGGGAGGCCGCCGGGCGAGCCGAAGCTTGCCCGGCCGCTCAGCCCGCGGGAGCGGGCCAGCCGCGGATGCAGCCCTGATCAAGGGGAGGCATCTGGCGCAAGGGGACAAAGTGGCTGGTCCGGGCCGGAGAGGGCAAGCGAAAAAGCGGGAATGCCTTGGCTTGGTGCCGGGCCGGCGGAGGCGGCTTGCAGGATGGAAGGGGATGGGGAAGCCTGCGGGTGATGAGCAAGAACCCGCCGCCGTTGTCCAAGGCCCGTTTGGCCTCCCTCCGCCGCCTGACCCGCCGGAAAAGCCGGGTGGAGGACGGCCGCATCCTGCTCGAAGGCTGGCATCTGCTCGAGGCGGCATTGGAAGCGGGAAGGGCCTTGGGGGTGCTGGCGATGACCCCGCAGGCGCTGGCCGCGGGGGGTGCGAATGGCCGACTGCTGGAGAAAGCCCTGGACCGGGCAGAGGCCGGCGGGTGGATCGAGGAGGCTGAGCTGAGTCGGATCTGCGGAGAGGCGGCTGATCAGGGGGTGGTCGCGGCGGTGGATTGGGCGCCCGTGGGAGTCCGCCAAGTGCTCAGGCGGGCGGGCGCGGCGTTGGCGGACGGACGGACCCCGGTGGTGGTCGCGGGCGATGGGCTGCAGGAACCGGGAAACCTCGGCACGCTCATTCGCCTCGCCGACTGGTTCGGGTGTACAGGGGTGGTGCTGTCGTCCGGGACGGTGGATCCGGGCAATCCCAAGGTGGTGCGGGCGGGGATGGGCTCGCACTTTCATGTCCCGGTGGCGGTTGGGGCCGCCTTGCCGGAGGTGGTGGAGCAGGCGCGCAGGCTGGGATGGTGGACGGTGGTGGCGGCGGGAGAGGGGGAGTGCGGACTGCGCGCGGGTCCGCCGGACCGACCGGTGCTACTGGTGGTCGGTAATGAAGCCCGCGGGGTCTCCCCGGCCGTGCGGGAGGCCGCGGAGGTGCGGATGGCGATTCCTCGCTGGGGTCGGGTGGAATCACTGAACGCGGCGGTGGCGGCGGCCGTGTTTCTGGGGGCTTGGCGAATTCCCGGCGGCTGAGCGCCGATCCTCCGCTTTCAGCTCCTGGGATCACTGGAAGCGGGGTTTCGACGGCTCTCGGAAGCAAAAAAAAACGTGCAAAATGCACGGCGGATTCCGACCCAGGCGGTGCGGCCGCGGCCGGATGGGCGCTGCGGCGCAGGGTGCGGCTGGTTTTTTCCGGTACTGCGATCAGCACTACAGATCACGGCACAATGCAGGATGATAAATAAGGGTTTGCAGTCGGAGGGATATAACAACAGGTTTTGGCTGTTAAGATTCTATCGGGATTCCCTGGAATTCCGTGTACGGAAATCGTCATCCCATCAACCAAGAAACATCATGCTATACTGGGCCGCCGTCTTTCTCATCATAGCCGTCATTGCCGCGGTCTTCGGGTTTTCCGGCATCGCAGAAGCATCGATGGGAATCGCACAGATTCTCTTCGTCATCTTTCTGATACTTTTTGTCGTGTCCCTGCTCGCCGGTTTACTTCGGCGGCCACGATAAGCCACTGCTCCGGCGGACTCCGGCAACCTTGCCGGACCGGGTGCAGTGATGGAACGGATACGAAGCGGGGCGGCCCGGCAGCCTGTCGAGGCCGCCCCGGAATCGAATCCCTCAACCACAACTGAACACACGCCATCCTACCATGAAAAACAGCACCATCCTTCTTGTCTCCGGCCTCCTTTGTGCCGGCCTCCTCTCCGCCTGCGGCGGAAACAACGATTATGACAACGCCGAAGACGCCGCCCGGGAAATGACGGATCAGGCCCGCGAGTACACCCGGGAAGCGGGTGATTACTTCCGTGAACAGAGTGAGAACTTCGGTGATCAACTCAGTGAATTGAGAGACGAAGCCAATCGCGCCGGAGCGCGAGGCCGCGAGTCATTCGACCGCGCCATGGGCAACCTCGAGGAACGTTGGAATGAATTCCAGGATCTTCTCGCCGAAGGCACCGACACGACGCGGGAGGCGCTCGCGGACTCCTGGGACAAGGTCAAGGAGTCTTACGAGGAAGCCCGCAAGCAACTGAGGGAAGCGAACGACTGATCGTTGCAGCGACGTCAGCTTCCTACCTTTAATGCCGTCCGGTCCTGTGCCGGGCGGCTTTTTTGTGCGAAGGCCGGGAGCGGACGTGGCCGCACCCGAGAGAGAGGAGAACCGTGGCCGCACTCTTCCGATCAGTTGCGGGAGGCAAAAAACCGCATGGTTCGAATCCGACGTCCTGCCGGCCGGATCGGGCCGGGTTTGGGTTGCCTCGCAGGCGGAGAGGCGCTGGATTGAATCCGAAACCCTCCCCGCTCCTCTGATGCCCCTCGACCCGTCTTTTCACCACGAGTTGTACGACTCGCTGCACGACAGTGCCTTGCAGCGAAAATTCCGCCGTCTCTGCCCGATGCCGTACGGGGTGGTATTTCTGCCTTGGGCGGGCATGACGGAAAGCGAGATGCGGGGCCACTTCCGCATTATGCGGGAGCTCGGCTTCACCAACCTCAAGCAGACCATGCCCTCGCCGGAGTGGCCGCGGGAACGCATCCTGGAAATCGCCCTCGAGGAAGGCGTCATTCCCTTCTGGTATGGCGAGGGCGGCTGGGAGGAAGTTTCTCCGGAGTTGCTGACCACCCTCGGCCTGCCGGCGGATCTGCCGCCCGCCGAGGCCCGCCTCCATCCCGCCGTGCGGAGGCACCAGGAGCAAATTCTGTATCGAAGAATTCACTACGCCAACATCGACCTGCCGGTGGAAGGGCAGACACTGCAGGACGCCGGCCTGGCGGAGTGGAACACCCGGGAAATCCAGCTCCACAACGACCCCGAGCTGCGGGCGGATGCGATCCCGCTCTTCAAGCAGTGGGTGAGGGGGCGTTACGCAACCATTGAGGAGCTGGTGCGGGCCTGGAACATGAACGAAGTGGGCATTTCGCCCGAGCCCTATGGTTCGTGGGATGACTTCGAGGCCGACGCCGGGCTGGAGCGGCAGGGGCGAAGGGACTACGGCTTCATCCGCGACGTGTTGCGTTTCAAAGCCGATCACACCCTCGGCCGCATCCGCCTGGCGGTGCGGCTGGCGCGTGAGCGTGACGCCGACGAACCCCAGCGGGCCGGGGGGGAGATGGGGCTGTTTCTTCCCTTCGCCTGGCGCGGAACGGACATGGAAGGCATCGCTGAGGAGATGACCGGGGCCGGCTCTTTTTACCCCTCGCTGCACCTGGCCTGGCACTTTGAGGAAGTGGACTATGAGGTGGCCCGGTGCATCTACATGCAGGCCTCGCTGGCGGCGGATTGGTTCAAAGGCGGCTGGTCGGCGACCTGGGAGAGCACGGGAGGTCCGCAGCAGTTTTCCGGGGGCAAGGGCTGGGATGCGCGGGCCGCCGCCGGCCTCCCGGGCTTCACGGTGGATGAAGGCACCATTTCCCAGTTGTTGCTTTCTTACCTGGCGGCCGGGTTTCGTGGTGCGGGACTGTGGTGCTGGAATTATCGGCGGGCGGGCTGGGAAGCCGGGGAGTATGCGCTGCTCGACCGCCAGCACCGACCCTCGCCGCGGGCGATCCGGGCCGGCAAGATCGCCCAAGCCGCCAACCGACTGAAGGAGGAGCTCTGGACGGCGCGCAAGGAGCCGCTCGTCGGCGTGGTTGTGAACTGGGACAGCGAAGCCATTTGGGCGGCGGTTTCGGTGCCGAACCGAGATCAGTTTCGCCACCATCCCATCCAGGCCCGGATCGGGGTGAGCCGGGCTTTGATCAATGGAAACGTGCCTTGGGAGCATGTGACGCCGCGGGATTTGGAGCGCGGTTTGGCGGGCCGTTATCGAGTGTTGATGCTGCCATGCCACCTTGCGCTGCCTCAGCACCTCCTGGAATTGCTCGGAAATTACGCCGAGGCCGGCGGCCGGGTGGTGGCGGATCTGCCTGCGGGCTGGTTTGACGAGCGGGGGCGGGTCCTGGAAACCGGGGCGGGATCGGCCTTCGAAAGGCTCTTTGGGGTCGAATTGGCGGATTTCCAATACAGCAATAATCCCCGCCGGTCGCTCGACGGCCGCCTCCTGGAAGGTTTTGTGGCCGACCTCAACCCCACCACCGCGGTGGTCGTGGAGGCGTATGAGGAGGGCCGGCCGGCGGTGACGGAAAACCGGATCGGCAAAGGAACGGCGGTTCTGCTCGGCCACGAGGCGGGGCGGGAATTGTTTCGGCCGGGCCGGGGGCGGGAGGAAGCTCTCCTGCGGGAGCGGATGCTCGGCGGACTCCCGCTGCCTTATGTTTGTGAAGAAGCCGTCGTTTATCGGCTTGCAGCGCCGGAGGCGGATCACTACTTTTTTGTGAACGACGGCCCCTCATGCACCGCCGTCCTCCGAACTCCCCACTACTCCTACCGTATGGCCACTGATCCCGTAACTGGCGAAGAGCTGTCCCTTGGCGACCCCATTTCACTTCAGCCCCATTCGGCCCGCTGGGTTCGGATGCAAGCCTGAAGCCTTTACCGACGACAGACTGAATCAACAATTTGGCCCGCAGGGAACCAGAGGATACAAAAGTTCAAGCGGATTAGGGGAATCTCGGAACTTTTGTTGGAGTGCAGGTTTTCTGCGGGCCTCCCCATTTCATCGGCCGGGCATGGAGCCGACTGAACTCCGGATTGAGTTTACGGGGAGAAAGCGGAGGGCGGGTGATCAGAGCCGCGGCTCGCTCAGCTCCAGCAAAAGAGCGGCGGCTGCTTCGAGGCCGGCCTGGTCCGCTGGCTGGAAGCGGCCTGCTTCCGGGCTGTCGAGGTCTACCACACCGAGGAGGGTATCTCCGGCAAGAAGCGGGATGACCAGCTCGCTGCGGGAGTCGGGATCGCAGGCGATGTGGCCCGGGAAAAGCAGAACGTCGTCCACGCGAATGGAGCGGCGCTCCCGGGCGGCCAGGCCGCAAACGCCGGAGTTGAGGGCGATCCGGGTGCAGGCGGGTTTGCCTTGGAATGGGCCGAGTACGAGATCGCTCCGCCGCAGCCAGTAAACTCCCGCCCAATTGATCTTGGGCAGCAGGTGGTAGAGGACGGCGACGAGATTGGCGGCGTTGGCTTGGAGATCCCTTTCCCCGGTCAGGAGGGCCCGGACCAGCTTGTGCAGCTCGGGATAGAAACGCTCTTCAGGAAGGTTTTGGGGAAAGGGAACCACAGTCTCAACCGGCGACCGCGGAGCGCAGTTGAGTGCCGGCGTAGAGCTGGATGCCGGCGACGGCGCGGTTGGCGGTTTCGATGGCGTAGGGGAGGATGCGGTGGGTCTTGAGCACGGCATCACCGCAGGCAAAGACCCCGGGAACTCCGGTGGAGCCGTCCTCCTCCACTTGGATGATCCCCTCGGCCACGCGAACGCCAAGTTCATCCCAGGGCTTGGGATCGACGACGCCTCCCAGAGAGAGAAAAAGGTGGTCCAGCTCCTGCACCCAAGTCCGGCCGGAGGGGCGATGCTTGAGGACGGCGGCCCGGAGTTGGCCGGCCTCGCCCCGGAGTTCTTCGATGACGGTGTCGCCATGGGCGGCCTTGAAGGCCCCGCTTTCGACGATCCACTGTTTGGCGTGGGTGGGAATGCCCCAGCCGCGGGACATGTCCTTGGGCAGGCCGCTGCGGACGGCCAACTCAACCTTCTCGACCTCGTGGAGGAGGTATTCGACGGTGCGGGCGCCATCGTTGGCGGTGTCGCCCCCTCCGTAATGGAGAATGCGCGGCCCGCGGAAAGTGAACGCCTCGTGCGCTTGGTTGGCCCGGGCCAGCTTCTGTTGCACCAGAAACGGGATGGTCTGGACGACCCCCGCCAGGTCCACGCCGGGGAGGGGGGGCGTGCGGGGTTGGGTGCCGGGGCAGAGGACGATGACGTCGCCGCGCTGCCGGAGCTGGGCGACGGTAATGACGCCCTCCTCGCCCTCCCGGTCGGACGGCCCGACCCAGGCCTTGGTGAAGCGACCGCCCATGCGGGTGAACTGCTCGGCGGGTTTGACCGCAATGGAATAGGGGAGGTGGTCATCCGGGATGGCCATGAGGAGCCCGAGGAAGTCGCCGGTGATGATCTCGACATCCCAGCCGAGCCAAAGCAGGCGGATGCCGGCCGCGAGGCCGGCGGCGCTGGAGCCGACGACGACGGCCCGGTGGCCGTTTGGCGGCAGGCGGCTCTCTTCGAATTTGGTCTCCAAGCCCTGCTCGTAGCCCCATTCGGAGAAAGCCAGCTCGACCTCGCGGATGAAGACCGATTCGCCATGAAAGCGCTCCTCTTTTTCGAGGAGATTGCCGGCGGAGGTGCCGCGCTCGACGTATTGGGTGATGCAGCCGGTGCCATCCATGCAGGGAGCGTTGCAGGCGTAGCCGGTGATGAGGTGGAGGACGTTGTTGTGCTTGTGGCGCCACCATTCGAGGGTGCGGAGGGAGGCATCTTCGGAGGAAAAGGCCTCGTTCTGGGCGGGAATGTCCGTCACCGGGCAAGTGCCGTGGTCAAAACCGGGACGATTGGCTTCCCAGACGCCACCCTGGTTGTTGCAGGGGGAGCAGCACATGTTCCCGAAGCACCGGGTGGCATGGAGCCGGGCTTCTTCCGGGGTGAGTTTCCTTTTTTTGTAATCCATCTGGAGGCGGTGGTGCGGTTGGGCTGAACAGCCGAAGGTTGGTTCCCGGGGCGACCCCCGCAAGAAAGAATTCATTCGGGGGGCCGCCTGCTTTGCGCATTTCGGCAAAAACTTTTTCGCTTTTTTATTTCCATTGGAATCCGAATCGCTAGCGTTTGGTTGGGTTTCAGAGGAATCATCCGGTTCTTCCCCGGTTTCAGGTTTAACCTGAAGGCGGGAGTCCGTTTGATCAGGGTCCGGTTCGCCGGACCCTGTTTTTTTGTGCCCTTCAGAGGCGGCGTTGCCGGCGGTAGTCCGACGGGGTCAGGCCGAGTTTCTGGCGGAAGAGCAGGCTAAGGCGGCGGGTATCGTGAAACCCGGCGGCCTCGGCGACTTGGCTGACATCGAGGTCGGTTTCGGCGAGGAGGGACTGGGCGTGGGCGAGGCGCACGCGCAGGATTTCATCGTAGGGGGCGCGGTTGAGGGCGCGGCGAAAGCGCAATTCGAGACTGCGCCGGGAAATCTTGAGGCGATCGCTGAGGCGGCCGACCGATAGGTCGTGGGCGGCTTCCTCACGAATGATGTGGAGGGCGCGCCCGACCACCTTGTCCTCCACGGCGATGACGTCGGTGGACTGGCGGCCGATGATTTTCCAAGGGGG
>REEB01000180.1 GCA_007695295.1 Puniceicoccaceae bacterium
CAATTCCTGTTAGTGGGACGTTGCCCAAGCCAGGGGCATGTCAATCGTTTTCGCTAACGTCACCAATGCCTGTCGGCAATTCCTGTTAGTGGGACTGAGAACAAGGCTGAGAACAAAGATGACGACAAAGTCGTCACCAGTGCCTGTCGGCAATTCCTGTTAGTGGGACTGCGGGTTTGTAAGGGGTTGATGGTGAAGGAGGCAAACCGGGATTTTGACGGCAGGGGGCAAAGTGAGGCTGCGGGCTTCGCGCCAACGGGAGTGCCGGAGCGGTTTGATTTTAGATAATCCATTCGTTTTCAAGGGTTTGCGGGGTTTGACGGCAGGGGCGGGGTTTTGTGCCGGCCGGCCTGCCGTCAGGAACGGCTCAGAAGAGGTAGCTGACGACGGCATCGTTGCTGATCATGCGGCCGTAGATTTTGATTTTGCGGACGTCCCCGCCGTGGATGGGGTAGGCGATGAGTTTGTCTTCCTCGGGGTCGGCGAGGGCGCAGAGCCGGCGCCAGAGTTCGGCGAGGCGGTCGGACTCGAGGCGGCACTCGAAGACGCTGTATTGGACCCGCAGGCCGAAGTCCTTGCAGCAGTCGGCGACTTTCTTGAGGCGTTTGGGATCGGTGATGTCGTAGGCGATGATGACGAGCATGACGGGGTTGCCGCGGGGGTGGCCGCGGATTTCACTGAGGTTGCGGGAGCGGGGGAAGGCTTCTTCCCACCAGCCGGGACGCCAGGAGGGGAGTGGAGGGGGAGAGGTCAACAGTGAAGAGTAATGGGTAGAGAGTTATGGGTAATGGGTGAGGAGTGGGGGGCGGGTGAGTAACCCCCCGGTCGCGGGGCGGGCCGGGCGCGGAGCGAACCGGAACAATCGAAACGCTGGAGGCTGAAAGGAAGTGGTGGTTGGGAGTTCAGTGCATTTTGAAGGGTGGGATGATGGTGCGGTCGCGGAAGGCTTCGCGGAGGTGGCGGGCCTGTTTTTTGATGAGCCCGCGGAGGCTGGTGCGCTCGCCGTCGGGCTGGTAGTGGAATTCGCGTTCGAGGCGGTCTTCCCAGGCGGAGAAGACGGTGCGGCGGCTGAGGCGCTTGAGAAGGATGCCGCCGGACTCGCCGGGCTCGAAGTCGTCGGCCTTGAGGCGGCGGTGGTTGAGGAGGTCGAGGGCGAGGGCATCGACGACGGGGGCGCGGAAGGGCTCGATCCAATCGAGGGCGAGGGCGGGCCGGCCGTCCTCGGCCTCATGGAAGCAACCCCAGCCCGGTTCGAGGCCGGCGGAGCGGAGGTGGAGGGCGATCTCGGCGGTGAGGAGGGTGTAGCAGAAGGAGAGGAGGGCGTTGGCGGCATTGAGGGGCGGGCGGCGGCTGCGGCGCTCGAAAGGGAGGTCGGGCGGGAAGAAGAGGGCGAGGCACTCGAAGTAGCGGCCGGTGGCGGCGCCTTCGATGCCGCGGAGGCTGTCGAGGCCCTGGGCGGCGGCGGCCTGGTTGGCCATGGCCTGGAGCCAGGAAGCGGCGAGGGCGGGTTGCTGGCGATTGGCCCCGAGGCGCTGGAGGACGCGGCGCATGTTGCGGATCTTGGCCTCGACGAGGGAGCGGCTGAAGCGGAGGCGGAAGTCGGGATCGCGGCAGGCGTCGAGCTGGTCGGCAAGGGCGCGGGTGGAGCGGGTGAGTGGGGAGGCCCAGCCGCCGGGGAAGCGTTTGTTGGCGATGAAGAGGACGGGGATTTGGTGGGTGAGGAGGCGGGTGATGGAGTAGGAGGAGATGTAGGCGCCGGAGTCGAGCACGACATGCTCGATATCAATGAGCGGGATCCAACGGCGCTCCGGGCAGGGACCTTCGGGATCTTTGGGCGGGGTGATTTCGAGGCGTTCGCCGAGGACGGCGGCCTTGAGGCCGCGGAGGGTGAGGTAAACGACGGGCATGCCAGGGAGGATGGCGGGAGCGGGCGGGGCGGGGCGAGCAATGGGACGACTCGGGACGTCGGGGAGGGGGGAGGACTGAAAAGCTGAAAAGCTGAAAGCTGAAAGTGGAAAGCTGATCCGAGGAGCGTCAGCGACGACCCCGCAGCCGCGGGACAGGCATGACCGGGCGCGGAGCGAACCGGATCAATCGAAAAGCTGAAAGGCTGAAAGCTGAAATTCTGAAATTCTGAAATGGAGTGCTGTTAGGAGGAGCGTCAGTGCGACCCCACGGTCGCGGGACAGGTGGGTAAACTTGCGGTTGCGGGCAGGGCCGGGCGCGTGGTCCGCCTTCGCCGCGAGCGGACTTCGGCGGGTGGAGGAGTAAGGAGTGAAGAGTACTGAGTGGCGGGTGAAGGAGTGGCAGCTGGGGGTACGAAACGACTCCGTCGTTCCGCTACGGCTGATGGGCTTGCCGGACTGCCGTCTGACGACGTCAGCTACGGGGGGCGGCTGGGAGGGACTGCCGTCTTGCGACGTCAGCTACGGGGGGGGACTTGGGGATGCGGGGAGGTATTCGAGATCAATCAAAAACCCGCAGGTTTTCCTTTTCGGCGGCTCGGTTGAGCTGATCATCGGCGCAGATGAAGGCGAGTCGCTCGAAACCGGCTTCCGCCAGGGTGAGGGCGGCGGCGAGCTGCAAAGCGTCGGCGGCCCGAAGGGAATGGGTGCGCAACAGGCGGCGGGAGAGCTTGCGCACGGCGAAGGTTGGGATGACCTCGTGCCAAGCGCCGGCGAGTAGCTCCAGCCGGTCTTGGGCGAGACGGGCGCCGGCGCGGTCGAGACTGCCTTCCCGAAGCCGACGTTGGATGGCGGACTCGCATTCCACGGGTGCCGCCCACCAGACCGCCATGACCGGATCGGCGGTGAGTTGTTCGGCGCGTTTCGGGGAGTCGGGTTCTTCCGCCAACAACGTCACGATGGCCGAGGTATCCCAGAACCTCACCGGTTTTCCTCCCGGTCCTGCAGAACCGCCGAGGTCAGGGAGCCCTTGGCGGCCGGACGGGGGCGGGGTTGCGCGAGGAACGCCTTCACATCAAGGGATTTGCCGGTGGGCGGAGCGAGCAATCCGGCGGCCTGCACTTCTTTGAGGGAGGAAGCGTCGTTTGGGACCGGCTGAAGTTGGGCGACCGGGCGGTTGCGGTCGGTGATGAGGATGGTTTCGCCGCGGCGCACTTGCTGGAGCAGATGGCTGAGTTGATTCTTGGCCGTGGCTATGCTGGCAGTTTTCACATGGCCAAGTTAGCCAAGTTTCTCGGGTGGGGTCAAGTGGGATGCTTGCGTTCCGGTTGGGTCGGTCTGCCGTTTAACGACGTCAGCTACAAGAGAGGGCTGCGAGGGACTCCGGGGATGGCGGAGCAAGGAGTGAGGAGTGCGAAGTGAAGAGTAACGAGTAGTGGGTGAGGGGCGGTGGATGGAGGGTCGAAACAACTCCGTCGTTTCGCTATGGCTGATGGGCTTGCCGGACTGCCGTCTGACGACGTCAGCTACGGGGGGCGAAGAAGGGATCAGCCGGTGCCTGGGACGACCTGCTGGAGCTGGTGACCAAGAGGCTTGCCGGCGTCTGCGAGCAGCTTGATGACGGAGTGGAGGTGTTGGAGAGTGTTGGAGGTGATGGCTTCGCGCCCGTCCCAGACGGCGATGATGCGAAAGCCCTCCTCGAAGCGGTAGAGGCGGAGTTTGAGCGGGGAGGGTTTGCGGCGCTTGAAGGCTGGGTTCAACTCTTTGCCGACGCCGCCGAGGGGATTGCGGAGTTGTTTGAGGTCGTCCCCTTTCCGTCCCGTGTTCCTGGGACCGCCGATTGTATCCGTGCAAACCTTACGGGCTGACTCTGCATCTTGGTAGGGGGTGGGCAGAACCCAGGCCTGGAAGGCGGAACCTTGGAGAAGGGAACGGACCTTGGCGGTGTAGTCGCCTTCGGAAGTCGGCCAACCATCCTCCAGGCACTGGAGAGAACCGGCCCCGCGGTTGGAGCGATTGCCCAGACCACCGAGGAGGAGCCAGGCTTCGACGGTTCGTTGGAGGGCGGACTCTTCATCGGGCGAGAGGCCTCCGAGGCGGTCGATGAGATGGAGGGTGAAGACCTGGCCGGCCGGGATGGCGGCTTTGGGGGCCTCATCACCGGGGCGGGTGCCGCGCTGGCCGGGCTTGTGGGGCAGGGTTGGAAGTCTGGTCGAGAGATTGCCGGCGGGCAGGTCGCCGACCCGCACGACCAGTTTGCTGGCATGGTCATCCTTGGTGGCATTGCGGCCGGCGCCGATGGAGCCGAACAAAGCCCGCTCGCGGCGGAAGACCTCGGTGCTCTTATTGAGGTTGGCATCGTGGAGCAGAGCGCGGAACCACCAGTGGAGCTGGCCGCGGATGGATGCAGGGCGAATCTCCGGAACATCTTCGTAGGCACCGCGGGAGAAGAGCGGCGAAAGCAATTCAATACGGTAGGCAAGCTTCATGGTGGTCAGAGTTTAATGCCGTGTTGGGCGGCGAATTGTTCGATAAGGCCGACGCGTTTCTGGTCGCTCGGTTTTTTTGACTTGCTCCAGCGTTTGAGCCGATCGCGCCGCGAATCGCGGAGGACGAGCAGGAGGGCCTTTTGCTCCACGGCCTCGAGCGAGGCCAAGTTGTTGACAGCGGCGGCGAAGTCCTGGTCTTCGAGATGGGTGAAACTTTCTTTGGCGCGGTCTTCGGGAGAGAGGGACTCCTGCCGCTTGCGTTCGGCCTCCTCGTGGGCGGCGGCTTCGGCGGCCCGGCGGGCTTCGGCCCGGGCTTTTTCCTGCTCAGCCGCTTCCTCCTCGGCAAGGCGCTGGTCGAGTTCGGGATCGAGCCGGAACCAACCGTATCCGGCGGCGGTTTTGGCTCCGATGCCGTGGAGGGTGAGGGCACTTTCCAACCAATGGCGGGCGGAATTCAGGAGGTCTCCGGCGTGGGCTTTGTCCTGATGGTTTGGAGACAAGGCGAGGATGAAGCCAAAGGCGCCGCCGGCCTTCACGACCGGGAAATAGTTCGGTCTCAACTGCTCTTCCCTCAGCCCGGCGGCGGAACCCTTTGGGATGTCCCGTTCGCCGGGCCGCCGTCCTTTATTTCCGGTGTAGTAAAACGGTGTATGGACGGTGACGACATCGACCGCGATCCGGACCTCGTCGACCGGATAGGCGGGCAGAAAGGTGACGGCCCCGCGGAAGTCCCGCTTTTCACCTTGGTGACCGAGGCGACGGAGCAGCCCTTTCGAGTCGAAATCATTGGTGGCGCAGCCGAAGACGGTGATGAATCGATCGATGAGCGCTTGCTTCCGGGCGGGGTCGGACTCCGCTTTGATCTCGGCGATGGCGGCATGCCGGGCGCAGCCCTTGAGAGCGCTTCCGGGGATGAACGGCAGGCCAAAGAGACGATCGAGCGCCATGCCGGCGTTTTGGATCAAGCCCTCGGCGAGGTTGATGGCGAGCGGAGCCTCCAGGCGGGCTGAGAAGCAGATGGAGTGATCGCGGCGGGAGCGACGGAAGAGGTCCATGAGACGACGCGAATGGGCGGCCCTCAAATTGACGACGGAGGGATCGTCTTCCTTGGTCCGGACCAGGCGGGGCAGAATGTCGGCATTCAGCTTCGCCACGTCCAATCGTTTGGCGTCGCGCCCGTCGCTCCAGCGGCGGACATTGGCCTTGGCCTGTTGGGCTTCTTTGGCGATGAGCGCATCTCCTCCCTCGCAGATTCGCAAGAGGGAGGCGCGGTTGAGGTCGTCGCCCTTGGCAAAATCGAGCCACTCCTTGGGGACGGCGAATTTCTCGAGAAGGAGAGAACGGTTTTCGATCCTTTCACCATAGTCGCCGACGAGCTCAGCGACGTCGGAAGCAATCGGCATGCGTCGGTTCATGAGTCGCCTTCCTTCTTTTTCGGTTTGATGAAGCGTCGGGCGAAGTTGAGCCAAGCCATGGTCTCGGCGGTGGCGAGGCGAAGTTCCTCGCTGGTGGAGTCGGGCCGGGTGAGGTGTGTGACCAGGCCATCGAGCGTCGAGGTGTTTTCCGGGAGCATTCCGATGCGTGAATCGGCGAGGTGTTCGGCAATGGCATCGAAGGCGGCCCGGAAGCCCTGGTCGGAGAAGCCGTAAGCGGCGGTGGCGAGAAGGCCATGGTTGAGGATGAGGGCGGGGATCTTTTTAATGACCTCGCCATCCTGCTTGCCGGCGATGGACGCCCCCTTCTGTTGAGCGGCCTTGAGGGCGTTTTCGGCTCGGATTTGATCGAGATTTTTCATGGGTGGCGCGGTGGTTCAGGAGTTGGTGGAGGAATGGAGGCGGGCGGTGCAGTAGCCGAGGCCCGTGGTTCCGTTGCCGCCGAACTGGATGAGCTGCTCCTCGGAGAGCACCGCCCGGCCGTCGGTCAGCAGGGCGTCGACCTCCTCGCCGGACCGGCGGGGGATTTCAAGCATGGTGGCGTAGAACAATGCCTCGGAAGGAACCGTCTCCTCGTTGAATAGGCCGCCCGGATCGGCGGTGCCGGTTTCATCGTGGATGCGGACGTGCTGGCTGACCTGGGTGGCGTTGATGGCGAAGTGGGCGAAATCGCTGTCTGAAAGCACGACGAAGCGATGGAGGGCTCCCTTGAGGACGGCGTCATCGAGGAGGCCGGACAAGTGGGCAGCCCAGGCTTCGGGGAAGGCATCCTTTTTCTCGAAGCGGTATTCTTCGAGCACGACGGCTTTGTCATCGATAACCAATGAACTTCCGGGCAGGCACGTGTTGTTTTCCACCTCGGGAGGGGCGGGCAAGTCGGCGCGGGCGTCGCGGCGGTAACGGTTCATGGCGAGGGGGCAGGTGGCCAGGGCGTAGGAGCCGCGGGCGGAGCGCACCGGGAAGGCCAGCAGCTTGGCTTCGCTGAAAGCGATGATGCCGCCGGCTCCGGTGTCGCCCTCGCCGCGGTTGCGGG
>REEB01000121.1 GCA_007695295.1 Puniceicoccaceae bacterium
GGGTCGGATCGATTATGTCGCTCAACGGCGGCTGCCTGCTTTGACCTCCGCGAGAGCGACCGGATGGGCCCCGCATCCGCCGGCATTGAGTCACGGTGGGGCTCCGGGAGCCAGAAAGAGAGGAATTTGTCGACGGTTGCATGTCAGAAATGACCGCCACCCAGGACATGATCAACGAACGGCCGTCCAGGATCCTTGGCTTGAGATTGCCAGAGGAGTGTTTCGGCGACCGGAATCCAACACCGCCCGATGGGATATGGTGATTGAATAGGGCCTTTCGCCAGCAGAGGGGATCGTGGAAGTGCATGAAGGTTTCATCAACCGGGAGATCGCCGCGCAACTGGGCCAGTCGGAGCCCACGGTGATGAACCCGGTCATTGCCATCCCCGCAAAGGGGGGACGGTCCTGCCGCTCCCGGCTCATCGCGCAACGCCCGGGCAAGCTTTTGGAACGAACAATGCTTTGGTTTCCGTTTGAACAATCCATCCCTTTTGCCGCATGACGGTCGTCGCCGAAAAACGGCTCGACACTTCCCGCTGATCGCTTTCATGGCTACATGGCGCATGTCAGCCTTGACTAGTCCATTTGCCGGCCGATGAAACCGTCAAAACCGGATTCCGACGCTTGGTTCTCCGAAGAGGTCCAAGCGCACGCCGCCGATCTCCAGGCATGGCTGCGGCGGCGGTACCCTGCGCTCACTGACCCGGAAAACCTCACCCAAGAGTCCCTCGCCCGGGTCTGGCGGGTGCGCGAGGCCCGAGGCCAGATTGCCGCGCCGCGGGCTCTGCTCTTCACGACCGCGCGCAACCTGGCCCTCGATGAATTGCGCCGTCGCCAAATCGCCATTTTTGAGCCGATAGCGGAAATGGGCGAGATGCTCGTTTATGAAGATGGTCCGACTGCGGCTGACACCGCAGCAATCAATCAGGAACTCGAACTTTTGACGCAAGCCATCCAGTCTTTGCCCGAACGCTGCCGCCAAGTCCTCACTTTGCGGAAAATCTACGGTATGCCGCAAAAAGAGATCGCCGTCCACCTCGGCATTGCCGAGCACACCGTCGAGGTCCAGGTGGCCAATGGCATGCGGCGTTGCGCCGTGTATCTCGCCAAACACGGTCTGCCTTGAGTCTTGCCCCATGCACAATTTCCCCTCTCCTCCTTCCGATAAACTCGACACGGCCGCCTCGCGCTGGCTGGCCAAGCGCGATCGCGGGCTCACACCCGCCGAACAGGATGCCTACTTGGAGTGGCTTCAGAAGTCCCCTGATCATGGCCGCGAGATCGTGCGCCTGGAGCGAGTGTGGGGGCTGCTCAACCAACTCGAACAATGGCGCCCCGCCCACAGCGCCTTTCCCAACCCCGACTTGCTGGCTCCGCATCGCAAGAGAAAGGCCTTGATTGGATTCGGTGCACTGCTTGCCGTGGCTGCGGCCTGGATCCTGCTGGCCTTGCCTGCGGGGGTGGACCCGCTCGCCTCCCCGCGCGAGGCGATCATCCACCCTGGACCGGAAAAACTCACCTTGGCCGACGGCTCACTCGTCGAGCTCAACCAAGGGGCACGGGTGGAGGAGGCATTTACCGCGAACGAGCGTCGGGTGCGCTTGGTGAGCGGGGAGGCGTTTTTTGTCGTGGCGCGCGACCCCATCCGACCCTTCGTGGTCGAGGCTGGCGATGTCACGGTCGCCGCGCTGGGCACGGCCTTCGATGTCTTGCTCGCCGCCCATGAGGTCGCCGTTCTGGTGACGGAAGGGCGGGTGCAGGTGGACCGCCCCGGTACAAGTACAGCAGAGGCCTTGCCTTCGGTGGTGCTCAATCCCCGGCAACGCGCCGTGGTGCCGCTCCATGCCGGCCCGATCACGTCGCCCGTTGTGCATGAGGTGACCCCGGCCGAGGTGGACCGCGCCCTGTCGTGGAAGGGACTGCGCCTCGAGTTTGTCGACATGACCCTTGAGGAGGTGGTGAAAACCTTCAACCGCTACAATCGTCGCAAGCTGGTGGTCAACGATCCCGAGACCGCCGCCATTCTTGTGGCCGGCAACTTTCGCGCCGACAACGTCGATGGCTTCGTGCGCCTCTTGGACGCGGGTTTCGGCGTCACGGCCATCCCGAATGGTGACGAGTTGATCTTGCGGCGCTCGCGTTGATCCGCGCTGCCGCCGGTTGGGTAGGGCGGAAAATATAGAGAGTTTGGGGTAACGGAACGGCGCTGGTCGCCCGTTTGTGGGATACGACTATGACCACAACACCACGACACTTGTCCGGGGTTTGGACCCGGCCTCTGCGCGGCGCCTGGGCGCTCGCTTTTACCTGCTTCACCCTTTGCCTGCCGGTCTTGGCCGCCGAGGCTCCCAAGCGCAGTTTCAACCTTCCCGCCGCCGATGCCGTCGAGGCACTGAGGGGATTCACCGAGCAATCGGGCGAGCAGATCGTTTACCCCGTTGAGCGGGTACGCGGGGTGCGCACCAACCCGGTGCGGGGCGAATACACGCCGCGTGAGGCCTTGGAGGCGATGCTTGCCGAGACCACCCTCTCCGTGGTGCAGGATGCGGCGACCGGGGCCTTGGTCGTGGCCAGGGACTCCGGTCCGAACGGCGCAAGAGAGGAGCCTGCGACGCGCCAGCGTCCGGAGCGCGGCACGACGCCCCGCAGTGAGGGCGGGTCGGTCGTATTGGATGAAGTCAGAATCACGGGCTCGCGCATCCGCGGTTTGCTGGGCGAGGCCGTGATGCAACCCGTGCTCACGCTTACGGCCACGGATATTGAGCGGACCGGTGCGACCAGTCTTGGCGAGGTTTTCCGATACATTCCCCAAGTGAACTCCTACACCGAGGGCCAGTTTCAACAATCACCTTTTGCCTTTGGTGCTTCCACCGGCGATGCCACCTCGACCCGGGTCACCGCCACCCTGCGCGGTTCTCCGGTCGGTGGCACGCTTCTGCTGATCAATGGCCGCCGGGCGCCCCGCACCGGACAACAGTCGGGCCAAGATGCCTATGATTTAGGCGGGATTCCCCTTTCCGCGGTCGAGCGGATCGAGGTGCTGCTCGAAGGTGCCAGCGCCATTTACGGGGCCGATGCAGTCGGCGGCGTGATCAACGTCATCCTCAAACGCGGCTACCGCAGCACCGATCTTCGATTGAGTTACGAAAACACCTTTAAGACCGACGTAAACGTAAAGAGCGTAAGTTTAACCCATGGTTTCGCTGAAGGGAAATTGTCGGGCATGGTCACGCTCTCCTACCAGGAAAGCGGAAACCTCATGTGGCGCGACCGGGATTTTCTTCGCACCCAGGATCGCCGCGAGTGGGGTGCGGGCAACGACAATACAGCCTTTCAAATCCCCAGTGCCAATGGCACCATCAACCTTGGGGCGGGCAACGCGGCCGGGTTGCCGGCCGGCACCTTGCTGACGATCCCGAGCGGATCCACCGGCACCAACATGACCGTCGAGGACTTCGTGGGCGCCGGTTCGCCCCCGCCGCCACCGGGCACTGATTTGGCCATCTGGGCCGCCTACAATTCCGCGATCGAGCGGAAGTCCGCGCTGGCCAATTTCGAGTATGAGTTTCGCATCGGTCTGAGCGCATTCCTCGAGGCTCGGCTGGCCAACAACCGCACCTTGACCACGGGCTCTCCGCTGGCGGTGAGCAACCTTTCCGTGCCTGCCAATGCTCCGGGTAATGTCTTTGGCGTGCCGGTGACTTTGCGCCGCTACTTGGTGGACCTCGAGCCCAGCGTACGGGTTTCCGAAAACACCTCGCGCAGCTTCGTTGTCGGCCTGCGCGGTGAGTTGCTGAGTGACTGGCGGTATGAAGGTTCGGCGGGTTATTCGTTCAGTCGGCCCCAATACACCGATCCCTATGGATTTGCCATCAATGCGGCCAACTTCAACGAGGCTCTGGCGAATCCGGATCCCGCCCAGCGCCCGAACCTCTTCTACGACGCCGTGGGGGGCTTCAATCCCAATCCGACCGGACTGTTGGAGTCCTTGGGCAATCCAACCCTCTCCTTGGAGGAAAGCACCGCTTGGATCTATGAGGTCAAGGCGGACGGCCCGCTCTTCCGCATGTGGGCGGGTGATGTGCGGATGGCGGTGGGCGCCGAGTTCCGGCAGGAGAAGGCCAAATTCCCGCTGGTCACCGATGCCGACCTCTTCAGTGCCCGGCCGGGAAGCCGTGATGTGACCGGTGTCTTTGCTGAATTGCGCGTGCCCTTGGTGAGCGAGCTGCAAGACATCCCCTTGGTGCATCGCCTGGAAGTCAGTGCGGCCGTTCGCCACGATGGCTATGAGGAGTTCCCCGACGCCACCACCCCGCGCTTCAGCGCAGGCTACCGGCCGGTCTCGTGGTTGCTGGCCCGTGCCTCCTATGGTGAAGGTTACAAGGTTCCGACGCTCAGTCAGCTCACGGCACCGCAGCGGACGGTCAACACCTTCTTCAGCCTCGTGAATCCGCCTTTGGACATCTACCGTGGCGGTGAGCCGATCTTCGAGCCTCGGCCCATGCCGTCCATTTTCGGTGGCAACCCCAATTTGTTGCCCGAGGAGACCGAGAGCAAAACCTTTGGCCTCGTGCTGGAGGTGCCCCACCGGTGGTTCGACGGCCTGTCGTTTTCGTATGATTACTACGACCACACTTACGTTAACCGCATCTCCGCCATGGCGTTCGCCGATCGCTTGGAGATCTTTCCCGAACTCTTCACCCGAGGCCCCAACCTCCCGGGCGATGAACCCGGTTGGCCAGGGCCGATTATCAGCTACGACAACCGCCCGGTAAACATCGGCGTCAACCGCATCTCGGGGTGGGACGCAGGAGTTAAGTATTTTCGGCCGACACCCATCGGCGAGTTCGTGCTTAATGGCAACGTCAGCCAGGCCACCCGCAACGAGAGTCGCCCGCGGCCCGGTGCTCCTGTAACCAATGCCGTGTTTGCCGTGAAAGAGTTTCTGCCCATGCGTATCAGCGGTTCGGTGTTCTGGCTGGACTCCGGCTGGGAAGTGGGCGCGTTGTTCTCCTACCGCGACAAATTCAAGCGCTCGGTCAATGAACGCCTTACGCCTTCGGCCATTCGCTGGGATGCTCGGGTTTCCTACGACTTTTCCCAATCAAACTGGGCACAGACCGATGCATCGAGCTGGTGGGGCCGCGCCCTCGCGGACTCTCGCCTGAGCGTCACCATCTACAACGTATTTGACGCCACCCCGCCGATGAATTCCGCCGGCCTGCCCGACAGCTCGGTGGTGGATGCACTCGGACCACGCTATGTCATCACCTTCATCAAATCCTTTGGTGGGCGGTGATCCGGTTTCCATGTCGCCGCTGCCAAAATTGCCGTATCTCCTGGCTTTGCTGGGGCTCGCTCTGCTCTTGGCCGGGCCGGCTTGGTCCAACCCCGCCGCCGATGCGGCGTGGGAGGCCGCGCTGGCCGCCACCGCGGCCGGGGTGGGAGACCTAAGCGGAAAATCCCCGCGCGAACGACTTGAGGTTATCAACCAACGCGAGGAACGCATCCGCGAAGCCAACCTCTTCTTCTACAAGGAGTATCCGCACGACCCGCGGCGTTGGCATGCGGCTTTGACCTTGCTGCGTCACAACCCGCGGCACATCGGTGGATGGACGGAGGCGGGCCAAGCGATCCGCGACGAGGAGGCGGCGGCGGCATGGCGCGAGAAGCAAGCGGCGATCCGCGCGACGATGTTGGAGACGTTCGCCTCCCTGCCTCGCGCCGTGCAGGAACGCTTGGAAGCCCAGCCCATTTTCGACGACATCGGCGGGCTCTTCCACAAACTCGAGAACGAGGAGCAGGTGGCGTGGGCGAGCCTGCGCAATCGGCTGGACTTGCATCTCGCCAAGTACCTCGAAGTCCCGGCCATAGCGGGCGTAGTGTCGCGCTATATGGGCATGTTTGAGCGGGCGCACCCGGCCGATGTCACCCTCGCCGAATGGCGCGCCCTGACCCAAAACCCCGTGGTGCGGGACAACGACATGATCGCCCGGCGGCTGGAGGTGGTGGAGCGCGAGTCGGCCGGACCCATGGAGCTGGCCTTTACCGCCGTGGACGGCCGCGAGGTCGATCTTGCGCAACTGCGCGGCAAAGTCGTGCTCATTGATGTTTGGGCCACCTGGTGCCAGCCGTGCATCGCCGAACTGCCGACGATCAAACAGGTCTACGCCGATTACCACGACCAGGGCTTCGAGGTCATCGGCATCACCTTGGAGAATGCCGGTATCCGGCCCGACGATACACCCGAACAATTGGAGGCCAAACACGCCGCGGCGAAAAAGAAACTGAACGACTTTGTGGCCCAGTGGGAACTGCCCTGGCCGCAGCATTATGACGGTCGTTTCTGGCAGAATGAAATCGCCCGTGGTCGTTTCAACATCTCGTCCGTGCCAGCCACCTTCCTGATTGATCGCGACGGCATGCTTGCCGCCGTCAACGTGCGTGGCCCCCAACTCGCCACCGAGGTGCGGAGGTTGCTGGAATGAGACGCTTCGTTGGCATCGTGCTGGCGTTCGCCACCACCCTCTGCGCCATCGCCCGCCCCGACCCAGCCGCATTGCTGGCCGAGCTGCGCGAGGCGCGCGACACCCAACGGCAGGCCAATCCCATCGCGGCCTATGCCGACATCGATGCCACCATCGCGGCGCAAGCGTCCGACTACCTGGCCGGGCTCAATCCGGCGGAGCTACCGCTGACCGAAGCGGCCGATTGGGCGGCGCTCTATACCTTGGCGGGCGATCACGCCGCGGCCCGGGAGCTGCTCGGGCGGCGTCTCGCGGCGGACCCCGCCGGCGTGGAGTTCTCCACCCGGCTGGATTTTCTCCTGGCCTCGGCCCGGCTGCGCGACGGCGAAACGCTCTACCGGGAACTCATGCGCATGCCCATCCCGGCGGGCCGCGCCGCCACGCTCGGCTCCCATTTTGGAGGTTCCTTTCACCATTCCGTGATGAACGCCCGCGGGCCCGAGGCCTGTCTGGCCATCATTGCCCGGATTCGGGAGGCGATGCCGGAGGGACCATTTGAGAATGATGAGGTGCGTAAGAGCCATGGCTGGGCGCTCCGGCAACTCGCGGCCACCGAGGCCTTCTACCTGGCCGCTATTGATCGGCGTGCCGAGGCCGTCGCGGTGCTTGATCATGCCTTGGAGACGCTCGACGCCGACATCTTCCGCCGGGATGGCCTGCAGGGCGACCGGCAACGTTACCTGCTTCTCGATCAACCCGCCCCCGACCTGATCGTGGATCGTGTGCATGGCGAGTTCACCGGTTGGGAGGACCTGCGTGGCAAGGTCGTCTTGCTGGAGTTTACCGCCCACTGGTGCCACGCCTGTCACAAGGCGATCCCCGGGCTGCTCGCTTTGGAGGCCGAACTGGCCGACCGGGATTTTGTCATTGTCGCCGTTACAACCTATTATGGATTCTTCGGCTCCCAAGGTCAGCGCACCCGCGACCTGCCGCGGGAGACCGAGTTTGCCCTCATGCCCGCGATGCTTGAGCAGCAGGGCGTGACCTGGCCCATGGTTTACACCGAGCGTGAATCCCTCCGAGCCTATGGCGTCACGGGCATCCCGCAGTTCATGGTGATCGATCAGCAGGGCATAATCCGGACGCTGGATACCGGCTACAGTGAGGATAAGATGGACCGTTTGCGCGAAGTGATTGTGGGCCTGCTGGACAAGCACTGAAGCGTGACTTCAGGGCCACGCGCATTAGCCGTTTCACCGCCCCCTCTGCGCTGGTGGAGGGCGATGAGCGCTACGTTTCAAGCTGAGTCAGGCGCAGTGCTAATTAACATCAACTACCCGCGATGGCATCCAGTACCATGCCGGGCGGTTGAAGTTGAGGGCCCTAAATCCAAGCCAGTCACCGCCGGCTGCTGCCGAGTGGTACATCGATGGCCAAGCCGGGCAGAGGCTCGCCCTCGGTCGTCCAAGAACCCGCGGTGCGCAGGACACCGACAAGGCGTTCGCCGTCGCCGAAGTAGGCTTCAGCCACTGGCAAGGCCAAGGTTACGGAGGTGCCATCACGGCTGCGCTCGCTCTGCGGACGGTCAAATTGCACCAGTGCATCGGAGGCGAAAAACCACAGCTCGTTGGGGAGGTGGATGGAGGAGCCGTCGGCGCCCGCGATGTGCAGAACGATGGTGTCACCGTCGCGGGCGGCCTCAGCGGAGAGGTGCGGTAGTTCGCGGGGCAATTGGGCAAAGGCGCGATTGACGTCGGCATCGTGGCGCGGATCCGTCGTGGGAGCTTCGGCGCGCACCGGCAAGGTGAGCGATAGATTGGCCTCACCGGGGATGCAGACCTCTTTACACATAAGCCACTCGGCGTAGGCGCGCAGGGTGACGCTGGCGCCCGGCGCGAGATCCGCGGGAGGGGTGAGAATGACGGGCAGGTAGGCGACCTTCTCATAGCCGTTTCCGGTGATGGCGCCGTTCGTGTCGCGCACCACAGAGGGCGTGGGCCAAAGGATATCGCTTGCCGTCCAGCCCTCGGGCAGGGTCCAGGTGATGGAAGTGGGGTAGCCGGTGCCGGCCTCGATCCAATAGGTGTGCCAGTGCGGGTCGTGGTCGAGACGTAGGGCAACTTGGACTGGTTGGCCGGGCTGGATGGACAATTCGGCGGCCACGAGGCTGGCGCGGACCTGGGATTGCGCCGAGGCGGCGCTGATGCTGACGAGGAGGGCGGCCAGCCCGAGAAAGACGGAACGGAATGACATGTTGAGAGAAGCTAGCGGGATTGGCGGCTGATGCAAAGTTGAGTGAGGTTTATGAGCGAGACGTGGAGGGCTGACGCGGCTCACGCCAAGTCAGCCACCACGCCGGAGCGCCTCACCGGTTGTGGCCGTGAACGGATGGTGGCGTTAGGTCTCGCCTGAGCGACGGCTGCCGGCGGCGACCCCCGCGGGGGGCGGGGGGGGCCGCGGGGCTGGCGGGAGTTCAGCGCAGATCCTCGCCGGTGCGGGCGTCGAGGATCTTGTAGTTCTCGAGGTGGAAGTTGGGGTCGGCGCGGAAGGTGAGGGTGACGTGGTAGTCCTTTTCCAGGCTCACGAGCAGGTCGGCGTCCTCGGTGCGGAGGCGCTCGATGATGGCGGGGTTGACGAGGATGCGGAGCGCGAATTCGCGCTCCGGATCGCGCGCGCGCAGGCGGCGGACCACGCTGGCGAGGCGGCGCTGGAGTTCGACGCTGACGGTGGTGGGGGATTTGACGATGCCGCGGCCCCGGCAGTAGGGGCAGTCGGTGTAGAGGCCGGAGGAGACGCTTTCCTGCTGGCGCTGGCGGGTCATCTGCATGATGCCGAGCGGGGAGATGGGCAGGATGTGGGTCTTGGCCTTGTCGCCGGCCATCGCTTCCTTCATGCGCTGGTGGATGGCATTGCGGTGGCGGCGCTGCTTCATATCGATGAAATCGATGATGATGAGGCCGCCGATGTTGCGGAGGCGGATCTGGCGGGCGACCTCGGCGGCGGCCTCGAGGTTGACCTGGTAGATGGTGTCCTTTTCGTCGCCGTTGCGGGCCTTGTGGGAGCCGGTGTTGACGTCGATGGCGATGAGGGCCTCGGTTTCCTCGATGACGATCTGGCCGCCGGAGGGCAGCGGCACCTGGCGCTGGAAGGTGAGCTCGATCTGCCGCTCGATGTTGAAGCGCTCGAAGATGGGGATGCTGTCGGTGTAGAGGGAGATCTTGGAGCGGGAGCGGGTGGAGATCTGGGCGACGAGGTCCTGGGTGCGGGTGTGGGCGTCGGCGTCATCGATGAGGACGCGATCGATGTCCTCGGTGAGGAAGTCGCGGATGGTGCGCTCGGTGAGGTCGGGCTCGGAGTAGAGCTGGCAGGGGCTGCGGTCGGACTCGATCCGGTTGGCGATCTCGGCCCATTTTTTGAGCAGGATGTGGAGGTCGCGCACGAAGTAGCGGGCTTTTTTGCCCTCGCCGGCGGTACGCACGATGATGCCCATGCCCTCGGGGATGGTGAGGGACTGGATGATTTTCTTGAGGCGGGCGCGCTCCTTGTTGTCCTCGATCTTGCGGGAGATGCCGCACTGGTCGGTGTAGGGCATGAGGACGATGAAGCGGCCGGGGAGGGCGAGATTGGTGGTGGTGCGGGGGCCCTTGGTGCCGATGGGGCCCTTGGTGACCTGGACGACGATCTCGGTGCCGACGGGGTAGAGGGTGGGGATGTCCTTGAGGGTGACCTTGTCGCGCTTGCGGGCCTTGGAGGATTTGTTGATGCGGACGACCTCGACGGAGGAGTCGACCGCGGAGGGGAGGATGTCCCAATAGTGGAGGAAGGCGTTTTTGGGCAGGCCGATGTCGACGAAGGCGGCCTTGAGGCCGGGGTCGAGATTTTTGATCCGCCCCTTGTAGATGCCGCCGACGATGCGCTCCTTGCCGCGGCCGCGCTCGATGTCGAACTTGTCGAGAATGCCGTCGACGAGGAGTGCGACCCGCGTTTCGAGCGGCTCGGAGTTGATGATGAGCTCGCGGAAGGTTTTTTTTTCCTTCCGGAAGGAATCGATGATTTTCTGGATCAGCGGTCGCTTGCGGGCGCGTTCCTTGGCCTCGCGGCGGAGGTGCTCGGGGGAGACGCCTTCGGGAGTAACTTCAACCGGGGGGTTTTTAAGTTCTTCCTCATGGCGTTTGGAAGGGTCTTGCAGGTGGGTGGTGTGTTCGTGGTCGCTCATGGTGCGGATGCCGGATGTTGCCGGGGCTCCGTCTGCGGGCCGGGTGGGTTGCGGCCGGATGAGCTGGGGCTGAGGGGAGGTCGGTGACGGGCGGTTGCATCAGAAATCTTTGCGAAATCGATAGACGCTCTGGACCATCCCCTGCAGGACGCAGCAGCTCAGCAGGAAGGAGCCCCCATAACTGAGGAAGGGAAGCGGAAGGCCGGTGATTGGAATCAGGCCGATGGTCATGGCGATGTTCACAAAGATGTGGACTGCGAAAATAACCGTAACGCCCAGTGCGAGCAAGGTGCCGAAGCGATCCCTGGCCGAAGCGGCGATACGGAGGCCATTGAACAGCACCAGGCCGAAGAGGCCGATCACCGTCATGCTTCCCAAGAAACCTTTTTCCTCCGCGAGGACGGAGAAAATGAAATCGTTGTGGGCCACCCCGCGGGGGAGGTAGCCGAGCTGGGCTTGAGTGCCCTGGGTCCAGCCCTTGCCGGTGAGACCGCCGGAGCCGACGGAGATCAACGACTGATTGAGATTCCAGCTGATCCCGGTGGGATCGATGCTGCCGGGGGCGGCGAAAGAGAGGATGCGGTCGCGCTGGTAGTCGCGCAGGGGCACCCAGGACTGGCGTTCGTAGATGCCCCGGTCCACGATGGGTTGGAGGTCGTTTTTGACCAGAAAGCGGTGGTAGTTGAAAACGTCCAGCGAGACGATGGCGACCAAGAGGAGAAACAGGGCGAGGGCCGCGGCGAAAAAACGCGTGGAAAGGTTGGACGTGTACAACATGGCAAAGACCATCGGGGGGAGAACCATAGCCGACCCGAGATCAGGCTGGCTCAAAACCAAAAACATCGGAATCAACACCGCAAGCGCCAATTTACCAAGAACTTCGAGGGAATCCTTGATGGTGCCGATCTCGGAGCGGGCCAAAATGCTGGCGCAGATGACGAGGACGCCGATTTTGGCCGCCTCGGAGGGCTGGAAGAGGAAAAAGCGCAGGTCGAGCCAGCGCTTGGCTCCGCCCCGTTCGGTGCCGAGGGGCGACCAGATGAGGAGCAGCAGGAGGATGGCGGCCAGAAAAATCCAGTGGGAGTATTTGAGGAGGAGCTTGTAATCAAAACTGGCGACGGTCACGTAGACCCCTGCGCCGAGGAGCAGCCAGACGATCTGGTTGAGGTACTGGGTGCGGCCGGTGTAGACTTGGGCGCTGTAGATGAAAAAGACGCCGACGATGCCGAGCGCGAGCAGGCAGAGCGGGTTGATCCAGTCGATGCGCGAGTGGGCGGCGTAGCGGCCGAGGCGGATGACCCGGGTGTCGATCATGGAACGGGATCGAGGCGCTGAAACCGGACCCGGCTCTGGAAGGTGGAGGGGATTTTGCGTTGGCCGTAGTAGAGGCCGGAGACCGGGTTGAGGTTGTCGGGCTGGCGGCCGACGGCGAGGGGGATGAAGTGGTCGTCGCAGAGGATGCCGTTGGTGGGGTCGAAGCCCTTCCAGCCGGCGCCGGGCAGGAAGATTTCGGTCCAGGCGTGGAGGGAGCCGGATTCCTGGTCCTTTTCCTGGGTGCCGGGCTCGTAGAGGTAGCCGCTGGCGAAACGGGCGGCGAAGCCGAGGGCGCGGACGGCGTGCATCATGAGAAAAGCGATGTCGCGGCAGGAGCCGGAGCGCAGCCGGAGGGTTTCTTCGATGGGCTGGATGCCGGCGTCGCCGCGGGTCATGTACCTGAGATTTTCCTTCACCCGGGAGTTGAGCTCCAGAAGCAGGGTGAGGGTTTCCTCGGGGAGGGCGGGCAAAATTTCGCGGACCCAGTCGGCGGCGGGGCCGCGGGCGGCGGTGGGGTCGATATAAGGCTGAAGGGCGCTGGCCTCGCGGGCGTTGTAGGTGAACGGGTAGTTGAAGGCCTCGCTGTCGAGGATGAAGTCGAAGGGATTGCTTTCGAGGGTTTCGACCTCCATCTCGACCCTGACTGAGAGGGTGCGGGTGGGGTCGCGAAAGAAGGCGCGCAGGAGCCCGTTTTCATTGTGGTCGCGCAGCCAGTTGACCTTGGCTTCCGGCTCGATCGAGAGCCGGAAATGCCGGACCGAGACCATGGCGTTTTCCCGGGGCCGGAGGAGGAAGTTGTGGGGGCCGAGGGACACCTCGTCTTCGTAGAAGTAGCGGGTTTGGTGGTCGATGAGCAGTCTCATGGTGGGTGCAGGCGAAGTGAAGGCGAGGCGGTGTTGGAGAAAGCAGGTGGTAGCGGAGGGTTCCTCCCGGTGCAAGCATCGGGGCGGGGCGGTCGGCCGCCGGTAGGCTGGCGCCGGCGCGGAGCAGGATGGATTTGCATTGACCGGCCGCGGGCTTGCGGGATGGATGACGGGCATGAAATCCCAGGCCCGTTCTGCCTCCCGCAAGGTCATCCCGCTGCTGGCCGCCCTGCTGGCGCCCCTGCTGCTGTTATCCGGCTGCGTGGTGGTGGCGGCCGGGGCCGGGGCCGGCACGGTGGCCTACATCCGCGGCGAGCTGCAGGCGGATTTGGATGCGCCGCTGGACCGGGCCGCCCGGGCCACCGCACGCGCTGTTGACCAGCTCGAGTTTTCCCTCATCAGCGAGAAAAAGGACGCCACGGCCGCGGTTTACACCATGCGGACGGCGCGCGACCAGCGGATCGTGGTCACCCTTGAGCGCAAGGCGGACCAGCTCACCGAGGCGAAGATTCGGGTCGGAACCTTTGGCGACCAGAGTCTTTCCATGACGGTTCTGGACGCCATCAAGGCCAACCTTTGAACGAATCCGGCGCGTCCGCGTGCCGGCGGGTTTAATGCCGAAGAAACCATCCAGCCGGACCCCCGGCTTCGATCCCGTGGAGGCGGCGATCGAGGCCATCGCCGCCGGCAAGCCCGTGATCGTGACCGATGACGAAGGCCGCGAAAACGAAGGCGACCTCGTGATGGCCGCGGGCAAGGCCACCCCGGAAACCATCAACCTGATGATCCGGGAGGCGCGCGGCCTGATTTGCGTGCCCACCACTGGCTATCACCTGCACAAGCTGGGGATCGGCCCGATGGTCCCGGAAAACCGCGAAGCCCAGGGCACGGACTTTTCCGTCTCCGTCGATGCGGCCGAGGGGATCACCACCGGCATCAGCGCCTACGACCGCTGCCGGACGGTTCGTCTGCTGGCCGACCCGGAGACGCGGCCGGAGCAGCTCGTCCAGCCCGGCCACATTTTTCCGCTCAAGGCCCGCCCCGGCGGGGTGCTCGAGCGGGCTGGTCATACCGAGGCGGCGGTGGACCTGGCCTCACTGGCGGGCCTGCACCCGAGCGCGGTCATTTGCGAGATCCTCAACGACGACGGCACCATGGCCCGGCTGCCCGAGCTGCGGCGGCTCAAGCGCCGCCTGAAGACCCCGCTCATCTCGATCGCCGCCCTCATCGAGTACCGTCACCAGCGGGAATGCCTCGTGGAGAAGACCGGCGAACGGCCCTTTGCTTCGGAGTACGGCCGATTCACCCTCCACTATTTCCGCAACACCATCGACGGGCGCCGGCATTTTGCCTTCAGCCTGGGTGAACTCGGGCCGGAGCCGACGCTGGTGCGCGTGCACGGCGGCGACCTTCTCGCCGATTTGTTTCGCCCGCTGGATTCCAGCCGCCACCTCGCCCTCGAAGGGGCGTTGAAAGCGGTCGCTACCTCCGGCCGCGGGGTTGTTCTCTACATGCAGCGGTCATCGATGGAAGCTCCCGCGGCCGGCCGCGGCGCGCCCCAGCCGACTCCCGGCGACCACCATCCGATGGGCTTCCGTGAATACGGCATCGGCGCCCAGATCCTGGTGGCGCTTGGTTTGCGCAGGATCCGCCTCCTTTCGACGACCCCGCGCCGGGTGGTCGGCCTGGATGGCTACGGCCTGGAGATCGTGGAACAACTCCCGATTCCCGGTCTGCCGGAGAAGCAAACCAAGACGGTCCGAGCCGCGTCTCGGCCGAAGCAGGCCAAACGCCGTTGACCCCCGAAGGGATCGGCGGCAGGTTAAGCTAAGGGCGAAAGCCCTTTGCTTGATCATGTTAGAAAAAGAAATAGCCGACGAACCCTCCTGGACTTTTGGAAACGACAAAGTGGAAGCCGCCGTCACCCGGACCGGCGGTCACCTCGGCCCCGTCTCCTTTAAAATCGGCCGGCGAAAGGTGCAGCCCTTTGCGCTCGCCCCTTGGACGGCGGAAAAACCCCCGGTCAAGATGCCGGAAATGCTCCGGGTCTTGCGCGGGGATTTCTTCTGCCTGCCCTTTGGCGGCAACGAGCGGCCTTGGCAGGGCGAGCGCCATCCTCCTCACGGGGAGACCGCCAACCGCGTCTGGACCGGCGCCGCTCTTGAGGAATCCGGCGAGACGGTGACTTTCCGGGCCCGGCTGCGGCTGCGGGCGCGCCCCGGCACGGTCGATAAGCAGATCGAACTCCGCCGCACCCAGACGGCCGTGTATTGCCGGCACCGGCTGAGCGGAATTTCCGGTCCGATGAATTTTGGCCACCACGCGATGCTGGCCTTCAACCGCCTCAGCGGCCCCGGGCTCGTGTCGACCAGCGCGATTCGCCACGGCCAAGTCTATCCCGGGCAGTTTGAGGACCCCGCCCTCGGCGGCTACTCCTGCCTGAAACCCGGGGCGACCTTCAAGAGGCTCGACAAAGTGCCGCTGGCCACCGGCGGCACCGCCGATCTCGGCGCTTATCCGGCCCGGGAAGGATTCGAGGATCTCGTCCTGGTGGCGACCCGGCCGGAAGGCAGATTCGCCTGGACGGCTGTGGTGTATCCAAAGGCAGACTACGTTTGGTTTGCCCTCAAGGATCCCCGCATCCTGCCCGCGACCGTGCTCTGGCACTCTCATGGAGGCCGCCATTACCCGCCTTGGAACGGCCGCCACCGGGGCGTGCTCGGCTTGGAAGAGGTCATCGGCCACTTCCACGACGGCCTCGCCGAGTCGGTCGCGGAAAACGCCCTCAACCGGGCCGGCATCCCCACCGTGCACGACCTGGATCCGAAGAATCCGCTGGAGGTTCGCTTGATCATGGCGATGGCGCCGGTGCCGCCCGGCTTCGGGCCGGTGCGGTCGATTGCGCCCGGGCATGGCGGCGTCATCCTGACGGATGACGAGGGGGAGGAAGCCCATTGCCCGCTTGATCCGGAGTTTCTCCACCGCAACTGAGGGCGGTCGGATGGTGCCCGGAGTGGGGGTCGAACCCACACGACCTCGCGGTCACCAGATTTTGAGTCTGGCGCGTCTGCCAATTCCGCCATCCGGGCCGGATGCGAGAGAAGGGTTTATGGTGCCCGCCGGGGGGAAGGCAATCCGCGAATTGGCCGGCCGCGGAGGAAAGGAGCACGGGCGCCGACGCCTGACATTCCGGACTGGGCCCACCAGGAATGGCCGTGGAGGAATGCCCCGGAGGCCGAACGGCGCTTGCACAAAGATTTTTTGAACGAAACCCCGCCGGCCGCATCTATCTCCCATGCAAGAGAGCTTTAGGGTTTAATCTCGTTCTTGTTCTAGTTTGTCGTTTGATTCGTTCGAAAGGGCGGCACCCGCGGGTGCCGCCCTTTTCGTTGGCCGGGTGGCAACCGATCCGCGCTGCGGAAATTCCCCGGCTCGACATCACGCCCGGCGGGTTTATGAAGAGCCGCCGATGAAGGTCATTATCGTCGGGGCCGGGGAGGTCGGAAAGTACCTTGCCGAGGTGCTCAGCCAGCGCGACCAGGATGTCACCGTGCTGGAGCGGGACGCCGAGCTGGCTTCGGAGCTGGAACAGGAGCTGGACATTCGCGTCCTCCGCCAGAGCGGCAGCTCGGCCGATGCACTGGTGCGGGCGGGGGTGGAATCGAGCGACTTTTTTCTCGCCATGACGAGCGACGACGAGACCAACCTGATCGCATCTTCGCTGGCGAAAGCCCTCGGGGCGAACCAGACCTTCGCCCGCATCCATGACCAGACCTTTAGGGACGCCTCCCTGATCAACTACCAGCGGCACTTCGGCATTGACCACCTGCTCAACCCGGAGCGGCTGGCGGCGGTGGAGATGGCCAAATCGATCCGCAATCCCGGGCGGGTGGCGGTGGAGGACTTCGGGCGCGGCATGATCGAAGTCCAGGCCATCTCCATCCACAAGCGGGCCAAGGTGCTCGGCCGCCCACTGGCTGAGCTAAAGCTGAGCGGCAAGATGCGGGTCGGCCTGGTGCAGCGCGGCTCGGAGACGATCGTGGCCAATGCCGGCACCGTGCTCGAGGTGGGCGACACCGTGACCCTCTTTGGCGCCCCGGAAGCGATCTACGAAGTCCTGCCGCTTTTCGACCCCGTCGCAGAGCGCAGACAGAACGTGAACGTGGTCATCCTCGGCGGGGGGGAAATCGGCGTTTCCCTGGTGCAGCTGCTGTCCCACACCCGCTTCAATCTCCGTATCATCGAGCAGAGCCGGGCTGTCTGCGAGCGCTTGGCGGACGCGTATCCGAAAATCAATGTCATCCACGGGGAAGGCACCTCCCTGCGGCTGCTGGAGGAGGAGCAGATCGGCCAGGCGGACTTTTTTGTCGCCTGCACGCGGGACGATGAGGACAACATCATGACCTGCCTGCAGGCCTCCAAGTTGGGCACCCCGCACACCCTGCTTTCGATCAGCCGGCCCGACTACATCGAAATCCTCGAACGACTCGGCGGCACGCTGGGGATCGAGCGGGCGGTTTCCCCGCGCATCGCCACCGCCCAGGAAGTCCTCCGCTACGTGGGCAAGAAATCCTTCACCGAGCTGGTCCGGCTCCCGGAGGACAGCGGGGTGATCGTCGAAATCCGCGTCGGCAAGGACAGCCCCTGTGTGAACAAAAAGCTGCGCGAGGTGAAGTGGCCGAAGGAGTGCCTCGTGGTGGGACTGGAGCACCGCTATGAAGTCCGCACACCCGGTGCGGAGGACACCATCCGGGCCGGCGACTGGCTGCTGGTGCTGGTCAAGCCGGGGTTGCTCGACGAACTGGTGGCGTTGACGACGCGATGAATGGTCGACTGGTGCTGCGTTTGCTGGGCATGGTGTCGGGCGTCCTCTGCCTGGCGTGGCTGGCCTGCCTGCTGGTGGCGGCGATGCAGCGGCACCAAGGACTGGAGGGAAACGCCGCGCAGGTATTCGGTGCCTGTGCGGCCGGTGCGGCGGTGGTGGCGGCCCTCCTGCTCTGGCTGACGCGGAAGGCGGAGATGCGCATCTTCCGCCGGGAAGCGCTCGCCATCGTGGGGCTGAGCTGGCTTTTCGTGAGTGTGCTGGGGGCGATCCCCTACTGGCTGCTGGCACCCGAGCTCGGCTGGGCCGGGGGCATTTTCGAGAGCACCTCGGGCATGACCACCACCGGCGCATCGGTGGTGTCGGCCTTCGACGCCATGCCGCGCAGCCTCCTCTTCTGGCGGGCGCTCAGCCAGTGGATTGGCGGGCTGGGGGTGGTGGTGCTTTTCGTGGCTCTGCTGGGATCCCTGGGTGCGGGTGCCAAGGTGCTCTTCGCCAACGAGTCGACCGCACCCACGGTGGATTTCCGCGAAAGCCGGATTCAGCAGGCCGTGCTCAATCTCGCCACGATTTACGGTGGCCTCTCCCTGGCCTGCCTGCTGGCGTTGCGGCTCGGCGGTCTTTCCTGGTATGATGCGGTCTGCCACATGTTCACCACCGTCGCGACGGGTGGCTTCAGCACCTACGGAGCGAGCTACGCCGCCTTTGAAAGTGCTTACGTGGAGTGGGTCGGGATCGTTTTCATGATCTTGGGCGGGACAAGTTTCATCGTGCTCGGCCTGGTTTTCCGGGGAAATCCGGCCGCGCTTTGGAAGAACACCGAAGTGCGGTTTTACCTCCTCCTGCTCGTGGGGGCGACGGCCGCCATCGCGGCCCACCTATCGTTGGAAGGGTGGGAGAGCGGGATTCACGACCCCATCCGCGCGGCCGCTTTCCAAGTTGTCTCGATCGCGACCACGGCCGGATTTGCGACCCGTGACTTCGGGGGGTGGTCGACCTTTCCACAGATACTGTTGTTTCTGCTCATGATCGTCGGCGGGTGTTCGGCGTCGACGTCGGGCGGCACGAAAGTCTTCCGCTTCATCCTCGCGCTGAAGGTCGCCTGGATCGGCATCGAAAAGGCGCTCCGGCCGCGGATCACCCGACCGCTGCGGCTGAACAACCGCACCCTTGACTCCCAGTCAATCCACGACGCCCTTGTTTACCTGACCCTGCTGGGCACGCTGACGCTGCTTTTCATCCCGTTTCTTGCCTTCATGGAGCCGGATCTCAGCCCGCTCGGGGCGATCACCGCGGTGGTGGCGTGCCTCTTCAACATCGGCCCCGGCCTCGCCGAAGTGGGGCCGGCGGCGAATTACGATCACTTTTCCAACGCGACCAAATTGAAACTCTCGGTGCTCATGATCATGGGGCGGGTGGAGTTGTACGCGGTGCTGGTGCTCTTCACCGCCACGGTCTGGCGGCGGTTTCGCTGAGGAGGCCGGGGAGAGCAGAGTGAGGAGTCAAGAGTAGCGAGTAACCCCGCAGTCGCAGGGCGGGGGAACCGGACCAACCTCCTTGGCATTGGGTCTTCGACAGGGAGCATGACAGTCGCCCGCCAGCGGCTCCGGGTAGGGCGTGCTCGCCGAGCGCGCCGCACATTTTTCCGTGTCAGTGATTTTTGGTTACAGGCAGCCCTGGCAGGGGTGCCGGAACTCCGGGTTGGCCCTGACTCCCGGATGTGATCAGGAAGTCTCTCAATTGCGCTGCGATCAAGGGCGACCCCAAGGGTGGAAGTGGCGTCGACCCAACTGAGCTCGGCGCAGGCCAGCCGATTGAAAGCGCCAGGATGGCGCTTCCACGCCGGCTTTCCGGTGCCACGGCGTTTGCATGGTCGTGGCAACGTTCGTGGTCGCGGCCCGACTCCCGGGCGGAGCGTACCGCGGCTTGTTTCCGGCGGGAATGCGGGTAGGCTGATCGGGCATGGCATCCGAGCGTTTCATCCTCGCCCTCGACCAAGGCACGACCAGTTCGCGGGCGATCGTCTTCGACCGCGCCGGCCGGGCGGTGGCGTCGGCCCAGAAGGAATTCGCCCAGCATTTCCCGCGGCCCGGTTGGGTGGAGCACGATCCCATGGACCTATGGTCGAGCCAGAGTGCGGTCGCGGCGGAGGCCCTCTCCAAAGCCGGGCTTTCCTCCGAGGCGATCGCAGGCGTCGGGCTGACCAACCAGCGCGAAACCTCCCTCGTCTGGGACCGGGAGACGGGCAAACCGGTGTACCCCGCGATCGTCTGGCAGGACCGGCGGACCGCATCCTTCTGCGAGCGGCTCAGGCGGGACGGCGTCGAGCCGGAGCTGGCGCGCAAAACGGGGCTTCGGCTGGACCCCTATTTTTCCGGCACGAAAGTGCGCTGGATCCTGGATGAAGTGGACGGTGCGCGGCGCCGGGCCGAAGACGGCCGGCTGCTTTTCGGCACCGTCGACACCTGGCTGCTCTGGCAACTGACGGGCCGGCGTATCCACGCCACGGATGCGACCAATGCCAGCCGCACCCTCCTTTTCAACCTGGAGACCGGCGACTGGGATGACGGGCTGCTCGAGCTTTTCGGGATCCCGCGGGCGATGTTGCCGGAGATCCGTTCCTCATCGGAGGTCTACGGGGAGGTCGACGGCCGGCTGTATCCGGGCGGGTCCCCGGTCGCGGGGATCGCCGGCGACCAGCAGGCGGCGCTTTTCGGGCAGACCTGTTTCGAGCCCGGGATGGCCAAAAACACTTACGGCACCGGCTGCTTCCTGCTCCTCCATACCGGCGGGGAGGCGGTTGCTTCGGAGAACAACCTCCTCACCACGGTGGCTTGGCGGATGAAGGGAAAAACCGAATACGCGCTGGAAGGCTCCGTCTTCATCGGTGGCGCGGTCATCCAGTGGCTGCGGGATGAACTCGGGCTCGTCGGCAGCGCCCCGGAGGTGGATCGGCTGGCGGAGACGGTCGAGGACAGCGGCGGCTTCTACCTCGTGCCCGCCTTTGCCGGACTCGGGGCGCCGCACTGGGACCCCTATGCCCGGGGCGCGGCGCTTGGCATCACCCGCGGCACCAACCGCGCCCATTTCTGCCGGGCCGCGCTGGAGGCGATCGCCTTCCAAAGCGCCGACCTCATCGCCTGCATGGAGAAAGACAGCGGCCTGCCGCTCAAGGAGCTGCGGGTGGACGGCGGGGCCAGCCGCAGCCGGCCGCTCCTGCAGTTTCAGGCCGACTTGCTCGGCGTTCCGGTGGTCCGGCCCACCATTACCGAGACGACCGCCCTCGGGGCCGCCTTTCTCGCCGGGCTGGCGGTGGGCTTCTGGGAGGATCGGGAGGAGATCCGCCGTATCTGGAAAGAGGATACCCGCTTCGAACCCGCCCGGGGGGAGGAAGCCATGGAGCCGCTGCGCGCGGGCTGGCGGCGGGCGCTCGAGCGGGCCGGGGGATGGGAGCGGCCGGAATGAAACTGGTGCGAAAGGCCGGGAGGTGAACCGGGCGCGCTCCCTGGACCGCCTGCGTGCCGCGGAGGAGCCGTGGGACTTCGTCGTCATCGGCGGAGGCGCGACCGGGTTGGGGGCGGCGGTGGATGCCGCCTCCCGCGGTCACCGGGTGGCCCTGATCGAGCAGGCCGACTTCGCCAAAGGAACGTCCAGCCGATCCACCAAGCTGGTCCACGGGGGGGTGCGTTACCTGCGGCAGGGCAATATCTCCCTGGTGCTGGAGGCGCTCCGGGAGCGGGGCCGGCTGGCCCGCAACGCCCCCCACCTCGTGCACGACCAAGCCTTCGTCATCCCCAACTACAAATGGTGGGAGGGGCCGTTTTACGGCATCGGCATGAAGGTTTACGACCAGCTTGCGGGCCGGCTCGGGCTGAGTCCCTCCCGCATGCTGAGCCGCCGCGAGACCCTCGAACTCCTGCCGACCATCGAGACCGCCAACCTCACCGGCGGGGTCATCTACCATGACGGCCAGTTCGACGATGCCCGGCTGGCCGTGAACCTCGCCCGGACCGCGGAAAACCTCGGCGCCACGGTGGTCAACTACTGCCGGTGCGCTGGCTTGGTCAAGGAGGGCGGGGCGGTCGCCGGGGTGCGGGTGAAGGATTTGGAGTCAGGGGCGGAGTTCGAAGTCCCGGCGCGTGCGGTCATCAACGCCACCGGGGTGTTTGTCGATGACCTCCGGCGGTACGACGAACCGGAGGTGAAGCCGCTGGTGACGGTGAGCCAGGGCATCCACCTCGTGTTGCCGAAGTCCTTTCTGCCCGGGCGGGCCGCCATCATGGTGCCGAAGACCGCCGACGGCCGGGTGCTTTTCGCGGTGCCCTGGCACGGCGTGGTCGTGGTCGGCACCACCGACACGCCCCTGCCGGCTGCTTCGCTCGAGCCCCGGGCGCTCGATGAGGAGCGGGACTTTGTCCTTGAGCATGCCCGCCTCTACCTCGCCGAGGATCCGGGCGAGGATGACGTCCTCAGCGTTTTCGCCGGCCTGCGGCCGCTCGTCAGAACCGGCGACGGCGGCAGCACGGCCGCACTCTCCCGCGACCACACCATCGTGGTGAGCGAGAGCGGCCTCGTCACCATCACCGGCGGCAAGTGGACCACCTACCGCAAGATGGGCGAGGATGTCATCGACCACGCCGAAATGGTCGCCGGAGTGGAGCCGCGCCGCTGCCGCACCGAGGAGCTGGGCATCCACGGGATCACCACCGGGCCGGCGGCCGATCCCCTTCTCGCGCACTATGGCAGTGATGCCGCCGCCATCGCCGCCCTCTTCCGGGAAAACCCGGAAAACGCCCGCCCGCTGCACCCGGCCCTGCCGGCCCGGCGCGGGGAGGTTCTCTGGCATGCCCGGGAGGAAATGGCCCGCACGGTCGAGGATGTGCTCGCCCGTCGGACCCGCTCCCTCCTGCTCAATGCGCGGGCCGCGCTGGAAGCCGCCCCGGAAGTCGCCGCCCTGCTCGCCGCCGAGACGGGCCGGGATGAGGACTGGGCGCGGGCGCAGGTCGAAGCATTCTCGTCCCTGGCGCGCGGATACATCTTCACCGACCCGGCCAGCCGGGCCGGGGCGTCGGACTGAGTCGCCGGGCTCAGCGGGCCTCGCTGTAGTCGAGAACGTAATACGGCGTGCGGTCGCGCCCGGTGTCGATCTCCACCCGGCCGTCGCGCACCGGGAGGGTGCGGTCAGTCGGACGGCCGTCATGGTCGAGGATGCGGACGACCGGAGTGCCGGGGCGCTTGAGGGTAAGCGTGGCACGGATTCGCTCCAGCCGCACGGGTTCGCCGCCGGCCTCTTCGAGCAGGGCGCCGTCCTCGGCGAAGCGTTGCCCGGTGTTGCGGGCGCGGCCGATGGCGGTGACGAGGACGCGGTCGTCCCCGGCGATGGTGCCGTCGGGCGAAAGCGCGGTCAGGTAGAAGGCGCCGAAGGGGGAGCGGGAGGCGATGACGGCGTCGGCCGTTTCCACGGATTGGTTTTCCGCAAAGCCAACCAGGGCCTGGGTGCCGGGGGTGTCGATGACAAACCAGCCCCCGCGGGCCTGTTCTTCGGGGGCTTCGTGCCAGCGGAGCTGGCCGGTGCTGGAGACGAGGGCGCCGTCCTTCTCGAAGGGGGTGATGTCGAACATCGGGGTTTCTTGCGGTTCGTTGGTGAAGCGGACCTGGACGCGGGCGACCGCGAGGGCGCGGCGGCCGACTTTGCCCGTCTCAAAGGATTTCTCGTCGTAGCCCTGGGCAACGCGGTCGTCGAAGTCGAGGCCTTCGCCCTTGAAGAGGGAGGGCGGGTGGACATTGAGGTGGGCGCGCAGGTCGGAGGGGGCGACATCGCCGCGGAGCACCTGCCGGGCGACGGCCGGGAAGATGCCCATGATCTGTGGGGCGGTGACATCCCATTGCTCCGCCCCAAGGCGGGGGCTGAGCCGGCCCTGGTCACGGTTTTGAAACATGTAGGAGACATCCCAGCCCTGCAGGCCGAGGCCGTAAGCGCCAATGATGGCGGGGCCTTCCACGCCCCACTCGCTGGGCCAGACGTGGATCCACTCCGAGAACATGAAGGGCAGGCCTTTGACCTGCTGCATTCCGGTGCTGAGCATGCCGGATCCGGCGCGGGCGAGCATGGCATCGGTGCGGACTTCGCGGCGGCCGGTGGCTTGGTTGTTGAAGAAGCCGCCGAAGTAGTTGTGGCGGTCGATGGTGCCGACCTGGGCATCCGTCCAGAGATTGGCGAAGTGGCTGAAGGCGCGGCCGGCCTGCCAGTTGGAGCCGGAGATTTCGCCTTCGTAGCCGGTGGCGCGGATGGCTTCGACGTAGCGCTCGTAGAATTCGAGCTGGAGGCCGGTGAGAAATTCGAGGGTGTCGAGGTTGCGCTGGCGGCGGAAGGAGTCGGATCCGGCGAGGTTGTCGGGATCCCAGTGCCAGGGATTGCCGATGGGGAGGACGGTGCCGTCGGCGAGGCTTTCGTCCCGCCACCAGTCGAAGGAGCCGAGGGCCCCATCTCCCCAGGCGGCGACGAGGCCGGCGTCATCGGTGTAGCGGTCTTTCAACCACGCGGAGAATCGCTCCGCGACCTGCCGGCGGAGGGTGGGGCTGCGCTGGAGGGCATTGGGCGAGGTGTAGAAGAGAATGCTCTGCTCGTTGATGATCTCGATGTCCCAGAGGACCGGATCCTTGGCATAGGTCAGGCCGGTGTAGGGGTTGCGGTGGTTGAGCAGGTTGACCATCTGGCGGATGTAGACGTCCTGAATGGCCGGCGAGTAAAAGATGCCGCTGTGCGGGATCTCGATGGTGCCGCGGCCTTGGTCCCAATCGCCGAACTCGGTCAGAAAAGGCACCTCCTCGAGGGAATCGGGCCCGAGGCGGGGCGGGCCGAAGGTGGGGGAGAATTTCACATAGATCCCGTGCTCCTTGAGCTGGGCGATGTAGTAATCCATCCGGTCGAGTCCTTCGGGATCGAAACGGGTGAAGCTGCCGCGCTCGAGGATGCCGGCCCAGCCGGAGCCGTCGGCGTATTTGTGCAGACGGACGGAGTTAATGCCGTATTTGGCGTAGAAGCGGGCGCGGCGGTCGGCGAGGTCGCGGGGCGGGGCGCAGGCGGCGAAGCAGTTGTTGAGGCCCCAGAGGCGGATGGGCCGGCCATTGTAGACCAGTTCCTCGCCCTCGCGCAGGATGCGGCCGTGCTTGCCGGCGGGTGCTTCCAACCAGTCCGTGAGCCCGATCAGGCCCGGCTCGGTGGGGGCGGTGCTTTGGAAATCATACCAGTCGTCGGAAGCTTCGGCGGTCATGGCGGTCGGGGTGCAAAGGAGGGCTGCCGGGAGGGCGGCGCAGGCGGCAAGGCGGGCGGTTAAGAATCGCAGGGGCATGGGGCGACCTTTTCGGGGGGGGCGCCGGGCCTCAAGCAAATCTCCCCCGCCGGGCGCGTTCATTCGTTCAAACCGTCCAGAAACCGGGCGATCCGCTCCGCGACCGGCCCGAAGCCGAGCCGGAGACGGGCGCGTGCGAGGGCTTCCTTGACCGCGGTCTCCCGGGAACCTGTATCCAAATAAAGGTGACAGGCCCGGTCGAGCGCGTCCGACGGATCCTGCGGGCCGCCGAAAGCGACCGTCCCGACCGCGCTGTCGCCCCCGACACAGGCCATCCGGCAGAGGAGGGCGTCGCCCGCGACCTGGCCCGGGACGCCGCTGCGGTCCCACTGGAAGACGAGCCGGTAGCGGGTCATGAGGCGGAGGTATTCCGGATAGGGGAGGGGGCCGGGCACGATGTCGAGCAACTCCGCCGCCTCTCCGAGGGCGCGGTAGAGGGACCGCTCCCGGCGCGGCCGGGGGCTGATCAGGGTGATGCGGGTGTCCAGGGTGCGGGCGCGGGCGGCGAGGGCGAGGAGGGCGGGCAGGTGCAGCCGGGATGGGACCTGCGGCTCCCGGGTGCCGAGGAAGATGCCTTCGCGCCGTTCCTCGGGCACGGAGAAATCCCAACCGTCATGATCGATCGGATACGGTGTGGGGATGAAGGTGCAGGAGTGCGGCGGGTGGCCGGGGCGCAGCCCGTGCAGGACCGGCGCCAGCCACAGCACCGGGGTCAGGCAGCCGTCGGCCTGCGTCACGATTTCTCGGATACGGAGCAGCGGACCGGCGCTTCCGAGCAGCGCCGGCGCCTGGTGGTAGCCGGTTTCCTTGAAAGCGACGAGCACGCGGTGGCCGGCCTTCCGCAGCCGGGCGAGGCAGCGGGCTTCGCGGCGGAGGTGGCGGGTGAGGAGCAGAAGAACGTCGGCCCGGGGCGGCAGGGTGCCGGGGTCGCGGTGCCAGGCGCCGCCGGTGCAGGCCGCGTAGGCGTGGAAGTTGACCGGCGGGTGCCCGGAGTCGTCGGGCCGTCCCGGTCCGTCGCGGAAATCCTGATACGGATTGCGTCCGTGGAGGTGGAGGACGTGGAGCGGTCTGGCAACGGCGTTTGGCATGGTCGGTTCCCGGCGCTTGAGGGCATCGGGTGAAAACCGGCCCAGCCTGCCGGAGCGGCGCTCCGGCCGCAAGACCGGGCCGCGGCGGGAGGAGTAGGGAGTGAAGAGTAAGGAGTAATGGGTGAAGAGTTCCGGGGGCGTGATACCGTGGTCGCGGGACTGGGGCGTAGCGGAAGTGCGGATGCGCTTTGGGAGAAACTCAGGGCGAGTGCCTTGGGCTGTGTGGTCCGCCGCCCCTGCCGGGGCGGATGGTATGGACGGGCCGGTTCCGGTGGTTGGCACCACTGGCTAATCTCCCGCTGCCCCTGCCGGGGCTGAGGGGGCCGGAGGCCGGAGGACCGGATGTCGGAAGATGGAGCCGCCGGAGGTGGGATGGAGATGAGCCGGGGGCGAGTTAGGGACAGGCTATTAATCGATAATCGGGATTTCACAGGACCGGTCTCGCCGGTGCCATGCTTCGACTGGGGGGCACCTTCACCGCGCTGGAGGCGCGGCGGAAATTAGCCGGTGGCGCAAGCCACCGGAATCGTGGCCCCCTGGAACGCGCCCCGGCAGGGGCGCCGGAAATGGTGCTTATCAAATGCCGTGGTCCGCCGCCCCTCCGGGGCGGAGGGTTTGGGTGGGCCGATACCGGTGGTTTGCGCCACCGGCTAATATCCGATCGGCGCTGCCGGGCCTGCCGGGTCTGCGGCGGATAGCCATTCGGGCCTGCCGGGTCTAAGGTTTCCTCCGCTGATGTCACCTCGCCCCGGCCGGGCCGGAGCCTCGCCCCGGCGGCAAGACCGGGGCGAGGCGGGCGAAAATGCGGTGCGGAGGGCTTGCCGCCGGCCTCAGCCGATCACGACTTCTTTGCCGGTGGCGCTGGATTCGGCGATGGCGTCGAGGATCTTCTGCACCGCGAGCGCTTGCTCGATGCTGACGCAGAGATCTTCCTCGCCGCGGAGGTGGTTGATGAAGTTGCTGAAGCGGTCGCCGTGGGGGAAGGCGACTTTGGCGCGGATGTCTTCGATGACCTCGTAGCTTTCCCGCACGGGGTTGCGGCGGAAGATCTGGGCCGGGTGGGTGGTGGCGCCGGCTTCGGTGCCGAAAAGCTCCACACCGTTGCGGTTGCCGTCCTTCATGTGGCAGGCCCAGGTGGTGTCGAGGGCCACGGTGCAACCGTTCTTGAACTTGATCAGCGCGGTGGCGAAGTCATCGACATTGAACTCGATGTTGGAGCGCTCCGAAAGCCCCCAGCCGCCTTCGCCGAGGCCGCGGTTGCCGAACTTGGTGTAGGTGGCGCCGTAGACGGAAACCGGCTCGAAGTTGTTGAGCACGTAAAGGCAGAGGTCGAGCACGTGGACGCCGATGTCGTAGAGGCAGCCGGCGCCGGCCAGCTCCTTGTTGCCGAACCACGTGCCGAGGCGGGGGATGCCCTCGCGGCGCTGCCAGTAGGCCTTGGCGTGGTACACCTCGCCGAGGACGCCATCGGCCACGAGGGAGCGGACTTTCTGGCTGTCGGGGGCGAAGCGCTGGTTCATGCCGAGGGTGAAGATCTTGCCGCTTTTCTTCGCGGCCGCGGCCACCTGCTCGGCTTCCTTGAGGTTGAGCGCGAAAGGCTTGTCGAGAATGACGTGCTTGCCGGCTTCGAGCGCCTGGATGGAGAGGGGGGCGTGGAATTTGTTCGGCACCGCAATGTAAACGGCGTCGATCGATTTGTCGGCCAGCAGCTCTTCAGCGGTGGCATAGGCTGTGGGGATGTTGTTGCCTTCGCAGAGTTCGCGGAGCCGTTCGGGGCTGAGGTCGTGGGCGGCGGCCACCCGGGCATGCGGGTGTTTGTTGACGGAGGAGGCGCTGTAGCCGGAGATTTTTCCGGCGCCGATAAAACCAAAATTCAAGGTGTCGCTCATGGATGAGGGGGTTGCGGATTTATTGGATGAGCGGTTAGGCAAACCTTGAATTCAAGGAGCGGCCATGTTGAATCGTATCAAAATCCTTGGAAAGCCTGCAAAAAGATCGGACCCGTGCGAACCGCCGCTGCATCCCCCACCGGCTGGATGCGGTGCAGTACTACCGGCAGACGCCGGGGGTGCAGCCGAGGCCGCGCGGGCTGGTGGGGGGCGAGGAGTGGATCGAGCTGGTGACGGGTGGGCGGGGCTGGGTGGAGGACGAAGGCGGTTGGCAGGAAGTTGGTGCCGGGGATCTGCTCTGGCATGTGGCGGGCGACTCCACCATCGGCCGGAGCGATCCGGAGGATCCCTACCGGTGCCTGGCGGTGCGTTTCACGACCGAAGGCGGGTCCGGGCGACGGGTGCCGCGTTTCACGCGCTGGCCCGACCTGGAGGCGGTGGAGGCCTTTGCCCGCGAGGCGGTGCGGTGGTACCTGGACGAAAGCACGCCGCGCGAAGCGCTCCGGGCCTGCCTTTTCGGCCGTCTCCTGCTGGCGGCGGTGCAGGGCGGGGAGCGTGCCGGGCGCAGTCCGCGGGCGGCGGCGCTGAGGCGGGTCTGGGCCCGGATCGAGCGGGACCATGGCAGGCCCCTGCGATTGGCGGATCTCGGCGCGGAGGCGGGCTGGTCGGTGGCGCACTTGCACGAAGTCTTTCGTGAGGAGACCGGCCGCACGCCCCACGAGGCGCTCACCGCCCGCCGCATCCTTGCCGCCAAGGAGCGGCTGGTGTTGGGCGGAGAGCCGGTCAAGCGCATCGCGGTGGAGTGCGGTTTCACCCATGCCGCCGCCTTTTGCCACGCCTTCAAACGCGCCACCGGACTCACGCCCTCCCGCTTCCGCGCCGCCCACCAGCGGCTGCCCGAGGGCGGCATGACCTCCGCCGGGTAGGGCCGGGGCTTACCGTCCTCGCCCTTTGTTTCCGAACATCACAACAACCAAGGAGGCGATGGCCAAGGTCCGAGCTGGTGTGAAGGACTGCTCCGGAGGCCGTGATCGAGCGGGCGGCACGGGCAGGTCGTTGTGAACAGGTCCAGCTGTGCCTGTGATGAAAAATAGTAGCAATCAGTGGAAATACTACCATCGGCCAACGATTGCGAAGATCCCGGGGCGATCCGCCGGATCGTCTTGGAAGGATTTTTACAATAATCGAATATGATTGCAATTTCGTTCTTGCCATGGGTCGGGCCGGCGGTTTGAATGCAGGGACCTACCTCCCATGGAATTCCTTCACCTTCAAAAGCCGGCGACCGAGGTCCTGATCAGCGGCGATGGTCATCGTCTTAAGAAGACGCCGGCACGCGGAAAACCTCGGGGTTCATTGTCCGCGATTCCGTCCCGCCCCCTCTCCTTTCGTTGGTGACGGTGGCGAAGGTGCCCCCTGACCAATCTTCACCCCCATGAATTCGAAATTCTCTTCCATCGCGATCTTTGTCTCTGCCCTCCTGCTTCGGCCCGCGCTGCTGGCGGCGTTTTTTCTGGTGATGGGAGTTCACAGTTCGACTGCGACTCCCGTGGGGGTGGTCCGGGTGCTTGGAAGCCTTCCCGGAGGTGTGCCGGTGCCTTATGAGGCGCTTGATGTGGTGCAGGTGGCGGCGAGTTCATCGCACAGCTTGGCCTTGCGGGCGGACGGCACGGTGGTCGCATGGGGCCACAACAACTTCAACCAGAGCACCGTCCCCGAGGACCTGTCTGGTGTGGTGCAAGTTGCGGCGGGTGGAGTTCGCAGCTTGGCCTTGCTGGCGGATGGTAAGCGTTCTTTTCCGACATCTACCGCGTGGCGGATGCCGGTGGTAGAGTGGTG
>REEB01000178.1 GCA_007695295.1 Puniceicoccaceae bacterium
TTACGCGCTCATCGCTGGCGGCGTAGCTGAGCTGCACCTTGGGCACGCGGTGGTAGATCAGCAGCGTGGCGACGAGGAAGAGAGCGGCGGAGGCCCCGAGGGCGGTGTACAGGAGAAGTTGGGCGAAGACCGGGAAAGGCGGCAGAGCAAAAGCCTGGCTGCGGACGATGCCTTCGAGGACGACCGGGACCAAAAGGGCGAGGAGGAGGCCGCGCCGGCGCAGCCGCAGGCCCTTTTCGTGCTGCCCGTAGACATCCGCGGGGCGGAAGGCCGTCAACCATCGCCGGGCGATGAGCAGACCATAGAGGGCGGCGGTGCCGTGGAGGACGGCCGGGTCGGCGAGCGGGTAAAGGCCGAACTGGTGAACAGCGAACAAGGCGGCGAAGAGCACCGCGAGGACGCCGGCGTAGAGGGTGGGGATGAAGGCGTTTTCGCCAAAACGGCGGACCGGCGGCGGGGTGTAGAGCAGCCGAGGAAAGAGACTATAGAGCAGACGGATGGTGAGGGTCTTGGGGATGCGGTAGGCGATTTCCTTGCCGTCGAGCATGCGCTCGATCTCCTCGTAAGGGTAGCTGGGGGCGAGGTCGCCGGTGGCGGACTTGGGGGCGCCGTCGTGTTCATCCTTTTCCTCGCTGAGGCTGGCGGGGACATTGCGGCCGACGTAGAACCGAAGGGACCGCAAGAGTCCGGACCAGAAGAGCCGCAGGGCGAGCAGGGCGACGAGGAGGGCGGCGGAGGCCCTGAAGGCGGCGGTGACGACCGCCTCCTCCGCGAAGGCGAGCCAAGCGAGATGGACGAGGTAGGCGGCGGCGGCGAGGCCGATGAGGCCGAGGAGAAGGAGCAGGCGGCCGAGGTTTTTGAATGGATTCTCGATGCCGAGGTTTTCTTTACCGACAGCGATGCTCATGGGAGGCGGGGGGCAGGTGGGGGGGAAGCGGCCAGTGGAATGGGTGGATTAAGTTCAAATAATGAAGCGGCGGTCTCCCGGTCAATCCCGCGCTCGGGGAGGATCTGGGGGAACCCCGGTCTGGTCTGCGGAGGAGGGGAGTGGAAAAAGCTGAAAGGCTGAAACACTGAAAGCTGATCCGAAGCACGCAAGGCCGACCCCGTGGTCGCGGGGGAAGAGAGTAGCGGGGCATCTTGCTCCCGAGCGGCGGGGTGCGTTGGGGGGGTGGACGTGATTCCGGTGGTGTCGCTGCCCTCAACCACCGGCTACAGGCTGTCATCCCTCCGGGATGCTGGGATCAGCGGGGGAGGGTCGGAGGCGGAGAAGTTATCGAATGCGCTACCCGAGGGGTTGAGCAGGGAACTTCAGCGGAGGGGCTCTTCGTCGGGAGGGCGGTGGCCGAAGATGGTCTCGAAGCGTAGGAAAACAAAAGGGTCGGGGTCGTAATCGCGGAGCTGGGGAAACTGCAGGCCGAAGCCGGGTTCGATAAACAGCCACCAGCGATGGAGGCGCTGGCGGTAGGTGAATTCGGTGCGGTAGAGGGCTTCTCTGGTGTGGGGGGTCTCGGGCCAGAGGCCGGAGACCTCGATGCGGAAGGCGCGCCGGTCGCTCAGAGCGCGGATGACGGCGAGGGACTGGAAAGGCATGACGCCACTGCGCTTTTCCTCCTCCCAGATGAGTTGGGAGGTGGAGCGGAAAAACCAGTCGTCCCCGAGCTGTCGGCTCCAGCGCATTTCGGAGACGGACTCGAGTCCGTCGGTCGAGAGCAGGGCGATGGATTCGCTCAGGCGCAGCTCCCATTCGCCCACGGGCAGGACCACCCGGCCGCGCACCCGGGCCAGGAGCTGGACCGGGCTGGTGCCGCGGAGGCCGGCATCAAAGCTGAGCCGGTGGCGGGCGCTTTCGCCGAAGATGAAGCGGAGGGCAGCATCGGTTTCGGAATCCTTCACCGAATCCCGCAGTGAAGAAGTGGAGCCGGGATCATCGGACTCGAAAAAGTCGTCGACGATGAGCTGGAGGCGTTGTTCGAGCTGGGGCATGACGAGGCGGAGGCGCACGCCGGACTCGAGGGAGAGGCTGTCGTGGTGGCTGTAGCGCAGGCCGAGGCGGAGGCGCAGCATGGAGTCCCGCGTATCTTCATCGAGCCGGTCGTCTCCGAAGAGGCGGTCGATGCGTTCGATGGCGGCATTGAAGGCATCGGTCATCCGGGAGTGGGAGTCATCCCAGACCGGTGAGTCGGCCACGCGCTCGAGAAAATTGGGTGTGGGGCCGGCGGCCGCGGCCGGCAGAACCGCGAGGAGCAGGCCGACCAGCGCCATCCCGAGCCCGCGCACGACGGGTCGAGGCCCCAGGGGTGGCTCAGGGATGAGAATGAGAGCGGTAGGGTGCAAGCAAGGGTGAGGATCGGCGATCGGCGGGGAAAATCAAGACGGCAGGCGTGGGGTGAGGGAGAATCGCGGCCGGGGCGGGGGCGTCAGGGGTTGGGCGATCGGTGGAGGAGGAAAGCTCCGGCGCCGTCTTCGCCTTCCGGGGAAGGGAGGGAGCGGCATCCGGAAGCGAGCGAGAAGTCCGAGGGCCGGGTGGCCAGGAAAGCTTCGACGACGGCTTCGTTTTCTTCCGGCTCGATACTGCAGGTGCTGTAGACGAGGCGGCCACCGGGAGCGACGAAACCGGCGGCGGCCTGCAGAAACCGGAGTTGGTGGGCGGCGTGGTCGGCCAAATCCCCGGGCTGGAGGCGCCACTTGACATCCGGCCGGTGGCGGAGGACGCCGGTGTTGCTGCAGGGGACATCGAGGAGCACGCAGTCGAAGCGGGCGGGCCAGCCGAGCCGGGTGAAGGCGTCGGGCTCGGCGGTGAGCAGATCGAGACCGGTGATGGCGACGGGAGCGGGGGTGCGGTCGGACCGGCAGTTGGAGCGCAGGCGGTCGAGACGCCGGCCCGGGAGATCGACGGCGTGGACCCGGCCGGTGGATCCCGCGCGGTCGGCGAGAAAGAGGGACTTGCCGCCGGGAGCGGCGCAGCAATCGAGGATGGACTCGCCGGGGCGCGGCTCGGCGAGGTCGACACTGCGGCGGGTGGCGGGGTTCTGGAGGTAGACGGTCCCGGCGTCGAGGGCGGCGCGGAGGCCGGGGGGGAGGCCACGGCCCGGTGGGACGGCCAGGAAGTCCGGCCAGTCCGTTGGCTCCAGCCCTGCCGGCGGAGGGCCGGAGCGCAGGCGGGCAAAGACCGGGGCGGGCTGCTGGTTGCCTTCGAGCAATGCGCGGGTCCGGTCGAGGCCATGGGCGGAGAGCCAGCGGCGCACGAGCCACTCGGGGTGGCTGCAGGCGGTGGCGAGGGCTTCGGCATTCGGGGCGCCGGGATGGCGCAGGGCGGAGAGGGCAGGCGGGAGGCGGCGGAGGACGGCATTGAGAAAACCGGCTTCGCCGCGTGAAAAGCCTTGGGCGAGAGACTGGGCGACGGCGTGATCGACGATGAGTGGCGCGCGTTCCGGGGCATCGAGCAATTCGAAAGCGGCCATGAGCAGGTACGCCTCGAGGCGTTGCCGGGGTTGGCGGCGGAGGTGGGGGGCGAGGGCGGCCCGGAGCAGGCCGAGGTGGCGGACCGGGCCGTAGAGGAGGCTGCGGCAGCGTCCGGCATGCTCCGGGGGCCAGGCCGCGGGGATGCGCTCCGAAAGGTGATCGAGCCGCCGCCCGGCGTGGAGGCAGTCCTCCAGGAGCCGGAGGGCGAGGGCTCGAGCGGGGTCGGGGGCCGGGTTGGAGTCATTCATTGACATGGGGGGCGGGCGGGGGTTTTAATGCTCAGCTTAGCCGTTACCAAGCACTATGACAGAGGACGCCGTTCAAGTTCTGATTTCCCGCAACCCGGCGCTGAAAGGCGCCCGCGACAAACTCACCGCCATGCAGCCCGGAAACTACTGTATCCACCGGAGCTGGGGTTTCGGTCAGATCACCGGATTCGACGAGGCGGATCTCAAGTTGTTGATCGATTTTGAGAGCAAAAAAGGCCACCGCATGGATCCGGCCTTTTGTGCCACCACTCTGGAGATCCTGCCCCCGGAGCATCTCCTGGTCCGCCTGCAGACCGAGGGCGAGACCATCCGCACCATGATCAAGGAGCAACCGGTGGATCTGGTGATCGAGCTGTTGAAGATCTTTCCCAATGGTGCCGCCAGTCTGCAGGAAGCCGAACGCGTGCTGCAGCAGGTGGTGGGCGAAGCCACCTTCAAGCGCTGGTGGGCGGCGACCCGCAAGCTCCTGACCAAAGATCCGCGGGTTTCCATGCCGGCGAAAAAGACCGAGTGCATTGTGCTTCGGGAGGAGCCGGTGACGCAGGAGGAGGAGCTGGTCGAGGATTATGAAAACACCTGCAGCGCCCGCCGGCGGATCCAAATCGTGGAACGCTTCGTGGACGCGCTCGACCACCACAAGGAAATCAAGGCCGACCTTGATTCGGTGCTGGAGGGCTTCGCCTCGGTGGTGCACGACAGTACTCTGCTCACCCCGGCGCAGCGGCTGCACGGGGCGTGGGTCCGCGACGACTTGGCAAACCGGCTGGGCAAAGAAACGGCCGGATTCGATCCTCAGGCAGTGGAGCTGATCGCGAACGCCCGCGACTTGGATGCGCTGGCCGAGGAGTTGCCGACCAGCTTGCAGCCCCGGATGCTGGAGCTGATCAAGGAAGCGCACCCCGGGGAATGGAAGGAACTCACCTTCGGCCTGCTCAAAAACAGCAAAGGCAAGTTCACCACCGATTGTATCAATTTTCTGGTGGCAAACGGATTGTCGGATGAGCTGGGCGTGACCCTGCGGCGCTGGCAGACGGAGCAGAATCTCCGCGCTCCGGTGCTGCTTTGGATCGTGAAAAACCGCCATTCCCGCAAGTTCAGCCGCCTGCTCCACGACATGATCGGCCCACGGCTGCTGAACGCCATTTTCTTCGCCATCGACTATGAAGCGCTCCAGACCACGACCGCGCGGCGCATCCCCCTGGCGGATGTGCTGAGCGAGGATCCCGATCTCATTCCCGACCTCCTCTCGACGTCCGATCCGGAAACGGCCCGCGACCTGGCCAGCGCGCTCCTGCTTAACCAAGGCTTCGAAGACCTGACGAAAAAGTCGATCCTGGCGCGGTTCATCAAACTCTTCCCCGGCGTGCAGTCGCTGGTGGCGGGGGTCTCGGAGGAGAAAGACGACCGCCTGCTCGTCTCCCGCGAGAGCTACGATCGTCGCCGCGAGGAATACGAAACCCTGGTGAGCAAGAAAATCCCGGAAAACAGCCGCGCCATCGCGGAGGCCCGGGAGCACGGCGACCTGCGGGAAAATTCCGAATTCAAAATGGCCAAGCAGGACCAGCAACTGCTCTTGGCGCAAAAGGCCCAGCTCGAACTCGACCTGGCCCGGGCCCAAGTGACCAACTTCAAGGAGGCCAATGCCGATGTCATTGGCGTGGGTTCGGTGGTGACGCTGGAAGACGAGAAGAGCGGCTCCCGCGTGACCTACACCATACTCGGCGCCTGGGACAGCGACCCCGACAACGCCATCATCTCCTACCTGACCCCGATGGGCGGAAGCCTGATGGGGCGGCGTATCGGGGACACCATCCTGCTATCGGTGGAGGGAGAGGAGAGCCAGTTGACGGTGAAGGCCATCGGTCGCTACGTCGACCAACTGGTGCCCTGAGCCCTCGGCGACGGGGACCGGACGATTGAAGCCTCCCTGGGAAATCCTCAAGCTCCTCAGCGACTCCACCCGGCTGCGGATCCTGGCCCTGATCTGGCGAGAGGAGCTTTCGGTGGCGGAGTTGCAGTCGGTCCTCGACATGGCGCAATCGAGGATCTCCTCACACCTTGCGTTGCTGCGCCAGGCCGGGTTGGTGATGGACCGGCGGGAAGGAAAAAAAACCTTTTACTCTCCGGCGCGGGTCTTGGAGGCGCCGGTGCGGACCCTGCTGGAGGCGGCGTTGGAAGCGGGGACAAGCCAGCCGGAGTTCATCCAGGACGGGGAGAATCTGGAGCGGGTGCTGGAGCTGCGGCGTCAGCACGCCGAGCGTTATTTCAACCTCATCGCGGGCCGGCTGGGCAAGCAGTATTGCCCCGGGCGCTCCTGGGAGGCGATCGGCCATCTCCTCCTGCGGCTGGTGCCGGCGATCGACGTGGCGGACTTGGGGGCGGGGGAAGGCATGGTGGCGCAGCTCCTGGCGCGGCGGGCCCGGCAGGTGGTCTGCATCGACAACTCCCCCCGGATGGTGGAAGTGGGCACGGAGCTGGCGCGGAAAAACGGGCTGACGAATCTAACCTACAAGCTTGGTGACATCGAACAGGTGCCCCTGCCTGATGCCTCGGTGGATCTGGCTTATCTGAGCCAGGCGCTGCACCATGCGCGGCGGCCGGCGACGGCCGTGGCGGAGGCCTTCCGCATCCTGCGGCCCGGCGGCAGCCTAGTGGTGCTGGACCTGAAGGAACACACCTTCGAGGCGGCACGGGAGCAGTTTGCCGACCTCTGGCTGGGCTTCAGTGAGGCGGCGCTGCACCGGATGCTGAAGCAAGCCGGATTTGCGTCGGTGGAAGCCGCGGTGGTGAGCCGGGAAGCGGAGGAGCCCCGGTTTGAGACCGTGTTGGCCGCTGGTTTCAAGCCCGTCCCAGCGGGTGAAGGTGAGCCGGCAGGCGCGACTTGATCGGTTTGGCGCCATTGCGGCCTTGGGTGGCGGCGGCCTTGGCGGCGGTGCGCTGGTCGACGATCTCGGCGAGGCGGTTGCGGTCGATCGGCTTGGGCAGATAGGCATTCATGCCCGCGCCGAGATAAACCTCTTCGTCACCCGCCATGACATTGGCGGTGAGGGCGACGATCCAGGGAGCGCGGTCATCACCGGACATTTTGCGGATTTCGCGGGAGGCCTCGCAGCCATCCATGATCGGCATCTGGATATCCATGAGAATGAGATCGTGGCGGCCCGCGGCGTAGGCTTGGACGGCCTCGTGTCCATTGGTGGCGAGTTCGCAGTCGTAGCCCAAACGTCGCAGCACGAGGCGGGCGACCTTCTGGTTGACCGGGTTATCCTCGACCACAAGGATGCGCAGGTCGTGGGGCGCTTTGCCGGCGGGAGCGGGAGCGAGAGGCTTGCTCTGGGTCGCGGTGACCTCCGGGCCGGCCAGCATGCCGGCGAGCGCCTCGGTGAAGCCCCGGCGGCGGAGCGGAAACCGGAGCGTCTCTTCCAGGCGCGCGCAGGCGAAGGTTTCGCCCGGGTGGGCGGCGGCGAGAACAATCGGTTCGCCGGTGGCGGCCGCCAAGATCCGGTCGATGGCGGCATCGCCCTGGCTGTGGAGGAAGGAGGGGGCCAGGAGGATGAAGTCCGGCCGCAGGCCGGCGCGGAGTCTTTCGGCGGCTTGGTCGGGATCGGGGGCGGACTCGATGGCCATGCCGGCGTAGTGTCCGACGGAGTGGAAAAACGCCAGACCGGTGGGCCAGTCGGTGACGGCGAGCAGCGATTTGCCGCGCAGGCAGGCCGGGGCCGAAGACGCTTTGGCTCCGGGAGGCTCGCCGAGGCGGAGGGCGAAGGAGAAAGTGGAGCCGCGTCCTTCCCGGCTTTCCATCCAAATGCTGCCGCCCATCTGCTCGATCAGTTTTTTGGCGATGGCGAGGCCGAGGCCGGAGCCGCCGAACTGGCGGGTGGTGGAGGCGTCGACTTGGGAGAAGACCTTGAAGAGCCGGTGCTGATGTTGGACGGGGATGCCGATGCCGGTGTCGCGCACATCGGCATGGAGAAGAATGGTCCCGGGCGAACTGCGGTCGATCTCCATGGAGAGCGTGACCTCTCCGCTGCGGGTGAACTTGACGGCGTTGTCGAGAAGGATGGTGAAGACTTGGCGCAACCGGGTGGAATCGCCGATGACCAGGCCGGGGAGGGACGGGGGCGCGATGAACGTGAGGTCGAGGCGTTTTTCGGCCGCGCGGGGCAGGACGATGGCGAGGGCCTCCTCGGCGCAGCCCTCAAGGTCGAAAGGCTTGCGCTCGAGCTCGAGTTTGCCGGTTTCGATTTTGGAGTAGTCGAGAATGTTGTTGATGAGGTGGAGAAGGGTGTCGCCGCTGGTGCGGATGGTGGCGAGGCAGTCGCGCTGCTCGGCGCTGAGGTTGTCGCCGGTGATGAGGCCGGACATGCCGATGATGCCATTGAGGGGGGTGCGGATCTCGTGGCTGACGGTGGCGAGAAACGTGCTTTTGGCCTCGTTGGCGGCGGCGGCTTCGCGGGCCATGGCTTGGGCCTGGGCCATGGCCTTGCGCTGCTCGGCGAGGGCGGCCTCGAGACGCCTCTGGGCCTGTTCCTCCCGAATGGCGCGGTTCTTGCGCTCGGTGATGTCCTGGGTGGTGCCGAGCAGGCGGGTGACGCGGCCGTCTTCGATGTTGGCCTTGCCGGTGACGCGAAGCCACATGGCCCGGCCGGAGTTGTGGACGCCGCGCAACTCGAGATCAAAGGCCTCGCCGGTGCGGACGGCCCGCTCGAAGGCGGAAACGAGCAGGGCGCGGTGTTCGGGATGGATGGCCTCGAGGGCGGTCTGGGCGGTGACCTCGGTCTTTGTATCCACTCCGTGGATGCGGTGAAGCTCGGGCGACCAAGTCATGGTGGAGCCGGGGACGTCGATTTCCCAGTTGCCGAGGCCGACGAGGGCCTGGGCTTCGGTGAGGCGGGCCTGGGCTTCGCGGGCCAGTTCGATACTGCGGCGCTCCTCGGTCACCTCATTGCAATAGACAACCCTGCCATCGCCGCAGGAAGCGGTATGGACATTGAACCAGCGGGGACCGGCGCCGCCATCGAGTTTCCACTCAAAGCTGCCGTTGGTTTGCTGGACCAGCGCCTTGTGCAGGGAATCGAGCAGACAGGGTTGGCCGCTGCCGGGCGGGAAGAGTTGCTCCAGGGAGGGGTGCGCACAGTCGGCGGGGGCGGTTGGGGCGAGTTCGAAAAAGCGGGGGTTCGCCACCAGGAGCCGGAACTCTGGATGCCCGTCGGCGGGATTGCCGGCCTGCTCGAACAGCGCCATGCCGTGGGGCGCGTTTTCCATGATGGCCTTGAGCCGGCCGTTTTGGCGGCGGATGACCTCAGCCTGCCGGTGGCGGATGGTGAGATCCTGGGCGACGACCAGGTATCCCTCGCAACGGTTGGGATCCTGGCCGAGCGGGCTGGCCGTGAGATGGACGGGGAGGGAAGACCCATTGAGGGTGCGGAGCATCCATTCCTGCGTTTCGGCCGGCGTGCCCGCAATCAGAACCTGCCACTGGGACCGGCGGTCGTCCGGGGAGTCCGACTTGTCGCCGCCGGGGTCGAGAAGATCCAGAAACGGCCGGCCCTCGACGTCATTCCCGGCGATCTCGCGGGCCATGCGATTGGTGGACCGGATGCGACCATCGGGATTGAGGCAAAAGAGCAGAAACGGGGTGGCGTTGAGCACGGTTTGGTTGAAGAGGAACGCCTCCCGCTGGGCGGTGATTTCGCTCTGGGTGGCGATGAAGCGGAGGAGCCGGCCGGAGGCATCCCGGACCGGATCGACCCGGAGATCGATCCAATAGGGTCGGCCGGAGCGGTGATAGTTGAGGATTTCGACCTGAAACCCCTCCCCGCGGACGACGGCCTCGCTCATGCGGCGGACGGTGGCGCGATCGGTGTCCGGTCCTTGGAGAACGTCCCCGGGTTTTTTGCCCCGCAGATCGTCGAGGGAATAGCCGGAGATCTTTTCAAAGGCGGCATTGATCCATTCCACGCGTCCGGTGGCATCGGCGATGACCACTCCGGTGGTCGATTTTTCCGCGACGATGGAGAGGCGCTCGATGTCATCGAAGCGCACGCGGTGCCGTTGGCGGAGGAAAGGCCCGCGGAAGTAACAGACCATGGCCGCGGCGGCCAAGCCTGCCAGCAAACCGAGGAATGCGGCGGCGGTGGCCAGGCTCCAGGCCGAGGGAGCGAGCACCGCTATGCAGATGAAGTCCGGTAACATGATGGTGGGCGGATCAGCGCGGGTGAGAAACCGGTCCGAGGCGGGCTTGAGGGTCAGAGGGTTCGGGCCGGTTCGATTGCACCTGCGCAATCCTGCATCTTCAGCATCGGCCCGTGGAGCAGGCAGTTGAATGACCTCCTGGTGCTTTACTTGTAATTTTCACCCGGTAAACCGAGGAGGGCGACGCCGTGGCGGTGTGGTGCCATTGAGCCAGTGAGGGCCATCGCGGCGGCCATACTGGCTCTCGGGCAAGAGCGTGGGGCGGCCGGAGGCGCGGCGGGCTCAGGTGCCGCCGGCTTGGCCGAGAAGGGCGTCGCGCTCCTGGACAAAGCCGTGGATGGCGGCGGCGTCGGGGAGGGAGAGAAGCATCTGGACGGACTCCGGGTCGAGAAACCGGACCAGCCGGGCGAGGGTGTGGAGGTGGTGGCTTTCGTCCCGGCAACAAATGAGAAAAAACAGCCGGGTGAGCCGGCCGTCGGGCGATCCGAAAGCGATGCCGCGGCTGACGCGGGCGAGAGCGACGAGGGGCTCCTCGACAAAGTGGGGCGAAGGCTGCCGGGGGTGGCAGAGGGCGAATCCCTGGGGGAGGGCGGTGCTGCAGAGCTCCTCCCGCTGAAGGAGACTGTCGAGGAGGGCGCGGCGGTCGAGGAGGAGGTCGGTGCGTTCAAGGAGATTGACGAGTTCCTCGAGTACGGAGCGGCGGGTCTTGGCGGGGAGGTCGGCCTCGATGAGCTCGGGGCGGATCAGATGGGTGAGGTACACGCCCTCGCCGGCCGCCGGCATGTCCTCGGCCTCGCCGCGGGCTTCGGCGGCCTGTTCGATCTGGCGGATCCGTTCAGGGTCGAACGACGGCAGGTGTTGCTGGACCCACTCGATGAGGCGAATGTGATTGACGCGCCATTCGCCGCGGACCTTGTCGGCCGGCAGCTCGCCCCGCTGGGCCAGCTTCTCCACCTCGCGGATATTCCAGCCGAGGTAGCGGGCGCATTCCTTGAGGGAGAGGTTGCGGTGGGGCATGGGCGCTCCGGGTCAGAGGGGTTCGGCTTCGACGGGGTTGGCGAGGCGGCCAAGGCCTTCGATCTCGATTTCGACCTGGTCGCCGGGCTTGAGAAAGCGGGGCGGCTTCTGGGCGAAACCGACTCCATGGGGGGTGCCGGTGAGGATGACGGTGCCGGGGAGGAGGGTTTTGCTGCCGCTGAGAAATGAAATCAGCTCGGCGACGCTGAAAATCATGTCCGAGGTGGATGAATCCTGCATGGTGTTACCGCCGACAGTGGTGCGGATGCGGAGGTTGCCGGGGTCGGGGATTTCGTCGCGGGTGACGACGGCGGGCCCGAGCGGGCAGAAGGTATCGAAACTTTTGGCCTGGCAGAACTGGCCGCCGCCCCATTCGAACTGCCAGTCACGGGCGCTGACATCGTTGGCGATGGTGTAGCCGAAGACAGCATCGAGAGCTTCGGCCGGGGAAAGGTTTTTGCAACGCCGGCCGATGACCACGGCCAGTTCGCCCTCGTAGTCGACGCGTTCGCTGGCGAGGTGGCGGGGAAGCTGAATGGGTGCGCCCGGGTGTTGGAGGGAGGAGTTGGCCTTGATGAAGATCATGGGCCGCTCGGGAGGCGGGCGGCCGCCCTCGGCGGCATGACGGCGGTAGTTGAGGCCGATGCCGTAGATGGTGGGCGGATCGAGCGGGCAGAGCAGACGGGTGGGTGATTCGACGATTCCGCTGGGTTGGAGCGGGCCGAACAAAGCACCTTCGAGACGCTCAACGGAATCATCGGCGCGCAGCTCGCCGAGTTGGATGGCTCCCTCCCGGTCCTGGTAGCGGAGGATTTTCATGGGGCGAGGGTGGTGGCGGGTGGAGAGGGTTGCACCATCAAAATTCAGGGCGGAGGCTGGCGGCCCGGACTCCAGCAGGTGGTGCGCCCGCCGATGGTTTCGCGGACCAGCGGAGCACCGGTGCGGGGGCAGCGGCCGCCGTCTTCCCACCGGTGGGGAAAGAGCCAGGTGCGCGGGGGATCGCGGAAGTCGCGGCCGATGGTTTCGAGGGCGCGGCGGCAGACGAAGCGGAGGGCGCGGAAGAGGGTGCGGCTTTCGGCCCCGGAAAGGTCGGCCGGGCGGCGGGCCGGGTGGATGGCGGCGCGCCAGAGGATCTCGTCGGCCATCCAGTTGCCGACGCCGGCGAAGGCCTCCTGGCGGAGGAGAACGGCCTTGAGTGGAGCGCGCCGGAAGCGGTGGAGGAGGGATTGGAAGTGGGCGAAGGTGAAGCCCGGGGTGTGGGGCGGCTCGGGGAGGGAGGTCCACCAGGGAGGATCGGCGGCCCCGGGGGACCAGCGGATGCGGCCGAAGAGGCGGGGATCGGTGAAGACGAGCACGGCCGGGCCGGTTTCGAGAACGAGGTGGTCGTGGCGGCCCGGGAGATAACCGGGGCTCTCCGCGGTGAGATTCCCCGTCATGCCCAGGTGGATACCGAGGTGGCCGCGGTCGGTGCGGAAGCGGATCTGTTTGCCGCGGGCGGCGGAGTCGAGGAGGCGGGCGCCGGTGAGGGCGGCGGAGAGGTCGGCGGCATCGGCTCCGCGAAAGACGCGGGCGCGCGGATGCCAGCGGATGCGCTCGATGGGCCGGCCGAGCCCCGGATCCCAGCGCCGGCGGATGAATTCGACTTCGGCGAGTTCCGGCATGGATTTGGGATATCCGGAGCCGGTGGCCGCGCAAGCCGCCGGTCCGGATCGCAGGTGTGGTCGGGCGCCGCTATATTTTGCGGCAGAAGGTGAGGCCGTCGGCGATGGGGAGGAGGACGGACTCGACCCGATCGTCGTCGGCGAGTTTGCGGTTGAGGGCGACGATGGCGCGGGTGTCCTCGCTCTGTTCGGCGGATGGGTTCACGACCCGGCCGTGCTGGAGCATGTTGTCGAAGACGATGAGACCGTCCTTCCGCACGTGGGGGAGAAGGAGTTCATAGTAGGTGTCGTAGCCCTGTTTGTCGGCATCGATGAAGGCGAAGTCGACCGGTCCGGGCGGGGTCCAGGCGGCGAGGGTTTTGGCGGCGTCTCCGACGCTGAGCTCGATCTTGCCCCCGACCCCGGCGGCCTGCCAGTGGCGCCGGGCGATGGAGGTCCACTCGTCGGAGACATCGAAGCAGAAGAGGCGGCCGTCAGCAGGCAGGCCGCGGGCGATGGCGAGGGCGCTGCTGCCGGTGAAGGTGCCGACCTCGACGACCCGGCGGGCGCCGACGGCGGTGACGAGGAGGGAGAGGAAAGTGGCCTGCTCCGGGCTGATCGCCATCATGGAAATGTCGCCGAGGGCGGCGGTCTCGCGGCGGAGGGCGTCGTAGAGCGGATCGGCGGTCTTCGAGCGGTGGGCGAGGATATAATCGTAGAGGGAGTTATCGAGGGTGATGTATTTATTCACAGGATACAGGTGGTGAAAGAGGTTCAGGCGGTGAGGTTGCCCTTGTCGGCGGCGGCGGCGTTTTTGCGGGCGGCGGCGGCGTCGCGGGCGAGCGTGGCGGCGTCGCGGGTTTTGAGGCGGGCGGCTCCGCGGGTGGGGCGGCGTTTGACCCGGGTGCCGTTTTTCTCGTGGGCGGCGAGGCGTTGGCCGGCGGCGGTGATTTCGTTTTTGTATTGGGGGAGCCAGGACGCTTGGGCGACAAGCAGCTCATCGGTCATCTGCCAGACCTCCTCGGGATCGCAGACGGCGCCAACGAGCGGATCGTGGAGCATGGCCTGCTTGAGGAGGGTGGCATCGCCGCGGACGGCGGCTTCCATGCCCATGCGCTGGACGTGGACGGAAGCGGAGCAGGTGGCGGCGCAGGCGAGGGGGAGGTCGCCGACATGGGTCATGTGGATGCCGTTGCGGTCGACATAGCCGGGGATCTCGATGATGGCGTCGCCGGGCAGGTTGGTGATGTGGCCGTGGTTGGGGACGTTGAAGTGGCCGCGGTAGGTGCGGCCGGTGCGGAGGGCTTCGATGATCCAGGAGCCGTGTTCTTCGCTGCGGTTTTTGGGGCCGATTTCCGGGGAAGGCTCGGCGAGCCAGTTGGGGAAGTCGGTTTCGAACCAGTTGCGGCCCTCGGTGCAGACCCGGAGGTAGCCGCCCGTCTCGCCGTTGATCCAGGAGGAGAGGTCGATCCAGCGGCGGATTTCGCGGGGCCGTTTGCGGTACCAGGGCAGGTACTCGCTGAGGTGGCCGTTGGACTCGGTGCTGTAGTAGCCGAAGCGCCGGAGGACATCGATGCGGACCTTCTCGGTTTTGGAGAACGTGGGGTGCAGCGGGAAAAGCTCCGGCAGGAGCGGGATGAGGTCGTGGCCGCGCCAGTCGGCCCGGATGCACCAGGTCTGGTGATTGATGCCGGCGAAGACCGTTTGGACATCGTGTTTGGAGACCTTCTCGTCCTTCCCGATGAGCCCCTCGCGGCGGGCCCAGAGCTGGGTGCAGGCGACGATCTGGTGGTGGGCGCCCTGGACGCCGTGGCAGAGGCCGATGGTGTTGACCCCGCCGTAGGCGTTGCAGGCCCAAGTGTTCATGGCCATGGGGTTGGCGTAGTTGAGGAAGAGGGCCCCGGGTTTGGCGAGTTCGCGGATGTCGCGGCAGAAATCGAGGAGGACGGGGATGGTGCGCTGGGCGTACATAAGCCCGCCGGCGCAGAGGGTGTCGCCGACGCACTGGTCGATGCCGTAGGCGAGGGGGATGTCGATATCGGTGGCGAAGGCTTCCAGACCGCCCTGGCGGATGGTGCAGATGACGAAGTCCGCATCGGCGACGGCCCGGCGGCGGTCGGTGGTGGCGAGGACCTTGGCGGGGAGCTTGTTTTCGCGGATGTCCTTCTGGCAGAGCTGGCGGACCATGCCGAGGTTGTCCTTGGAGATGTCGGTGAAATGGAAGACCGTGTCCTGCAGCTCGGGCACGGCGAGGACATCTTGGAGGAGGCGGCGGGTGAAGCCGATGGAGCCGGCGCCGATCATGGCGATTTTGAGAGGCATGGGGCGTGTCTAAGGGGCGGAAGGGAGACAGGAAACCGAAAAGCAAAAAAATCGCGGGCGGGTCGGGCGCACTTGGCGCTTGCTGAATTGAAACCGGGGGCTTACCTATCGCGCTTTTTCCCCTCGCCCGGCGGCCTCCGGGGCCTCGGCGGGCGGCCTTTTGATTGTCATGCACCAGCTCATTGCCGTTCTCGATTTCGGCTCTCAGTATACCCAGGTCATTGCCCGGCGCATTCGGGAAGCCTCCGTGTATTCGCGCATCTATCCCTACCACACGCCGGCGAAGCAGCTGCGCGAGGACGGGGTTATCGGCGTGATCCTGAGCGGCGGGCCTTCGAGCGTCTTTCATCCCAAGGCTCCGCTGCCGGACCAAGGCATCTTCGGGCTGGGTGTGCCGGTGCTGGGCATCTGCTACGGCCTGCAGTTGATGGGGCGGATGCTGGGCGGAGAGGTGGCCCGCAGCGAGCGGCGCGAGTACGGCCACGGCAACCTCGAAGTGCTGGGAAAAAACCCGCTCTTCAAAGGACTGCCGCGGCGCCTGCGGGTGTGGAATTCGCACGGCGACCGGCTGGTGCGCCTGCCCGAGGGGTTTGCAGCGGGGGCGCGGACGGACAACTCTGAGTTCGCCTGCATCGTGGATGCGGAGCGGCGTTTTTACGGGCTGCAGTTTCACCCTGAGGTGCACCACACCCAGAACGGCCAGCAGATCCTGAACAACTTTCTGCGCGGCATCTGCGGCTGCCGGGGCGACTGGTCGATGAGTGATTTTGTGGAGGAGTCGCTGCGGAACATCCGGGAGAAAGTCGGCGACCGCCGGGTGATCCTCGGCTTGAGCGGGGGGGTGGATTCCTCGGTGGCGGCGGTGCTGCTGCACCGGGCGCTGGGGGACCGGTTGACCTGCATCTTCGTGGACAACGGGCTTTTGCGGAAAGGCGAGCGCGAGCAGGTGATCGAGCTCTTCGGCAATCATTTTCACCTCAACCTGAAGGTGATCCGGGCCGGGAAACGCTTTCTCGATGTGCTCAAGGGCGTGACCGATCCCGAGCGCAAGCGGAAGCTGATCGGCCGGGTATTCATCGAAGTCTTCCAGGATTCGCTCCGGCAGGTCGGGCATGCGGATTTCCTGGCCCAGGGGACCTTGTATCCGGATGTGATCGAGAGTGTGGCCATCGACGGCAATCCGGCCGCGCTGATCAAGAGCCACCACAACGTCGGCGGCCTGCCCAAAGGGATGAAGTTCAAGCTGCTGGAGCCCCTCCGGGAGCTGTTCAAAGATGAAGTCCGCGCGCTCGGCTCGGAGCTGGGCCTGCCCAAGGAAGTCGTCTGGCGGCAGCCCTTTCCCGGGCCCGGCCTCGGCGTGCGGGTGCTGGGCGAGATCACGCCCGGGCGGTTGAAAATCCTGCGCGAGGCGGATGCAGTCTTCCAAGAGGAGATGCTGCGGAGCGGGTTCTACTACAAAGTGTGGCAATCCTTCGCCGTGCTCCTGCCGGTGCGGACGGTGGGCGTGATGGGGGATGAACGGACCTACGAGTTCGTCATCGCCCTGCGGGTGGTGGAAAGCGCCGATGCGATGACGGCGGACTGGGTGCGCCTGCCCTACGATCTGCTGCAAACGGTTTCCAGTCGGATCATAAACGAGGTAAAGGGTGTCAACCGGGTGGTGCTGGACATCAGTTCGAAGCCGCCCAGCACCATTGAGTGGGAGTGATTCCCCTCCACGAATCTGAAAACCAGCCATGAACAAAACCGCAAAAACCCTCACCTTCATCACCTTCCTGCTGGCCCCCCTCCTGCCGATGGCCGGGGCCGAGACCGTCGAAGAAATCATCAACCGCGCCCGGGCCCACCTGGGTGCAGACCAAGCCCTGGAGCGGGTGACCTCGATCAAATTTGTCGGCACCCTGGAAGATGCGGATGGCACCACCGGCCGGGTGGAGATCCTCTTCCAGAAGCCCCTGCAGCAACGGATCACGCTCCATGTCAACGACATGCGGGAGATCACGGCCCTTGACGGCTACGATGGCTGGCGGCGGGTGGAGGAAGTCGGCAACGAGAGCAACTGGCAGCTCACCCTGCTGGAGCCGCAGCAGATCCGCCGACTTCAGGCCAACACTTGGGAAAACCTCAGCTTTTACCGGGGGCTGGAGCGGCGGGGCGGCCGGGTGGAGTATGAAGGCCGGGTGACGGTGGATGGCCGCGAATGCCATAAAGTAACCTTCGTCCATTCCCCGCGGATTGCCTTCACCCGCTATTTTGACGTCGCCACCGGCGGGCTGGTGATGACCGAGACCGAGTCCGGCGGCCAGATCCGGGAGGAAGGCGAGCTGCGTGTGGAAGGCATCCGTTTCCCCCGGCGGGTCATCACCTCCGTCGATGGCAATCGTTCGGTCATCACCTTCGAGCAGGTGGTGGTGAACGAGCGCTTTCCGCGGGAGCGATTCGCCGTGCCCCTGCTGGTGCCCCAGGCGCGCTGAAAGAGATGCGGCTGTTCGACTACGCGAAGCAGGCGGACCGGAAGAAGTTCGACCAATTCCGCCGCCAAGCGGAAGCGCCGCCGTCGATGCGCCGGGCGGTGGAGCGGATTCTGGCCACGGTGCGGCGAAGCGGCGACGGGGCTCTGGTGGCGGCGGCCAAGCGCTTTGACGGTGCGGCACTAACGCCGGAAGCCTTCCGGGTGCACGCCGAGGAGATGGAGGCCGCCTGGGAGACCCTGCCGGCCGCGACCCGGCGGGGCATGAAAACCGCGCGGGAGGCGATCGACGACTTCAACCGGCGCACCCTCCCGCGGGACTGGACGGCGAAAAACCGGCAGGGGGCGCGGATCGGGGAGCGGCATTTTCCGATCGACCGGGTGGGCCTTTACATTCCCCGGGGGTTGGCCTCCACCGTGCTGATGACGGTTCGCCTGGCCCAGTTGGCCAAAGTGCCGGAGATTGCGGTCTTTTCGCCCTGCAACGCGCAAGGTGACTTGTCGCCCGGCGTGTTGGCGGCCCTGCACCTGTGCGGGGCGGAAGAAGTCTACCGGATCGGCGGAGTGGCGGCGATCGGCGCGATGGCCTTTGGCACGGAGACGATCCGGCCGGTGGCGAAGATAGTCGGGCCGGGCAATGCCTACGTGGTCGAGGCCAAGCGGCAGGTTTTCGGCCGGGTGGGGATCGACCTGTTGCCGGGGCCGAGCGAAGTCATGGTGATTGCGGGACCTGCGGCGGAATCCGCGGCGGTGGCGGCGGATTTGCTGGCCCAGGCCGAGCATGGCTCCGGGCGGGAAAAGATTTACCTGGTGTGTTTTGCCCGGGAAACGGTGGAAGCGGTCTCCTCCGCGCTGGAGGCGGGCTTGGTCCGTTTGAAGCAAGCCGGAGCCAACACCACGGCGATGCGCCAAGTGCTGCGGTCGGGCTTTGCGGCCGTGCTGGTGAAGGATGAGGCCGAGGCGGCCGCGGTGGCCAACCTCGTCGCCCCCGAGCACCTGGAGCTGGAAGTGCCGGCGGCCATGGCCCGCACCTTCGAAAGGACCATCACCACCGCGGGTGCGATGCTGTCCGGAAGCTGGTCGGCGACCGCCTTGGGCGACTACGCGGCCGGACCGAGCCACGTGCTTCCGACCGGGGGCACGGGGCGCTTTCTGAGCGGGCTGCGGGTGGTGGACTTCATGCGCCGGACGAGCCTGGTCGGTTATTCGAAGGCGGCGTTGGTCAAAGCGGCCGGGGCGGTCGATGCCCTGGCCGGTCTGGAAGGCATGGTCGGGCATGCCGCCTCCGTCAATGTGCGCCTGGAGGGCTGACGCCATGGCCGGCCGCATTCCACCGCCCCTGCCGCACGTGGCGGCACTGGAAGCCTACACGCCCGGGACCCAGCCGGCCGGGGCCGGCTGGATCAAGCTGAACACCAATGAAAACCCCTGCCCGCCGGCGCCGGAAGTGGCTGCGGCGATCCGGGAGGCGGCGGGCGATGCGCTGCGGTTGTATCCGGAGCCGCGGAGCGCAGCCCTCCGCGCCGCCCTCGCGCGGCACCATGATCTGGCGGAGGAGAATGTACTCGCGGTCAACGGCTCCGACGAAGCGCTGGCGCTGCTGGTGCGAGCCTACACCGGTCCGGGAGCACCGGTGGGGTACCTCGATCCGAGCTATTCGCTTTATCCCGTGTTGGCGCGGGCGGCGGCCACACCGCAGGTGACGGTGCCTTGTCCGGTGGACTTTTCCCTGCCCGTGGAAGCGGTGGCGGTGGCCGCCTGCCGGCTGTTTTTTCTCACCTCGCCGCATGCGCCCTCGGGCCGAGGCTTCAGCCGGGCCTCCCTCGCGGCGGTGGCGGCGTCGTTTTCCGGGCTGCTGGTGGTGGATGAGGCGTATGCGGATTTTGCGGACGAAGATGCGGTGGCATTGCTGGACCGGCATCCCAACCTCGTGGTCGTGCGGACCTTTTCAAAAGGCCGGAGCCTGGCCGGGCTGCGGGTCGGTTATGTGCTGGCGGCGGCGGAGGTCATCGGCGTTCTCGACCGCATCCGGGACAGTTACAACCTCGACCGACTCGCCCAGGCGGGCGCCTTGGCGGCGCTTGGTGCGGAGGCGCACCACGCCCGTTGTGTGGCGGAGGTGAAAGCCACCCGGGAGTGGCTCACCGGGCAGCTCGCGGAGCGCGGTTGGGAGACGGTCCCCTCCCAGGCCAACTTCGTTTTCACCACCCCCCGCGATGGCGAAGGCCGCAGCGGCGCGGAAGTGGCACGGGGGTTGTTCGAGTGGCTGGAAAGCCGGAAAGTCCTGGTGCGGCACTTTCCGCGTCACCCCTTGACGGCCTCCGGGCTGCGCATCACTGTCGGAACCCGCCGGGAAATGGACCGGCTGCTGGAGGAAATCGATTCATGGCCGAACCGCGCAAAGCAACCGTAACGCGAAAAACCGCCGAGACCGACATCCGCCTGAGCCTTGACCTGGATGGCTCGGGCGCCGGGGCGATCGACACGGGCATACCCTTTTTCGATCACCTGCTGACGCTCTTCGCCCGGCACGGCCACTTTGACCTGGAAGTCAAAGCCGAGGGCGATCTTGCGGTCGACTATCACCACACGGTCGAGGACGTCGGCCTGGTGCTGGGGGATGCCTTCGCGCAGGCCCTCGGGGAGCGGCGCGGCATCCGTCGCTACGGTTTCTTTTACCTTCCGATGGACGAGGCCCTCGCCCGGGTGGTGGTGGATCTCGGCAACCGGCCTTTTCTGGCCTGGCAGGTGGAGACCCCGGCGCTGAGCGTGCGCGACTTCCACCTCTTGCTGGTGAAGGAGTTTTTCCGTGCCTTCTCGAACCGGCTCGGGGCCAATCTGCATTTGAAAATTGAATACGGGGAAGAGCCGCACCACATCGCGGAAGCCCTTTTCAAAGCGGCCGGGCGAGCCCTGGAGGCGGCCAGCCGGCCCGATCCGCGCGAGGCGGGGCGCATTCCCTCCTCGAAGGAGGTGTTGTGAGCGGCCCGGCGGTGGCGCCCGGCGCCGGGGAGGCGGCCGCCCCGGCCGCGGACCGGCCGCGGGTGGCGGTGGTCAACTACGGCATGGGCAACCTCCGCAGCGTGGCCAAGGCCCTTGAAGTGGCCGGGGCGGAGGTCGTGCTCGCGACCGGTCCGGGCGGCTTGGAGGGGTGCGCCGGGCTGGTTCTGCCGGGCGTGGGCGCCCTCGGAGATTGTATCCAGGGTCTGGAGACGGCGGCGCTGGCGGCGCCGATCCGGGACTGGGTGGCGGCGGACCGGCCCTTTCTCGGCATCTGTCTCGGATTACAGGCGCTCTTCGAGCAATCCGAGGAAGGGGGGGTGCGCGGCCTCGGCCTCTTCCCGGGCAGGGTGATGCGCTTCCGGCTGCCGGCGGGCTGGAAAATCCCCCACATGGGCTGGAATGAAGCCGTGCCGGTGAAGCCGTCACCGCTCTGGGAAGGACTGCCGCAGTCGGGCGAGCCCTTCTACTTCGTGCACAGCTACCATGTGGTCCCGGACGATCCGGAGTTGGTCTGGACGGAGACCGATTACAACGGACGGTTGGTCAGCGGAATCGCCCGCGGGCGCTGTCATGCGACGCAGTTTCACCCCGAGAAGAGCCAGCGGGCGGGCCTGCGGATTTACGGCAACTTCGTGGATCTCTGCCGGGGTTGAGGCGGTTTTGCCGCCCACGGGTGCGGCTTCATGGCAGGGGTTGGCGCGGATCGGGCTTCGGCCGGGGGGTTAAGGGAACGACAAGGAATGTTGGATTCCATGGCCCTTTGGTCTCGTCCTCCCGGGGGTTTCCGGCGGGCTGCCGGGGGAGCACGGCTTCAAATCGGCGCGATCGATTTCCCTTATGGCGGGGCAAAGAAATGGGCCAATCCCACACAACGGCTTTACACCCCGGAGGCTTTTCGTCACCTATGGAGCTCCGGTCCGTGACCTCGGCCCGCCGCCTTCAATCACTCCAGCCATGGCTGATTCCGCACTTCTCCGCATCGGTAAAAAGGAATACACTCTTCCGACCCTCGTCGGCACGGAAGGTGAGCAGGCGTTGGACATCCGCGCCCTGCGCAAGGAATCGAGCCACATCACCTATGATGAAGGCTACGGAAACACCGGCTCCTGTGAGAGCAAAGTGACCTTCATCGATGGGGAGAAAGGCATCCTGCGTTACCGCGGCTACCCCATTGAGCAACTGGCGGAGCACTCCTCCTTCGTGGAAACGGCCTACCTGGTGATTTACGGGGAGCTGCCGACCAAGGAACAGCGGGCGCGGTTTTCCCAGCTGCTGCGCGACAACGCCAACATCCACGAGCGCATGCTGCATCTCTTCGAGGGCTATCCCCGTGATGCCCACCCCATGGCGATCCTTTCGGCCATGATCAACTCGCTGGGGTGTTATTACCCCCAGATGTCGACCAACGACCACCGGAGCGATCTGGAGCATTTTGATGAAGCGGCGGCCATCACCATTTCCAAAGTGCGGACGATCGCGGCATGCTCCTACCGGATGAGCCAGGGCCTGCCCATGATGTATCCGAAGCATGATCTCGGCTACTGCGAGAACTTCCTCCACATGATGTTTTCGGAGCCCTACCACGAATACCAGGCCTCGCCGGAGGTCAGCCGGGCGCTGAATCTCATCCTCCTGCTGCATGCCGACCACGAGCAGAACTGCAGCACCTCGACCGTGCGGATGGTGGCCTCCTCGGGGGCAAACCTCTTTGCTTCGACCGCGGCCGGCATCTGTGCGCTTTGGGGTCCGCTGCACGGCGGGGCGAACGTGGCGGTGATCCGGATGTTGGAGGAAATTCACGCCGCCGGGGATGATGGTTCGCGGTTCATCCGAGACGCCAAGGAAGGCGTGGCGGGCAAGCGCCTGATGGGTTTCGGCCACCGGGTTTACAAAAACTATGATCCCCGGGCCAAGATCATCGGCAAGGCCTGCGAGGATATGCTCAAGAGCCTCGGCCGCGAGGACCCTTGCCTCGATATTGCGCGGCACTTGGAGGAGGCGGCGCTCAACGACGAGTATTTCATCGAGCGCAAGTTGTATCCGAATGTCGACTTCTACAGCGGGATCATGATGCGGGCGATCGGCATCCCGCTGACCATGTTCACGGTGATGTTTTCCATTGGCCGGATGCCGGGTTGGATCGCCAACTGGAAGGAAGTCGCCTCGAACCCGAAAGGCCGCATTTACCGCCCGCGCCAGATCTACCAGGGGCCGGCGAAGCGGGATTACGTGCCGGTGGACCAGCGCGGCTGAAGCCGTGGATCAGGGCCGGGCCGACGGTGGATCGCCGGGGCCGGTCCTGGGGATGCCGCCGTCTCGGAGCTGCCAGAGAAAAACCGCGCCCCCGCAGAGCAGGGCCAGGTGGAAGGTGTAAAACCGCCAGAGCAGCAGGATGACGCCGATGAGGGCGAGGGGGACGAATGGATGAAGGGCGAGGGCGCCGGCCACTTCCACACTGCCGCCGCCGCCCGGAAGCATGATCGCCGCGGAAAGAGCGAAAAGCAGCCCCTGGAGGGCAAACAGCGGCACGGGATTTTGGGCGAGACCAAAGACCAGCAGCAATCCGGGAAGGACTCCGTAGCGGCAGGTCCACTGGAGAAAGGCAAGGGCGGTGCTCTGCCAGAGGGCGGCGCGGCTCGATCGGAGCAGAAACCGAAGCGACGAGCCCGCCTGGCGCAAACCGCGGTTGGCCCGCCAGGAGAGCAGGCGCACACGCGCCGCTCCCTGGGCCGCCCGCAAACGCGGGGAGCGGCGGCAGAAAGCTTCCACCCGCCGGCGGGCGAATCCGCTCACCGCCACCCACCAGAGACCGGCGCCGATCGCGAAAATCACCGTGGCGCCGACACCGAGGGCGGTCAGCGAGCCGGGCGGAAAGAGGGCGGCAAGCTCGGGGTGGAAGAGCAGGTAGCCGACGACGGCGAGGCCGATGGCGGCGGCGTAGGCGAGGTCTTGGACGGTATCGGTGGCCAGGATACTGGTGCCCTGGCCGAGGGGAACTCCGTGTTTCCTGAGCAGCCCGAGGCGGAAGACAAAACCGCCGACGCCTCCCGGAGTGGCGGCGACTCCGAATTCCGAACAGAGGGCGATCGACAGGCAGTTGCCAAAGCCGAGGCGGTGGCCAAGGGCGCGGGTCAGGACCATGACGCGGAGTGCGTTGGCCATCCACGCTCCGGCCGGGAGCAGCAGCAGGGCGATGAGGAAAGGCTTGGAGGCTTGCCCGAGGAGCGTCCAAGTTTCGGGGTGAAGGGTAAAGACAAAGACGCCCACGGTGGCAAGGGCGCCGAGGGTGACGCCCTGCAGAACAGTCCGCCCGAGGCGGCGGCGATCGAAGCGGGTGCTCATGCCGGGCGGGCTTGCAGGGCCGCCTGCAGGTAGGTGCGGCAGGTGCGGTTGTGGGCGGCGCGGCGGAGCAGCCGCCAAAGAAAGGCCTCCATCTCCGGGTAGGAAAAGTCGACCGGGTGGAACGCGAAGCGCAGCCGCGGCGTCCGCCGGTGAAGAGCGAACCAAAAAGGGAGCCAGATTTTGGATACGGTGCGCCTCCAGGCGGCGCGGGAGCTGGGGGTGAGAACGGGAGCGGGGAGGGAGGGACCGCCCGGGCAGAGCCGGAGGGTCGACCAAGTGGTGTAGTAGGCGAGGCCGGAGGCTTCGAGAGCGGCGCGCGCGCCGGGGCCGTTCAGCCAGGCGGGGGCGGTGAAGCCGTCGCAGGGCAGGCCGGCGGCGGCGAAGAGCGCCCGGCCGGCCTGGATGCGGCGGGTGGCCTCGGACTCGTCGAGAAGGAAAAACTCCCCTTCGCCGGCGGTGTAGTGGCGGGCGGTGAGGCGGGTGAAGAGGCCGCCGCGGTTGGTTTCACCGCGGTGAGTCCAGCCGTGGAGGCAGAGTTCGTGGCCGGAGCGGACCAAATCACCGAGCCATCGGGTGAAGCCGGCATCCTCGGTGAAAGGGGGGCCTCCGTGCCAGCGGGGGACGAGGAGAAAAGTGGCGGGGCCGAGCCCGAGGCGGTCGAGGCCCTCAAGAAACCGCTCCGCCGCCTCCCGGCTGGGCGGGGCCAGATCGTGGAAGGATACGATCAGAGTAGCGGGGTGGTTCGTCCCCGAGATCCAAGAAGACTGTCGAGACATAGACCGGAGCGGGGTCGAATCGCTTGAATTTGGTAATTTCCCGACGGTCGAGCAACCGGAAACCATAGCGCTCGAAGAGGCGTTCGGTGCGGCGGTCGTCGCGGGTCTGGATCTGGCCGTAAATCCGGGTGATGCCGCGGGCCGGCAGCGAATCCAGAAAGCCGAAGACCAGCTTGCGGCCGAGCCTGCCGCGGCGGTGGGCGGGGAGGAGGTTGATGTGGAAATGGCCCGCATCGGCGGGGGCGTCGGGGGTTTCGCGGGAGGCGCGGAAGACGACCCAAAAGAGAAAGCGCCGGCTTTGGCGCTCGTAGCGGCCGGCAAGGAAGCGGCCGATAACTTTGGGGATGACGCGGGTGGCGAGCAGCCAGGGCTGCCGCCAGCGGTGTCGGCGGGGCCGGCAGCAGCCGAGCAGGTAGCCGACGACTTGGTCGCCGTCTGTGGCCACGAGGCAGTTTTCGGGTTCGTAGTCCGTATAGTAACGGGTGAAGAAGTCAGCGAAGGCGTCGCGGTCGGCGAAAAGTGGATCGACCGGATCACCCATGAAGCCGGTCTCGCAGCAGATGGAGCGGACGGCGGTGCGGTCTTCAGTGCGATAGGGCCGAACGGTCTCGGACATGGGGCGGGGGCGGCCGGGGCGGGGCGGCGGGGATCCGGGAGCGGTCGGCGAGCTGCTCGTAAAGGGCGGTGAGTTGCCCGAAGGTTGCCTCGACGGAGAAAGTGCGGGTGATGCGGCGGCGGCGCTCCCGGCGCAGCTCCGGGGAGTCGGGCAGGGCGAGTCCGCGCCGGACGGCGGCGGCGAGATCGGGGGTGGAAGGGGAGCGGGCGAGGAGTTGCGGGGATTCGCCGGCGAGGGAATCGGCGAGGCCGCCGCCCTCGACGGCGAGGACGCGGGTGCCGCAAGCCTGGGCTTCGAGGGAGACGATGCCGAACGTCTCGCAGGCGCCGGCATGGACGAAGAGATCGGCGGCGGAGTAAATTTCAGCGAGGCGGGCGGGGTCGCCGCAATAGGGCAGCCAATGAAGATTCGGGCGCGTTTCGGCCTCTTTGCGAACCCAGTCGCCGAGTTCGCCGTCGCCGACCAGGAGGAGGTGCCAGGGGGCGTGCCCGGGCAGGTCCGGATCGGTCAGGCCAACAAGTGGGCGGATGTTTTTTTCGCGGGCGAGGCGGCCGATGAAAAGAAGCAGGGGGGCCTCGGCCGGCAGCTTGAGTTCGGTGCGAATCTTGTCCCGGGAAGGGCGGGGAAAAAAGATGGCGGGATCGGTGCCGAGGGGAATTGTATGGATGCGTTGAATACCGCAGCTGGCGAGGGTGCCGGCGAGGCCGGCGGAGGCGACCACAGTGGCGTCCATGCGGTTGTAGAGGTCGACGACGTAGTGGTGGGTCCAGCGGGAGAAGATTCGGCCGGCGGTGGCGCCGAGAAAGCGCTCCACGGTGCGGCCGAAGGCACGGGGGTAGTCGGAATGGTAGAACGCGACCACCGGCACACCGAGAAGGCGGCCGGCCCGGAGGCCGATCCAGGCGGAGCGGTAGGGGTCGCCGACTTCGATCAGGTCCGGCCGTTCGGCGCCGAGCACTTCGAGGATGCGTTCTTCATCGAGGAGGATGCGATAGCTGCGGGAGCCGGGCAGGCGGGGGGAACGGATGCGGACGGTGAGGCCCTCGGGATGGCGGTCGACCCCATCGTCGGCGGCCGGAATGACGAGGAGGTGGCGGTGCCGGGTGCGGCGGGCGAGGTGGAGACGTTTGTCTTCGAGGTAACGTTTAACGCCGCCGCCGAGGGGACTGTAGAACTGGGCGATGTCGCAGATCAGCATGGAGGAACCGGGTGGCCGGGCTGGTGCGGCCGGGCGGTCTAGGAATCGAATTCCCCGATCGCGCGGAGCACATCCTCCGCCTGTCGGGCGGTGGAGGCGCGCAGATCGCGCCAGACAACCTTGCCGTCGCGGATGAGGAAGGCCTGGCGACTGGCGAAGCCGAGGCGGGTGGGCACGCCGAAGGCGCTGATGACCTCGTGGTTGGGGTCGGGGATGAGGCGGAAAGGGAGGTTGTGGTTGCGGTGAAAGCGTGCCTGGGCTTCCGCATTGTCCGCGCTTACGCCGAGAACAGTGACACCTTTCTGGGTGAGGGTTTCGAAGTCATCGCGCAGGCTGCAGGCTTGGGCGGTGCAGCCGGGGGTGTCGGCCTTGGGGTAGAAAAAGACGAGGACGTAGCCGCGGCTGTAAAGATCGGCCCAGTCGATGGCTTCGCCGGCGTGGTCGGAGGCGGTCGGCTGGGGGGCGGTGGAACCAATATCGAGCGGGGTGGCCATGAGGGTGGCGGGTAGAATGAGGGAAAGGATGGAGGAGACGAACGGACCCGGTTTCATCGGTGTGACCCTAGGAGTTGGCGGCTGCGATTTCAAGACACGCTTTTGCTCGCCAAGTCCGGGCGGACTCCCACACTCCCGCGCCATGCGAATTCTCGTCACTGGAGGAGCCGGATTTCTGGGCAGTCATTTGTGTGAGCGTCTCCTTGAGGCCGGTCACGAGGTGGTTTGCCTCGACAATTTGTTCACCGGGCGGAAGGAGAACATCTACCCGCTGTTGGAGAACCCGCGCTTCGAGTTCATCCGCCACGACGTCATCGATCCGTTCAAAGTCGAGGTCGACCAAATCTACAATCTGGCCTGCCCCGCCTCGCCGGTGCATTACCAGTACAACCCCATCAAGACGGCCAAGACCTCGGTGATGGGGGCGATCAACTGCCTCGGGTTGGCCAAGCGAGTGCGGGCGCGTGTATTCCAGGCCTCCACCTCGGAGGTCTACGGCGATCCGCTGGTGCATCCGCAGAAGGAGGACTACCGCGGCCACGTCAACCCGATCGGTCCCCGGGCCTGTTACGATGAAGGCAAGCGGTGTGCGGAGACCCTCTTCTTCGACTACCACCGGGAGAACAAAGTCGACATCCGGGTCATCCGCATCTTCAACACCTACGGCCCGCGGATGCTGCCCGATGATGGCCGGGTGGTATCCAATTTCATCGTACAAGCGCTTCGCGGGCAGGACATCACCGTCTATGGCGATGGCTCCCAGACCCGGTCCTTCTGTTTCGTGGACGACTTGGTCGAAGGGTTTGTCCGTTTCATGGGGCAGACGGAGACGGTTGGCCCGATGAACCTCGGCAATCCCTCTGAGTTCACCATTCTGGAGCTGGCGGAAAAGGTGATCGAGCTGACCGCCTCGAATTCGAAGATCGTGCGCAAGCCCTTGCCCATGGATGATCCCAAGCAGCGTCAGCCGGACATTTCCCTGGCGCGCAAAGTCCTCGGCTGGGAGCCGAAGGTGCCATTGGAGGAGGGGTTGACGCGGACGATCGACTATTTCCGCGGCCGGGTCTGAGGGTCGGGGCTTGAGGCGGTTGGTGGTGGCGGCGCGCTCGGTGAGCACGCCCTACCGGAGGGACAAGGCGGGGGAGTGGTCCGGTGCGCGCCGTGGCTGGTGGCTCGCTCTTTTTCCTCCGCTCGTTCGTTGCGAAGGGCGGTCTAGAGGCCGCAGCTTTGCGCGGCGGACTCACGGTTGGGGCGGGCCAGCACGCCGGGGTAGGGTTCCTCCGGAAAGACCGGATCGCCGGGCCGGAGGAGGTGGCGGTCGCAGACCATGAAGAGTTCTTCGGGGGTGCGGGTGCGGCGCATGGCGTGGAGGAAGGCTCCGTCCGGATCCACGCCCTGGCCGACGAAGTTGAGAAACTTTTTCAGCCGGGCGACGGTGGCCTCGGGCGGGCGGGCCGGATCCCGGAGGGCTTCGTAGAGGCGGTCGATGTAGTTGCGGACCTGAGACAAGCGGACCGGCTGTGGGTCGAGGCCGCGGAGCCGGCGGTGGATCTGGGTGAAAATCCAGGGGTAGCGGATGGCGGAGCGGCCGACCATGACGCCGGCGGCCCCGGTCTCGCGGAGGATGCGAAGGGCGGTATCGGCGGAGGTGATGTTGCCGTTGGCGAGGACGGGACAGCGCAGCCGGCCGACGGCGCGGGTGATGAATTCATAGTGAGGGTCGGCGTGGTACAGCTCGCGCACGGTGCGGGCGTGAAGGCTGAGGAGATCGACATCGAAGGCATCGACGAGGTCGAGGAGGGCGTCGAAGTCCGCGGTGTGGTCGAAGCCGATCCGCATTTTGACGGTGAATCGGCCCGGGATGCGGGGCCGCAGGGATTCAAAAATCGCGCGGACGCGCTCGAGGTCGCGGAGGAGGCCGCCACCGGCGTTTTTCTTGTAAACCTTGGGGGCGGGGCAGCCCATGTTGAGGTCGATCCCGGCGACAGGGTGGTCGAGGAGGCCGAGGGCGGTGCGGAGAACCTCGGTGGGGGAGTCGCCGATGATTTGGGCGAAGACGGGCCGGCCGGTGGGGTTGGCGTCGATGGAGTGGAGGATGTGGGGCTCGAGGGAGGAGTGCGGGTGGGCGCGGAAGTACTCGGTGAAGAAGAGATCGGGAGGGCCGAACCCGGCGATAAGTCCCATGAAGGCATGGCCGGTGACATCCTGCATGGGGGCCAGCGCGGTGACGGGCCGACCGGGCTCGAGGGCGGGCGGAAGCGGATGGAGTGCCGCGCCCGGGCGGCGGTGCGGCGGGGGCTCGGTGGGGGCCATGGGGCGGGGCGGCGGTCTACTCGCTTTCCTCGCTCTGCTGCTTGAGGACGCGCTCGAGGATGGAGGTCATGTCCTCCACGCCGTCATAGACATGGCGGGCGGTGAAGATCGGGCGCTGGAGCTGAATGGCGAGCACGATGGAGTCACTGGGGCGGGCATCGACCTCGACGATCTTTTTGGCGACCTCGTTTTCCATCGAGAGAATGATGCGGGCGTAGAAAGTGCTCTCGTTGACATCGTTGATGATGACGCGATCGAGCCGTGCACCAAGGCCTTGGAGGAAATGGCAGATGAGATCGTGGGTGAGGGGACGCTCCTTTTTCACCCCATTGATGGCCATGGAGATGGCGTTGCCGACGCTGTGGTCGACGTAGATGACAAACGCCTTCTCATCGGTGCCGAGAAAAACCGCGCAGCCGTTCACCGTGGGCATGACACCCTTGACGGAAACCTCTACGACATCGTTTTTCATGGTAGTTAAGGGTGTCTCAGCGCGGAACAGTCCGCAAGCCTCGAACCCCAAAATCATCGGCCCGGGCTTCGCCGGGTTTAGCTGGAACGGGCAATTGGGTGGAACTAGCGGGGTGAAGCGGGAACGGTCGGCGGCGCTCAGGCGGGAGCGCCGGGGGGCTAAGCGGGAGGATGCGAAGCCGCCTGGAGCAGGTA
>REEB01000076.1 GCA_007695295.1 Puniceicoccaceae bacterium
GGAAAACTGCCGGAGCCGGATTCAACCCACGAATTCTTTTGAAGAGGCAAAAATGTAATAGTACAATACGTGGTAGGATCTCGCCACAATTGCTTCCTGGGCATATTGACGAGTATATAACATGGATTCCAAAATAACAAAAATATTTTTGATCACATTCCTGGTGTCTCTGCTTGGCTGCTCGGACAAAGCAGGCAACAACTATTTGGTAATTAAGAGAAATGGATTTGAAATATTTCACTCTAATCTAATTGACAAAGCTTCAGTCATTGGATCACGAGTTTTCATTGAACTTGAATACGAGGACCGCAAGGTTTTAACTGAGTTAGCCGAAGTGTTTGATGAACCTGTTTTGGTAGATGTATATGTAGGAGAACTGTTTTACACTGAGGTGTTAATCGATTTCCACTATGACTACTTGAGAAGTCACCGAATAAGCCTCCCGTATGTAGAAGAAAACATACAGGTATTCAAGGAAGCGGGTGTTCGGATCCAGTAGCCCGGGAAGGGGCCTGAACTGGGGTCTACCTCAAGTCTCCTATCTTTGTGATTTTCCTTTCCGCCGCTAGAAATGGGAGCGGTCCAAATGCCGATATTAGGGTCGCAGGCCATTGGTTAGCGTCCGGCCAAGGATTCCCTTCCCGGGGGCGGACACGCGGCGTAGGATGGCCGGAGTTCTTTCTCAGGGACAAGTGGCGGACGGGCTGCGGCACTTATGGTCACGCGACCGAAGCGTTGGGCTCATGGACTCGATGCCGTTACACCTTTCCCCCCGTTTGACCCCTTTCCCACTCCCGGCCCCAAGGCGATAGGGGAGATCCGGAAGGTGCTTGGCGGTTTCAAAACCGGTGATCCGGCTTGCTTTCTACAGCTAGCCAGGTAAGCTGGCTTTATGAATGAAATCGAGGTAGGTGCGTTTGAAGCGAAAAACCGGCTCTCGGCCCTGGTCGAAGAAGCGGCCAAGGGTCAGCGGGTGTGGATCACGAAGCGGGGCAAACGGGTCGCCTTGCTCTCCTCGGGCAAGGAGTCCGAACCGACGGAAACCACCGCGGAGATGCTTGCCCGATTCAGGAAGCTGCGTCGCTCGGCGCGCAAAGGGTCTGAGTCGCTTAAATCGCTCATCGAGGAGGGACGGCGTTGAAGCGCATCGTCGCCGACGCCTTCTTTTGTGGAGCCTGGTTGCTCCCTGACGAAAACTCATCGCGGGCCGACAAGGTGCTGGCGGCCCTTCTGCGGGGAGAGTTGGAACTCTGGACGCCATCGCTTTGGATCTACGAACTGGCGAACATGCTCGGTTCGGCTCATCGCCGCCAACGCATAGAAGAAGAAACGATCTACGACGGACTTGGATTGCTCGGCAGGATTCGCGCGAGGCATTCCGATGTACCGGAAGGATTGACCGTGGAGCGTATGGCGCGTCTCGCGATTCAGTTTGACCTGTCGGCCTACGACGCCGCCTACCTGGAGCTCGCGGACCGCCTGCGCGCCCCCCTCTACACCAACAATGCCCGCTTGGGCGATGCAGCCGGGAAACTCAACCTCCTACCGTAGCCTTTTTCTCTGACCCTGAGCGGAACGAAAACGTGAACGAAGGCACCGGGAAAGGCGAACGGCCAGCGCTGGTCAGCAAACAGCACCAAGCGGCGGTTGCTCTGAGTGCAACCACGAGGAAGATTGAGGCGGGCCCCATCAGTTGGACTGGAGTCAGGTCCGAAGTGTCTATAACGGTTCGGCGGTAAGGTTGGTAAGCACCTGGTCAAGAACCCCCATTCCCGGGTGTGGACATGGGGCTTAGGAGGGCCGGAAGTTCAATCCCAGGAACAAGTGGCGGACGGCCTGCCACACTTATGGTCACGCGACCCAAGCATTAGGTTCATGGACTCGATGCCGTTACGACTGGCATCGAGGTCGTTACGACATCCATGCAGAGTTCGTTACGTAGACGACTTCTGCTTCGATGACCGGGGAGGGCGGTTCCCAGCACGAGGGCAGCCGGCTGGTCAGGTTGTCCGGATGGGTCCTGGCTTGATGGGTGGCGGGAGAGTCAGGCGGAAATAGGACTCAGAGAACCGAAATCGCTCCGCGATGCCGCTACGGATGGCATGTGGAGCCAGGTGTGGTGGAGTAAAAGGGCCGCGGGGGCCGCCGCCGGACTCCGGCGTGACAGCCTTCGCTCTTCGCGCAGCGGAGGGCATCCCTCCGGGGTGCTGGAGTCAGCGGATGGCCCCGCGGTCGGCGGGGCCAGCGGAGGGCGGAGTGGGCCGGGGGAAGGTGGCGTGGGCTCCCGGGGGCTGGGGTCAGGCGAGTTCGCGTTCGGGGGCGGCGGCGATGGCTTCGAGGCGGCGGCGGGCGATGGCGACGTAGGCGGGGTTGGACTCGATGCCGAGCCAGGGGCGGCCGAGGCGCTCGGCGACGGCCGCGGTGGTGCCGCTGCCGAGGAAAGGGTCGAGCACGGTGTCGCCGGGCCGGCTGGAGGAGGCGATGAGGCGCTCGATGAGGGCGGCGGGTTTTTGCGAAGGGTGGCCGAGTTTTTCCTTTGAGTGGCCTTTGAGGGAGGGTATGCGGAGGATGTTGGTGGCGTATTTGCCCTTGCGGAGGTGAAGCTCGCGGGCCTCGCGGTCCTTGTAGCGTTTGTCCCGCAGGTAGGTGGCGATGGTGGCCTCGTCGTAGGGGAGGCGGACGGCGTCTTTGTTGAAGTAGGGAGGGGTGTCGGCCTCCGGCCGGAGCGCGAGGATCATTTCGTACTGGGGGGTGAAGGAGTCGGAGCGTTCGTTGTAGCCGACGGCGCGGTCCCAGATGAGGAGGTCGTGAAACTGCATTTCCCGGGCGAGCAGGGAGCAGACGTGGAGCCAGACATGCTCGCGCTTGCCGAGTTGGCCGAAGATGTAGAGGAGCCCGTCGGACCGCAGGAGGCGCTGGCAGGCGCGGACCCACTCAAGCGTCCAGGCGAGGTAGTCGTCGGCCGAGGCCCAGGTGTTGTCCCAGCTTTCGTCGAGGAGGACCTGGAAGTAGGGGGGATCGGCGATGATGAGCTGGCAGCTCTGCGCCTCGAGGGTGGGGAGGAGGGCGAGGGCGTCGCCGGTGAGGATCTGGCCGCGGCCGAGGGAGAGGGGCGCGGAGGGGCTGCCGGGCATGACCGCCGGGGGGATCAGAAGCCGCTGCGCTCGAGTACGCGGCTGAGCTCGACCTGAAACTCCTGGACGTCCTGGGCGGAGGGTTGGTAGCCGGCCTGGGAAGGTTCGAGGGCGAGACGGCCGTAGGAATCGAGCGCCCACTTGGCGGAGACGCCGTCGCTGAAGGTGACGGCGCCGCTGACGACCGTGCCGGGGCGGGTGAGGGCGTCGGTGGTGACGGTGACGGACCCCTTCGATCCGGCGGGGCCGTCGTCGACGAGTTCGGTGTCGGCGGGTTGGCCGGGCGCCTTCGGGTCGCCGCCGAGGTCGGCGGTGCCCGCGGTGGGTTTGGCCTGTTCCTTGAAGGAGAGGTCGAGATCGTCGATGAGAAAGCGGACTTCCATGAAGGTGAGGGGGAGATCGAACTCCTCTTTGAGGCGGCGCTGGATTTCTCCGGGCGAGGCCCCCTCTTGGAGCCACTCGCGAAGGCGGGCGTGCTGATCCTCGGTGAGTTTCATGGGCTAGCGGGAGAGGTTTTTTTTGAGGTATTCGATGGTGTGGCGCATGCTTTCATCCTGCTCGATCATGTTTTCGACGGAGCGGACGGCATGGATGACGGTGCCGTGGTCGCGGCCGCCGAATTGCTTGCCGATCTCCTGGAGGGATTTGGTGGTCAGGCAGCGGGCGAGGTACATGCCGATCTGGCGGGGGATGGCGATATTGGCGGGGCGGCGGCGGCCGATGAGATCGCTGATGCTGAGCTGGAAGTAGTCGGCCACCTGTTTCTGGATGATGTCGATGTTGAGGGTGCGCCGGGCTTCGCGGAGAAAGATGTCGCGCAGGAGGTGGTCGACGACCTGGAGGTTGAGGGGTTTGCCGGTGAGGGTGGAGTAGCTGCAGACCTTGATGAGGGCGCCTTGGAGGTCGCGGACATTGTAGACGACCCGCCGGGCGATGTACTCGATGAGTTCCGGCTCGATGGTGAAACCGTGGGCGGCGGCTTTGGCGGAGAGGATGGCGACGCGGGTTTCGAAGTCGGGGGACTGGATGTCGCTGGTCAGCCCCCATTGAAAGCGGGAGCCGAGCCGGCTTTCGAGTTTCGAGATTTCCTGGGCGGGGCGGTCGCTGCAGAGGAAGATCTGCTTCTGCGACTCGAAGAGATCGTTGAAGGTGTGGAAGAACTCTTCCTGGATGCGCTCCTTGCCGCCGAGAAACTGGACATCGTCGAGGAGGAGCACATCGACGCTGCGGTAGCGTTGGCGGAAGCGGGTGAGCGAGTTTTCGCGGATGGCGTTGATGAACTCGTTGGTGAACTTTTCGGTGGAGAGGTAGACGACGCGGGCGTCGGCCCGGTGCTGCACAATGTAGTGGCCGACGGCGTGCATGAGGTGGGTTTTGCCGAGACCGGTCTCACCGTAGATGAAGAGCGGGTTGTAGGCCATGGCGGGGGACTGGGCCACCGCCATGGCGGCGGCGTGGGCCATGGTGTTGTTGCTGCCGACAACAAAATTCGCGAACGTATTGCGGGGATTGAGGCAGGCGGCGAGCCCGCGGGCCTCGACTTCGTTGACGCGGCTGGCGGCGGGCGCCTTGCGGGAGGATTTGGGGGGGCGCTCGGGCTCGGTGGCGTCGGCCCGCCGGAGGATGATCTCACAGGCGCTGCCGTTGACGCTTTCGATGGCGCGGCGGATCAGGTCGAGGTAGTTGTCGTGGATCCAGATGGCGGCGAAGTCACTGGGGGCTTGCAGTACGAGGGCTTGGTCATCGGCCTGGAGGCAGGAGAGGGATTGGAACCACATCCCGAAGATGTCGGCGGGGAGGTGCTTCTGGAGCTCTGTTTTGACGGAATCCCAAAGCGATTGGGCGGGAAGAGAAAGCGACATTTAAGGTAGCAGGATCAAAGTTGTTCACAGCGAAGGATGGAGAACGGGAGAGGCGCCGCGGGACGGGCCTCCCCGCGGCCGGCGGCGAGGTCACCCGAGGGGCCATCGTGGCATGAACAGTTGCAAGCTATTGATCCTGAATGGGAAGAGAAATTGTGAAGATGGCATGAGCGAAAAAGGGATGGAAAAATCCGGTAAAAAGGAAGGCCGTGAGGCACGACGCGAGGGCGTGTGTCAATAACGTGAATCGCGGAGCTGGTTTCAAGGCCAAGTTTTCAACATCTTATCAACAGGGGCGGCCGGTGGTTTCGTTGCCTTTGGAAAGGCCGCAGGCAGAGGCACTTCCGGAGCGGCGCGGGGCTGGAAGGAGCTGGAAAAAGGGGGGTTATTCACCGGAATGCGGAGGTGGCCTGGGGGGAAGGGGCGGTTGGTGCTGGTACGGCGTGGGATCGGGCACTCCTGCGAGTTGGAAAGCCTCCCGGCGCTCGATGCAGGTGCCGCAGGCGCCGCAGTGGAGGGCTTGGCCGCGGTAGCACGACCAAGTCTGGCCAAGATCGACGCCGAGGGCGGCGGCCCGGCGGACGATGCCGGCCTTGTCGAGGTCGATAAACGGCCGGAGCAGGCGGATGCCCGGGTAGGTGCCGAGCCGCATGGCTTCGTCCATGGCCCGCATAAACGCTTCCCGGCAATCCGGGTAGATGGCGTGGTCGCCCCCGTGGGCGGCGATGACGACCGCCTCTGCTCCGATGGACTCGGCCAGGCCGGTGGCGACGGAGAGGAGGAGGGCGTTGCGGAACGGGACGACCGTCTGGCGCATGGACTGGTCCTCGTAGTGGCCTTCGGGGACGGGGGCGCCGGAAGGGAGGAGGGCGGAGGTGAAGCACTCGGCGACGAAGGCGAGGGAAACGATCCGGTGGGGCAGGCCGAGGGCGGCGGCGTGGCGGGCGGCGAACGGGATCTCGCGGTCGTTGTGGCGCGCCCCGTAGTGGGCGCTGAGCACGGCCAGGATCTCATGGCTGCGGGCGGCCGCGTGAAGGGCGGTGACGGAGTCCAGGCCCCCGCTGCAGAGAACGACGACTTTCATGGTGGGAGGGATTTAGCAATTGCCAAGCCACCCGGGCCAAGGAAAAAGGAGGGACCGTCCGGCGCCGGACCGCAGTTTTGCCGAACCCGCGGTGCCCCAGCCCGGGAGGTTTTCCTGCATGGTCATATACACGCATCCCGATGCCACCGGCTATGCGACTCCCGCCCACCCGGAGAGTCCAGCCCGGATCCTCAACACGGTCTCCTACCTCGAAGATTTCCTGCCCGGCTGCGAGTGGAGGCGGCCGCGTTTCGCCGCTCTGGAAAGCCTGCTGCTGGCCCACACCGAAGCACACTGGAAACGGCTGCGGGTGCCCGAACCCTTCGACGGCGACACGCCCCACCACCCCGGCATCGATGAATATGCCCGCCTGGCCACGGGGGCGGCTCTGGATGCCGTCGACCGGGCCCTGGAAGGCACGGCGGCGTTTTCGCTCATGCGGCCTCCCGGCCACCACGCCACGGCGGACCAGGCGATGGGGTTTTGCTACCTCAACCACGTGGCGGTGGCGGCGCTGGCCGCGCGGGCCGGCGGGCTCGAGCGGGTGGCGGTGTGGGATTTCGACGCCCACCACGGCAACGGCACCGAGGATCTGCTGCTCGGCCGCGAGGGCGTTTTGTTTGTCTCCGTTCATCAATTACCGGGGTATCCGGGGTCGGGGGCGGAGCATCGTGACAATTGCCGCAATTATCCGGTGGTGCCGGAGACGCCGGCGGAGCGGCACCTCGGCATCCTGCGGGAATCGTGGGAGGAAGTGCTGGCTTTCGAGCCCGGTTTGATCCTGGTGTCGGCGGGCTTCGACGCCTATGCGGGCGACCCCATCACGCAGATGTGTCTGCGGCAGGAGGACTTTCTCGTCCTCGGCCAGTGGGTGCATGCGGCACCCTGCCCGGTGGCGGCGATTCTGGAGGGCGGTTACAGCTCGCAACTGCCTTACTTGGTGGGCGCCTTTCTGGAGGGATGGAATCATGGCTAGGCGGCGCGGCAGAGGCTCGCGGGGGGGCGGAGGCCCGTCCGCTCCCGAGGTCGAGGCGTCGCCGCGGGTGACCGATGAATACCGCTTTCTCGACCGGCAGGAGGAGCTGGATGCGTTCATTGAGCGCCTGCGGCCGCATGATCCGGTGGCCCTGGACACGGAGGCGGACAATCTTCACCACTACGACACCCGGGTCTGCCTGCTGCAGGTGCGGGCGGGAGGGGAGACGGTCTTGATCGATCCACTGGCGGGGATATCGCTGGCGGGTCTTTTCGAGGTGCTGGCCGGCAAATCGCTCATCATGCACGGCAGCGACTTCGATCTGCGCCTGCTCAAGGAGCTGGCGGATTTCCGGCCCGTGCGGCTCTTCGACACCATGCTGGCGGCGCAGTATCTGGGGTTGGACCGGATCGGCTTGGCCGCCTTGCTGGAGGCCAATTTCGGAGTCGCAATCCCCAAGGACAGCCAGAAGAGCGACTGGTCCCGGCGGCCGTTGACGGCCAAGATGCTCCACTATGCCGCCACCGACGTGCTCTATCTGGAGGAGTTGAAGAAGCGGCTGAGTGCGCGGCTGGAAACGCTGGGGCGGCTGCGATGGGTGGAGGAGAAATGCCGCTGGCAAATCGAGGTCGCCCAATCGGGCTTTCCCCGGCCGTCGGAAAACGCCTGGCGGGTCGGCGCCTCGGACACGCTCGGACCGCGCGGGCAGGCGGTGCTTTATGAAACTTGGCACTGGCGGGAGGCCCAGGCGCGGCGGATGGACCGGCCCCCGTTTAAAGTCATCGGCAATGACTATCTGGTCCGGCTGGCCCGGGCGGCGCAGGAAGGGCGGCTGGAGGAGGAGGCCGAAGGGCTGCCTCGCGGATTGAAAAAGCGGTACGAAAACGGAATGCGCGAAGTACTGCTGCGCGGCATGGAGCGGGATCCGGCGAGTCTGCCCAAACGACCGCCGCGGGGGCCCTCGCGTCCGCTTTCGACCCAGGAGCTGAAACTGCACGAAGTGCTGAAAAAGCACCGCAACCGTGAGGCTCAGCGACTGGGGATCGATCCGACCCTGCTGGCCAGCCGCACCCAGCTGGCCCAGATCGCCCGCCATCCGGCGGAGCTGGAGGCGGTGCTGCTGCCCTGGCAGGTGGAGCTGTTTCTTACATGCCCGGCCCTCGAGGCCGAATAAGCGGAGACCCCGGGGAGCCTTCGTTCAGGAAAAGGCCCGGGCCATGGCCTCGACAAAATCCGGCGGCGGGCGGACGGGCTGGCCCTCCGGATTGATGAAGGCGTGGGTGGTGAAGCCGGTGGCGAGAAGCTCCTCGCCGCGGAGCAGCCGGTAGTCCAACCGGATCCGCAGGACCGGCCTCTCGGCGAGGGTGGTTTCGATGCAGAGCTCGTCGTCGTAGAGGGCCGGCCGGCGGTAGCGGACACCGACCTCGAGCACGGGGAGGCGGAACCCGCGGGCCTCCAGATCGCGGTAGGGCACCCCGTGGTCTCGGAGAAGATCGGTGCGGCCGATTTCAAACCACGGGAGGTAGTTGCCGTGGTAGGCGATGCCCATCATGTCCGTCTCGGCGTAGCGGACCCGGATGGTGGAGCGGGAACGGATCACGACACGGGGGCGGGCTCGTGGACAGGATCGAGGTTTCCGAAGAGGGCTTGGGCGGAGCGTTTCCAGCAGTTGCGGCGGGCCCAGGCGCGGCCGTTGCGGCCGAGGTGCCGCCGGGTGGCGGGGTTTTCGATCAGCTGGGCGAGGGCGGCGGCGAGCGCTTCGGGATTGTGCGGGGGGACGAGCAAGCCGGTGCGGCCATGGGCGACCGCCTCGGGCACCCCGCCGACCGCGTGCGCGATCACGGGCAGGCCGTGGGCGGAGGCTTCGAGGTAGACGAGGCCGAAGCCTTCCACGCTCTGGCGCTGGTTGATGCTGGTGAGGGCGAAGATATCAGCCCGGTCGTAGAAGACACCGAGGTTTTCGTCGTCGACGGGGCCGAGGAAGCGGACCTCGGCGGGGGTGCGGCCGGCGGCTTCGCGGAGGAGCTGGAGGTAGCAGGTGCGGCGGGTTTCGCCGACCAGCCAGAGCTCGACCCGGGCTTGGAGGTGATGCGGGAGGCTCTGGATGCCCTCGAGGATTTCGAGCTGGCCCTTGCGGGGGTGGATGCGCCCGACCGTGAGGATGACGACCTTGTCGCTGGGCGGGGGCATTTCCACCCGGGCCTGGCGGGTGGTGAAAGTGGAGCGCAGGGCGCAGGGTGTGATGAGGGATTTGCCCCGCGCATCGCTGAAGTGGCGGTGGAGGAGGCCGAGGGAAAAGTCCGACGGAGTGCTGATCCGGTCCGCGGCGCGAATCAGCCGTGACATGAAAAACGGAGCGCCGATGCCCGAGGCGAAGCGGAGGATTTCGGAACCATGAAACGTGAGCACGAGACGGCCCGGTTTGAAGGCCTGGAAGTGGTTCAGGTACATCATGGCCAGGAGGGGGCCTGGCTCCGGAAGGTAGAGGATGCCGTGACGCAGGCGGCGGCGCTGGCGGATGATCTCCACGGCGAGGCGCACCTGGCAGATGAAGTCCTGTGAACCCTTCAGCGGCAGCGGGTGGAGGGTGAAAGGCCAGGTCCGGGCGGAGAGGGCCGGGTGGGCGGGCGCCCAGAGCTCGGTGGCATAGCCGAGGCTGGAGGCGGCGCGGGCGATCTCCTCACTGAAGGCGGCGATGCCCCCGCGGGTGGGGAAAAACTCGTGGGTGACGATGAAAAGCCGCCGCGCCGGGCGCCCGGCGGGTTCTCCGCGCCGGTCCGGGAAGGCCTGCCCGGAGGGTTCCAGGGCGGGGCGGGTCAGGAGGTCCGGAAGCTGCGTGGCGGGCATACCGCGGGGATGGTTGGTTGCATGAAAAGGTCGGGGCCGGGATGCGGGGCACCCGGTTGGGGGGATGCTCGCGCCGGCAACCCGGTAAATGCAAGCCTTTCTCCGGTGTTTGCCCCTGCAGGTGTGGCGGCAGACTAAAAATTTCCATTTACACACTCTCCCCGTCGCCCTTACCTGTTGCGCTTATGTCCATCAATCCGCATGAGCCGGCCCCCCCGGGAGAAGGTCCCAAGCCTCCCCTCGACGAGGCTTCTCTGCGCGAGTCGCTGAAGCGCTGCTCTCCGGAGACCTTTGAGGCGGCTCTGGCGTATCAAAAATCCAAGGACGCGGGCCTGTTGCCCGGAATCATTCTCGGCATCGTGGAGCGGTTTCTCGACCCCGAGGTGAAGCCGCGGCTGCGCGCCGGCGACGACAATCTCCGGTTTGTCGAGGACTTGGGCCTGGACTCGCTGACCATGATGGAGGCCATCATCCTGGTGGAGGAGGTTGTCGGCATGCCGATTAACAACGACGAATTGCGCAACCTTCGCACCATCGGCGATCTGAAAATCTTCATCGACTGCAAAGCCCGGGGGTTGCCGCCGCCACCGCCGCCGAAGCATCTCCCGCTGGAGCTGGTCGCGGACCTTCTGCCCCAGCAGCCTCCCTTTCTCTTCCTCAAAGAGGCGGTCCTGACGCCGCGCGGGGCGACCGGCAAGTATCCTATTTCCGGAGACGAGGCGTTTCTGCAGGGTCATTTCAAAGACAACCCGGTTTTTCCCGCCTCGCTGCTCCTGGAGGCGCTCGGTCAGCTGGCGGTGCTCTACCTGCTCGGCGGCACGGACAATCATCTCACGGCTCCGGTGGATCCGGGCTCGATCTACTTCACCGGCTGCGAAGGGGTGCGTTGCCACCGCATCTGCCGACCCGGCGAGGTGCTTTCGCTCTCGGTCAAGCCGAAGCGCCTGCGCCTGCCGCTGGCGACCTTCGAGGGCACGGTGATGGTGGGAGGAGAGAAAGCCGCCTTGGCCGAGGAGATCACGCTGACATTCGCCTACCGGGCGGAAGCCGAAGGGTCGCCGGCGCCCGCAGCGGCGCCGAAAGCCGCGGGCGGTCCGGCCGTTCCCGCGAGCACATCGGCCAAACCGGAGTAGCCGCCGGCCGGGGCTGGTTTTCGCTTGCTCCGGGGCAAGATCGGGCGCAGACCGCCTGCGCTATGATCATTGCCGATTTGGCCCAGATCGAGGGCCGTTGTTTTCCCGCCCGTCGCCGCACCCGGGGACTTGTCGGACAAGGCGGGCAACCCATTGCCGCCCGTGGTTTCGCCATGGGTTATGTCGTGCTGGAGCCCGATGGCGGCCAAGTGCCTTGGCACAACCAGGAGCAGGAGGAAGTCTATTTCGTGCTCGAAGGGGAAGGGGAAATCTGCGTCGGCACGGAGCGGCGCGCCATCCGCGGAGGCCAGGCGGTTTTTCTGCCGCCGAAGCAATTTCACCAACTCACCAACACCGGCCCCACCGAGATGAAGATGATCTACATCTATTGCCCGGGAGGAGATGTGGCGCATTGGCGCCAGGAGCTGGAGGGAACCCTTCCGCCCGCGGGGGTGGGTGCGACTCCCCCCTTGCCCGAGGGGGCCCAGCCCCAGTGCACCGCCAAGCCCGGAGAGTGACGCGATGGATGCGGTCCCGGACCGGCGGCGGAGGAGGCCGGGGCTCTGGCTGAACCCTGCCGCCCTCGGCCGCTTTCAACACCGAGCCGGCCTTCCTCTGTTTGCGGGACTGGTCGCCGACCTGCGCCGACTCGCGGCCGTGCCGGTGGAGCAAACCGAGTCTGATGCGTCGGCGGCGGACGGGGGGCGTCCGCAGTTGGTCCAGGTGCTGGAGGCGGCAGCCATCGAGTGCCTGTTGGCGGGCGGCGACGGAGGCCGGGCGGAGCGGGCCGCCGGTCTGCTCGACGCCCATCTCGACCGGCCGCCCGGATCCTGCCTGGGCAAAGCCGCCGCCGCCCAAGCGGCCGCGATCGCCTATGACGCCTGCACCGGACTCTGGGCGGAGGAGGAGCGCCATCGACTGGCGGGCCGGATCGCCGGGCTGGTGGAGTCCTTCGACCGGCTTTCGAAGGACAACCCGGACAATCCCTTCAACAACTGGTGGGGCGTGACCCATGCCTCCGCCGGGCTGGCGGCCCTGGCCATCCTGCCGGAGGAGCCCGCGATGGCCCCGCGGGTGGAGCGGGCAATCGAGCGGGTGAGAACCTACCTGCTCAATTACGGAGACCGCGGCAACTATTACGAAGGCATCGGCTACGGTCTCTATGCGTTTTCGCACTGGGCGCCCTTCGTGCTGGCCTGCCGGCATTGCCTTGGTCGTGACCCGGCGGATACAGCCGTGGGACTGGATCGCCTGCCCGCACTGGTCTACGCCACCACCGTGCCATGCGCCAAGGAGGTGGGGTGCGGGGACGGTGCCGGCCCCGGCGAGCGCGGCCGGCGGATCTTCTGGAACGACGACGGCGGCGGGTTTCCCGGTGCGGGGGTGGCGGCGCTGTTGTTCGGCCTCGCGCCACGCAGGCAGCTCGCCGCCCTGCGGCGGCAGTACGACCAGCTCTGCGGCCCGGAAGGGGACGGGACCTGTTTCCGGGCGGAACGCAACCCGCTCTGGACCCTTCTGTTTTACCCCGCGGAAACGCCCCCGGCGGCGCCAGGCGATCCGGACCCGGAGAAGGAGGGACTGCCATTGACGGTAGTCGACCAGCGCACCGGCCTGGTGCTTTTCCGCAACCGCTACCGGGACGCGGACGACAGTGTTTTCGCGGCCTACGCCAAGGCCTGCCATGGCGGCGGGCACAACCACGAGGATGCGGGCAGCATCCGCCTAATGGCACTGGGCCGGAGCTGGGCGACCGGCGGCGGCCAGGCCAAGCCGGAGCCGGAGTATCAATGCGTGCTCCTGCGGAACACCGCTCAGCGGCCGGCGGGCGCGCCTCCCGGCCATACCCGGCTGGGACAGCTGAGTTACTTCGCCCCCGCTCCGGATGGCTCTCCGGGGGGCGCCGCCAGCCTGCGGCTGGCCCAACTGTACGGAGCGCGCATGGTGGACCGGCACCTGGCGGTCTGTTTCGATCCCTGCCCCGGAGTGGCGGTGTTGCTCGCGGGAGTGGAAGTGCTTTGGGATGAGGCTCCGGTCCGCTGGGACTGGTCCTTGTGCTTCGAGCGGGAGCTTTCCTTTGAGGCGGGGAAGGACGGGAGGGGATTTCTGCTCACGGCTCCGGAAGCCGGTGCGGCGGTCACATTTGTGGCGCCGGAGAAGCTGGAGCTCCAGTGCCGGGAGGGGCCGGCCAGCGAGCGCACCTTTTCCAACGGCCGTTATGTGGTGTATCCGGGCGCCCGCTACATAACGGCGTCATTGACGGCCGCGCGGACCGAAATCCTTTGGGTGATGACCGTGCAGCGCGGCGCTCCCCCGGGGATCGAGGTCACCGGCGCCGGGCCGGAGCAGGAAGTGCGGGTGGCAGGGCGGATCATCACCCTGGACCGCGGACGGTGGTTCGACGGGCCGCTGCGCATCCTGCCGGCTTAAGGCAGCGCCGGTGGCGGCGGAGAAGAGAGATCCCGGCCCCGGCTGAGGCCGCCGGCCGGGGAAGGCCGGGGAGCGGTCGAAAGCGATCCGGATCGGGGGGAGCGTTACTCGAACTTCTCCACGATGCGGTCGGCGAGGCCGTAGTCGATGGCTTCGCGGGCGTTGAGGTAGAAGTCGCGGTCGGTGTCCTTGACGATTTTCTCCAGAGGCTGGCCGGAAGAGGCGGCAAGGATCTGGTTCAGCTCGTCGCGCAGGCGCTCCATCTCGGTGGCCTGGATGTTGATGTCGACCGCGGGGGCGACCATCCGGCCCGAGAGCAGCGGCTGGTGGATAAGAACGCGGGCATGGGGGTAGACCAGGCGGCGGCCTTTGGCGGCGGAGCAGAGGAGGATCGAGCCCATGCTGGCGGCCATGCCCGTGACCACGGTGGTGACCGGGCTGCTGATGAGGCGGATGGTGTCGTAGACGGCCATGCCGGAGGTGATCGATCCGCCGGGTGTGTCGATGTAAAAGGTGATCGGTTTGCCTGGTCCGGTGGCCTCGAGGTAAACGAGTTTTTCGACGAGGTCCTCGGCGGACTCCTCGGTGACGGGGCCCCAGAGGAAGATTTTGCGCTGGTCGAGCAAGGTGCGGCCGATGACCGCCTTGACGGCGGCATGGGGCGGCCGGGTGGCGTCTTCGTCGTCCTCCTCAAGTCGGGGTGTCGGGTGGAGGCGGGCGTCGTATGGGAGATTGGTCATAAGCGGTGCAGGGTTATCTGTGAATCGTGGGCAGACAATGGAAAAAAACCGCTTCTGCAACCCACCGGTTGCGGTCGGGGTGAAAGCAGCCCAACGGAGGAGCGGGGGATCCGGTTCCGGGGGGGCGGTGAAGCCGGGGGATCTCAGCGGCGGACCCAGAGACGGAGGCAGGCGAGGAGAAAGCTCTCGAGCGCGACTTCGGGGCGAAAGTTGGCCCGGAGGAGAGCGACGACCCGCTCGAGGTGGGCGATGGAGGCGGTGAGGGGAGCGGAATCGGCGCCGGGCTCCCGGAGGCCGCGGCGGGCAAACCGGCAGAGCATCTGCTCCACTTCCCGAAAAAAGCGTTGGCGGAGGGCGACGGCGGTGCCGGCTTCCCAGGCGTCGATGGCGGCGCTGTCGAGGCTCTCGGGGAGGTCCTTTCTGCCGGCCTTGATCTCGCGGTCGACGGCTTCGGTGAGAAAGCCGTTGAAGCGGGTGACGAGTCCGTAGAGTCGGAAAATGTGGGTGGCGACGGCGTTGCGGTCGGCGGCGGCGCGGCCGTCGGCGAGGCGGGCGAGCCAGTCTTCGAAGTCGGTCATCCAAGCCTGGACTTCCGGTTCATCCCAAGAGGCGGAGGGGGAAGGAATGCGGAGATGCACGCACCGGCTGCGGATGGTCGGGAGGAGGGAGTGGGGCCGGGTGGTGAGGAGGAGGATGGTGGTGTCGAGCGGGGGTTCCTCGAGGGTTTTGAGAAAGATATTGGCGGCGGTTTCGTGGAAGCGGTCGGCTTCGAGGACGACGGCGACCTTGCGCGGTCCGGCCTGGGGGGTGTGCTGGATGTCGTGGATGAGGGCGCGGGTGTGGTCGGCGGAAATCAGCCGCATTTTGTTGGCGGGCGCTAGGCGGAAGAAGTCCGGATGGCCGGCGGGGTCGGCCTCGTGGCAAGCGAGCAAATCCCGGGCGAGGCTGGCGGCCAGCTCTTCGAGCGGATTCAGTTCGGGGCCATGAAGGAGGAGACTGTGGGGAAGGCGGCCCCGCTTCCGGGAGCGCTCCAGCACCTGAATGGCGGTGGGGGGCGGCGGGGCGGCGGCCATGGTGCTAAAACAGGCGGCGGACGGCCTGACTGATTTCGTCGGCGATGGTTTCTTCGGGGCGGGTGCCGTCGAGCACGTGGAAGCGGGATGGAAGGGAACGGGCCAGGAGGAGGTAGCCCTCCCGCACTTTGCGGTAGAAAGCGGCGGTCTCCCGCTCGATCCGGTCGGGCGGACGGCCGCCGCGTTTCTTGATCCGGCTGAGGCTGACCTCCGGGGGGACATCGAGAATAAAGGTCATGGCGGGGAGGATGCCGCCGACGGCGAAGGTGTTGATCTGGCTGACCGGATCGGGGGAAAGGCTGCGGGCTGCGCCTTGATAGACGGTGGTGGAGTCGAGGTAGCGGTCGCAGAGGACGACCTTTCCGGCCTCGAGGGAGGGGATGAGAACTTCGCGAACGAGCTGGGCGCGACTGGCGGCGAAGAGGAGCAGCTCCGTCTCCGGGAAGATGGCGGTGCGGTCGTCGGTGTGGATGAGGAGCTTGCGGATCTCTTCGCCGACGGCGGTGCCGCCGGGTTCGCGGGTGACGACGACCTCGCGTCCCTGCTGCCGGAGGTAGGCGGCGAGGAGCTCGATCTGGGTGCTTTTGCCGCTGCCCTCCGCGCCTTCAAACGAAAGCAGGAGGCCATCGGGCTGGGCGCGTCTGGGCATGGCGGTGGGATCAGCCGTTCCGGACAAAGGCTTCAAGGTCGTTGAGGGAGGGGCTTTCGCCGGAGCGCACATAATATCCGGAACAGGAGACGCCGAGCATGAGGCAGGCCGGCGGAGAAAGCTCGAGGAGCTGACCGGCGGCGAAGCCGGCGTTGAAGTGGTCGCCTGCGCCGGTGGTGATGACCGGATTTTCGGTGTAGGGGCCCTCGACCCACCAGCAGTCGTCGCGGGTGGCGCAGGCGGCGGATTCCTTGGGGTGGATGACGACGGTGCCGACGTTGAGTTCCTGGCGGATGCGGGTGGCCATTTCGCGGAGACCGTCGGGAGATTCCGGGTAATCGCCGAGATCGAGGGCGGCCACGACCTGCTGGGCTTCCTTGAGGTTGAAGCCGAGGGTGGCGCGGCCGTGGGCCTGGAAGCGGGCCATGGTGCGCAGGGCGGTGACGAGATCACCCCGGGAGCGTTTTTCGGGGTCGGCGAGGTCGAAGAAAAAGCTCCGCTGATCCCGCGGCGGCTGCGCCATGAAGACCTTTTCCAACAGCCGGGTGAGAAAGGCGGTCATGTTGGGGATCATGGTCCAATTGACAAGGGCGACGAGATCGGCCCGGGAGATGGCGTCGTGAAAGGCGCCTTCACCCATGGTCTGGAGGAGATTTTCGTAGGTCACCTCGTCGAGGCCGGACATGGTCCCGAGGAGCAGTTTGCCATCGGTAAACTCGAGGGCGGTGGTGACGCCGGGCTCGGCGAAGGAGACGGCCTTGGTTCGGGCGGCGAACTCGGTGAAGACGGGGTGGACGGCGGGCTTGCCGAGGGCGCCGAGGTAGCGCACGTCCGGGCCGAGGGCGAGGAGGGCGTTGGCCATGATGGGGCCATTGCCGCCGATTTTCTCCTTCTGCAGGGAGAGCTCGATGTTGGTGCTCTTGCCGACGGCTCCGAGGACGCGCTTGCCGAACTCCTCGATCGTTTTCATGGGGGTGAAACGATTGCCCTGGCCGTGGCGCTGGGCGACGGGGTGGACGATGCGGTCCACGAAGCCATCGAAGCCCAGCAGGGCGGACCGTCCGCTGAGGTTGGCGGCGCGGTTGTTCAGTTCGTCGAGAGTGGTTTTTCGGGCATCCATACGATTAGGGTGAAAGAAGGGGCAGCATGGAGGCGGCGCAGAGGACCGCAACCCGATTTCAGGCGGAACTTCGCCGCAGCGGGCCAGCGCGCCGGGAGGGAGCACCTCAACTTCCGGGCCGGGCTGCCGATGTTTGAAGTCCAACCTCGTTATTCTGACGAACACGCCATGGAATTCACACCTTATCTTCTGGCCGAGTATATGGACACACTGCATTCGCCGTGGCTGGTCCTGCTGGCGCTGGCGGTGTTGTTTTCGCTTCCCATCCTCGTCTATCGGCGGCTGCAGAAAATACCCGCGCCGGTCTTTTTTTTCGTCACCTTGGTCGGCGCCGGTCTGGTCCTGAGTTCGATGCTCTACAACCGCAACGAACCGGAGATCCTGACCCCGCTGATCGACTTCGTCGCGCAGTGGTTTCCGGACCGGAACACCCGCGTGCAGCTCTGAACGGATTGCGATTGCGGGGCGCAGGGGCGCGAATTCGCCGGGCCTTCACCTTTCGCTTGGACAAAGTTTCCGGCGGATGCCAAGGATGGACGGTCTATGTCCACTGCCCGCTCTGAAATCGGTCTCGTGGGTCTGGCCGTGATGGGCCAGAACCTGGCCCTCAACATTGCCGACCACGGCTTCCGGATCTCGGTCTTCAACCGCACCACCGAGACGATGGAGAAGTTTGTCGCCCGCAATCCGGACACTCCCGGCGGATTGGAGGGTTGCCGGACCTTGGAGGACTTCGTCGCCTCGCTGAAGCGGCCGCGCAAGGTCATCATCCTCGTGAAGGCGGGCGGGCCGACGGACGCCGTCATCGAGAGCCTGTTGCCGCTGCTGGACAAGGGGGACATCATCATCGACGGCGGCAACGCCCTCTGGACGGACACCATCCGGCGGGAGAAAGAGCTGACTGCGAAAAGCTTTCGCTTCATCGGGTCGGGTGTGTCCGGCGGCGAAGAGGGGGCGCGTTTCGGCCCTGCTCTCATGCCGGGCGGCGATCCCGAAGCTTGGAATGAGCTGGAGCCGGTCTGGTCGGCGATCGCGGCCAAGGTGGATGAGAAATCCGGCAAGCCGCTGGAGGGCGCCCGGCCGGGCCAACCGGTTGAAGGCGGGGTACCCTGCTCGGCCTACATCGGACCGGACGGGGCCGGCCACTACGTGAAGATGGTCCACAACGGCATTGAGTACGGTGACATGCAGATGATCTGCGAGGCCTACGCGCTGATGAAGGATCTGCTCGGGCTGTCCGCCGGAGAGATGGGGGAGGTTTTCAGCCGCTGGAACGAAGGCGTTCTCGACTCCTTCCTGATCGAGATCACGGCGGAGATTTTGAAACAGAAGGACCCCGCCGGGGATGGGCCCTTGGTGGACGTGATTTTGGACACCGCGGGGCAGAAAGGCACCGGCAAGTGGACCTCGGTCAACGCCCTCGACATGGGCATCCCGGCGCCGACGATCGCCGAGGCGGTCTTTGCCCGCTGCCTGAGTGCGATCAAGGAGGAGCGGGTGGCGGCCGCCAAGGTCTTGTCCGGGCCGGGCGGACGTTACACCGGCGACCGCGCCGCCTTCATTGAGGCGATCCACGACGCCCTTTACTGCTCGAAGATCTGCTCCTATGCGCAGGGCTTTCAGCTCATGCGGGCGGCCCAAAGCGAGTTCAAATGGAAGCTCAACTTCGGGGAGATCGCCATGATCTGGCGCGGGGGCTGCATCATCCGGGCGCGGTTTCTGCAGAAAATCTACGAAGCCTACCAGCGCGAACCGGAGCTGGCGAATCTGCTCCTGGATCCCTACTTCCGTGGCGAAGTGGAGCGCTGCCAGGCCAACTGGCGCCGGGTGGTGGCGGAGGCGGCCGCGCACGGGGTGGCCGCGCCGACCTTCATGTCCTCGCTGGCCTACTACGACGGCTACCGCAGCGAGCGCCTGCCCGCCAATCTGCTCCAGGGCCAGCGCGATTTCTTCGGCGCCCACACCTACGAGCGCACCGACCAGCCCCGGGGGAAGTTTTTCCACGTGGACTGGCCGGATCCGGACCGCCCGCAAATCGAGGCCTGAGCCGCATGCGCCGTCCGCGCCGGTCTCCCCTCGCGGGGGCCGGTGGCGTCCACGGCCCGAGGGCCGCCTGCCCGGGGTTGCCGAACTCGCGCCAGGCCCGGCAATGCGGTCCTGGCCGGCGGCGTTTCAGCAATGGCCAGCCTGAAATGGTCATCTTGACGAAATAGGGGTCCGGTTCACGCATGGATATCTCGGAGACGAGTTCGAGCCGTGTCTCCTCGTCTTGCCCGACTTTGAAGGGCAACGGAACCCAGTGTGTCGAATCCGTGGAAGAGAAGATCTTGAGATTTGCTTCCGTGCGGGCGAAGCGGTGACGAATACACACATTTTCTGAAGCGCCAAAGGCGCGTTGATTCCATAGCCCAGTCCCAAGGGCTGGGTATTCTGACCATGAAACAAGCGGGCCGAATGTCCGCGATACAGCCGAAGCATCCGGGAGGTGCCGGCAATGAGAATGGCGGACTTTCCGTCCGCGATTTTTCCCTCCAGCCATCCCGCCCTTCGAGCCCGGCTGTTGAATTTTGGCCCTTTGGGCCGGATTCCAGACCTTTGAAAAATTGTGCATACTCGTCAGGACGAAGCGGTGAAAGGTGATGACGAGTTATTTTGATTGTCGATGCGTAGGGTCGGCCGGGGCGGAACCGAATTCACGTTGAGCGGATCGTTGCCGAGATAGAGTTCGAGCAGGTTGCCGGCCCATTCGCCGTCCGGATTGGCGTCGGCCGCGCGGGGGGAATTGTCAATCGTTGCCCAGTAGCTTGGCTCTGTGGCGCCGACCCGGAGTGCGTCCATGATCTTCCGGTTGAAAAGGGCGCGGGCATGGCGGTCGAAGATGCCGGATGCGTTGTTCCCGGTGCCACCGTTGTCCCAATAAAAGGGGATCAGCCCCATGGCCTTGGCCTGCCGGGTGCCGCAGCGGTGGTAGTGGGTGCGGGAGGCAAGGTGGAGGTCCGTGCCACCGTCCGGCAGTTGGGCGCGCCGGGTGGCGCAGTACTCTCCGGGGATGACGGGAATGGACCGGTCCACGAACTGCTTTTCCATCAAGCCGAAGAGCCGGTCCACCGCCGCCGCCTCGCCCCGGGTGGCGTTGCGGTCTGGGTCTGCCGACGAGTGGTGGTTGTGGTCCCAGTAGTAAGACATTTTGCCCCAGGTTCTGTCGCGCTCCATGAGCGTGAAGGTACAAGGCGTGTAATAATGGATTTCGGCCATCAGGCGCCCGGGTACGGTGTCTTCCGGCATCCGGTTCATGAGATTGCGGGTTCGCTCAATGTCCGTGAGGGGGCCTGGTGCGACAAGGACGCGAAGGCATTTCTACCGCCGGTGGAGCGCACCGCGTTGATGAAGGTCTGGTGGTAGGACATGAGGACTTCCATCTGGGTGGCGTCTTCAACGTGGGGTTCGTTGGCCCGGGAGAAGATCAGACGCTCATCGAAGTCACACAGGTGAGTGGCGATCTGCACCCAAAAACCAAGTTGCCGGGCGTTGCTTACTTCCTGCAAGTCGGGCGAGACATTGTTTTCCAACCAGCCGCCTTCCCAGTGGCTATTCAGCAGGGTGATGAGGTTGTGATCGAGGCAGAGTTGCACGAACTCATTGATGCGGTCGAGCCAGGCGGGATCGATCCGGGCGGTCTCCGGATCGGCGTATTGGTATCAGGTGGCGGGCAGGCGAATGGCGTCGAAGCCGCTTTCTTTGATCAGGCGGAAAAGATCGGCGGTGATCCGCGGATTGCCCCAGGCGGTCTCCCCGCCGATGGCTTCGAGGGTGTTGCCCATGTTCGAGCCCAGCGTGATTCTGGCCGCGATTTCGGCGGCGGAGCTTCCCATGCCGATGAGACTTGGGGTGATGGGATGAGCGTTGTAATTCGGGAAGCGGCCGGCCTTGGGAGCGCGGAGGGCGGAGGCTGGGATGGGCTGCTGGATTGGGCCGAGGGTTTCGCGTGGGATGGATGGGTTTTTTCACCGGACCGTGGGCGCGGCGGAGTTAGCCGGATCGGTCGAAAGGATCAGGGTTGTCGGTGGCGGCATGGTGGCGGATCCGGCAGCCAGGGTCGGCTTGGACGGCGAGCGTCAACCAGCCAAGGCCGGCCACCAAAGCCGTGGTGGGAAGTGGGGAGCGCATGGGGGTATTTGCCGGGATGGATGACGCCGGAATTGCCAGGGAGAAGCGAAAACAATATCGAGGCGTATGCCATCGCCCCTGGGGGACATCATATTTCTCCGGGTTGCCCATGGTAGGTTGCCGGCTGCATTCATGGCTTGGCCCAGGTCGGCCCTGGTGGGGGAGATTCCGGTTCGGTGCGAACCGAAACGGATTACGGCCGGGCGGGATGAGCGAGGACTTGGTGGGAACGGGCGGGGTCGAAGGGATGGGTCGAGACGGCACCGTCGGGCCAGCGGATTTCGATGGTTTCGGGGTGGTTGGCTTCAGTGTGCCCGAAAAAGAGGAGGGAGGGGGACTGTGAACGGTAGCCGAAGTTCGAATACATTTCGGCGGTGGAGCGGGTGCCGTCGGTCCGGTGGACGGTGACGCGGGCGCCGATGGCTTCGGGGTTGCCGGGGAGGCCGCGGAGGGCGACGGTGAAGGAGTGGCGGCCCTCGACGCCGCGGTTTTCGAAGGCGGCGAGGTGGCCGTGGTTGCGCGAGGCAACGAAGTCGGGCCAGCCGTTGTCATCGAAGTCGACCACGGTGAGGGCTTTGGCATCGCCGGGCAGGACCAGCCCGCTTTCGGCGGGAAGGACGGGGGTGAAGCCGCCGGTGCCGTCGCCGCGGAGGAGAATGGAAATGCCGCCGTTGAATCGGCCGGTGGTGGGTTCGGGGGTGAAGAAGTTTTGAACCGCATAGAGGTCGGCATGGCCGTCACCGTCGACATCGAGGGCGGCGAGGCCGAAGATCGGACCGGTTTGGGCCCACCGTGGGAGCGGGCGGAAGTCGAAGGTGCCGTCACCGCGGTTGAGGTAAATGCCGCTGGCGAGTTCGGTGGCGGCGTAGCGATCGGCGGCGACGATGCGTTCGGCGCCGAAAATTTCCTCGACGGTGGCGCGGGCGAAGGCGGAGAAAGTGGGGAAGCGGCGGGCGAGGAAAGGGAAGGCCTGGTTGAGTTTGCTGCGGGGGCGGACGGGGTAGAGGCGGTCGTCGTGGTCCTCGTATTGGGCCTCGAGGTGGAAACGGCGGCCGGAGCGGTCGAAATCGCCGTGGAAAAGGAGCGTGGGCCGTTCCGGGGAGGCGAGGTATTTTGTATTCAGCCCGACATTACCAACGGCGTAGTCGATCTGGCCGTTGCCGGTGAAGTCGGCCGCGGCGATGGAGTTCCACCAGCCGCGGCGGTCGGCGAGCCCGGCGGACTCGGTGCGGTCGACGAAGCCTTCGCCGGTGTTTTCAAAGAGAACGACCGGCCCCCATTCGAGGGTGAGGAGGAGGTCGGGGCGTCCGTTGCCGGTGGCGTCGCTCCAGAGGGCGGAAGTGACGAGGCCGATGTGGCGGAGGCCGGGGGCGAGTTCCTCGGTGACATCCTCGAAGCGGCCGCCGCGGTTGGCGAGGAGGGTGCTGCGGGGTGCGGACGGGTAGCGGCCCGGGACGACCCGGCCGCCGACGAAGAGGTCGAGCCGGCCGTCACCGGTGAAATCGGCGGCGGCGACAGCTCCGGTGCTGTCCGCGTGGTCGGGAAGGGCCTCGGGAGCGAGCGAGAAAGTGCCGTCGCCTTGGTTGAGATAAAGCTGGTCGCGGAGGCGGGGATCGCCTTCTTCCCAGCGGACGCCGCCGTGGCCGAGGTAGAGATCGGAGAAGCCGTTGCCGGTGGCGTCGAACCAAAGGGCGGTGGTGATTTCGCGATCGGAGTCGAGCATCCAAGCCGGAGGGTTGGCGGCGGTGAAGGAGGCAGGATCGTCGTCGTGCAGTTGGAGGAGGGTGACGGACTCGCCGGGAGCGGCGGCTATGAGGAGGCGAGGGCGGGCATCGTCCTGCGGGGTTTCCCAAGCGAGTCCGGGGCCGAGCCGGGAGAGGCGGCGGGGGAGGAGAAACTCGCGGCGGAATTCGTCGAACTCGGCGGCGGTGTGGCGGATGTCGAGGCCGCGGGCCTGGGTGGTTTCGGTAAATTGGGCGGTGGCCTGCCAGCGGTCGACCGGGGCCTCGCGCGGGGGAGGCGGGGTGGCCGGGCCGTCCGGTTCGGTGATGGTGTGGAGGTGGTTGGCGGGGAGGTTTTCGATGACCTGCTGGTGGCCGCTGGGCCAGTGGATGGTGAGCCTGCGGGCGCTTTCCTCCTCTCCGAGGCCAAAGTGGACGAGTGGCTCGTCCGAGGAGAGCACGCCGCGGGCGAGGGTGAGTTGGCGGGTTTGGGTGCCGGCGGAGGATTCGAGGTGGAGGATGGCGCCGATGCCCCAGCGGTTGCTGGAGCGGCCGACGAGGCGGAGGAGGAGGCTGTGGCCGGAGGGGTTGAGGTTGCGGTAGACGGAGAGGTTGCCGTCGAAGTTGCTCACCACGAGGTCGAGATTGCCGTTGCGGTCGAGGTCGGCGAAGGCGGCGCCGAAGCTGACGCCGAATGCGTCGAGTCCCCAGGTTGTGGATACGTTGGTGAAGCGGAGGTCGCCATGGTTTTTAAAGGCGAGGTTGTGTTCGCGGAGGGGCTCGGCATCGCGCCAGACCCGGGCGCGGGCGGCGAGGGTGGGGGCGACGCGCTCGCGGTCGAGGAGGTCGGCATCCATGAAGTTGCGGATGTTGCCGTTGGTGACGTAGAGATCGACCCAGCCGCTGTTGTCGAGGTCGGCGAACTTCATTGCCCAAGTCCAGTCGGTGGCGTCGAGTTCGTTGAGGTAGGCGATTTCCTTGAAGTGGTCGGTGCCGGTGTTGAGGTAGAGGGCGTTGCGCATGTACATGGGGATGAGGGAGTCGGGGCGCTCCATTTCCCAGATGCCGCGGCCCATCTCGGCCATGCCGGTTTTGTCCTTGTAGTGGGTGGTGGCGGCCATGTCGCCGACGATGAAATCCACGAGGCCGTTGTTGGTGATGTCGCCGAGATCGGAGCCCATGGAAAAGTAGGAAGTGTGGGGAAAAACCTCGTTGAGGATGTCGGTGAAAGTGCCGTCGCCGTTGTTGCGGTAGAAGCGGTCGGGGTTTTCGAAATCGTTGGCGACGTAGAGATCGGGCCAACCGTCATTGTTATAGTCCCACCAAGTGGCGGAGTGGCCTTGGGAGAGGCCCCAGATGCCGGCTTCGGCGGTGATGTCGGTGAAGGTGCCGTCGCCGTTGTTGCGGAAGAGGTAGTCGGGGCGGCCCTTGAAGCTGGCGCGGTAGTCGAGAATGTTGGTCTGGAGGTAGAGATCGAGGTGGCCGTTGCGGTTGATGTCGGCGAAGGCGGCCATGACGCTGGCGTCGACGATGGCGAGGCCCCAGGCGGCGGCTTCTTCGGTGAAAGTGCCGTCGCCCTGGTTGATGAAGAGCTGGTTGGGGGCGTTGAAGTAGCAGACGTAGAGGTCGAGGAGGCCGTTGTTATTGATGTCGACGAAAGTGACCCCGGTGGCCCAGGCGTCGGGATGGCCGGCGACCCCGGCGGCTTCGGTGACGTCCTCGAAGACGAAGGCGTCGGTCTGGCGGAAGAGGCGGTTGGGGCCGAACTTGTTGACGGCGTAGATGTCGGGCCGGCCGTCGCCATCGAAATCGCCGATGGCGACGCCGGTGCCGACGGCGCCGAGGGTGAACTCGCGGTAGAGGTCGCCCCACATGCGGGGATCGTCGTAGGAATTATGGAAGTGGATGCCGGTTTCTTCGGGGGGGAGAGAGTGGAAGAGGGTGGGTCCCGAACCGGCGGGGCGGGGAGCGAGGGGCGAGGAGGCGAGGTTGCCGCCACCGGTGAGGACGGGGTCTCCCTGTAATGTAATAGTGGATACGATAGAGAGGAGGGGGAGAAGAAGGGGTAAGCGGTTCACGTGGCGGTGAGGGGCGAGGGGTGATGGGTGGCGGGTCAGGGGTGGTGGGTGACGGCGGACGGAAGGACCGCCTCATGGAGCACTGGGTTGCGGCGGGGGACCGGAGGTGAACCTGGCGGGTGGATGGCTTACTCCACGGGGAGGAGGAAGTTATCCAGAACATAGCGGGCGAGTTGGCGCATGCTGTTCTGGGCTTCGAGGTCGGCGAAGTTGTAATGGATGCCGCCGTAGATGCGGCTGCGGCCGACTTCGAGGGCGGCTTCGTCGAAATTCTGATAGGAGCGGGTGGAGCCGGGGAGGCCTTCGGAGGTGGTGGTGAAGCCGACATCGTCGCCGAGGAGGTGGGTGAGGATTTCGGCGCCGGTGCGGCTGAAGGAACTGTGGCCGGAGGTATAGTCGGGGAAAGTCGGGCTCATCATGAGGGGGATCCAGTCGGGGTCGGGTTTGGTCCAGGGATTGCCGTCGGAATCGGCCTCGCGGATGGCGTGTTCGGGGCGCCAGAAGTTGTAGTGGTATTTGGCTTCCCAGCAGGAGATGCCGGCATCGGCCATGGCCATGTTGAGGAGGGCGAGGGCGCGGGCGTTGTCGGCGGTGGAGAGGCCTTGGCGGCGGCTGATCTGCTGGAAAATGACATTCCAATGGCCGGGCGGAGTGGCGGTGCCGAGGTCGTCGGACCAGAAGACGGCAGTGTCGGTGTGGTAGGCGGGGCGTTCGGTGCTGTCGCGGTGGCCGAGGCGGCGGACTTCATCCCAGGCTTCGTAGTATTCGCGGCTGTCGAGCGGCGGTGGGGGCGGGGGGCGGAACTGATCGCCGGATTTCATGAAGAAGGGTTTCAACATGCCCCAATGGGGATCGGTGCCGGAGCGGAAGAGAGGCGGGGTGGGGCGCCATTCGCCGGGACGGGTGCCGACGGGGGCCTCGACGCGGCGGTCGATGCCGCTGTCGCGGCGGAGGTCGAGGATTTGGCGGGCGACGTGGCGTCCCCACTCGAGGCCGATGGTCTTGGCCTCGTCGTCGGGGATGGCGGCGAGGGCTTGTTCGTAGGCTTGGTGAAAGAGGCGGGGGTTTGCCGTGCGGCCCAAGTTGGCGAGGAGAATGGTGTGGGCGGCGGCGGCGACGGCGGCTTCGAGGGAGGCGCCGTCGGGGGCGGGCTCGGCGACATGGTAGGGCTGGTGGGTGCGGGAGATGCCGTTGACGGTGTCGTAGAGGGCGGCGTGAAGGGTGGCGTAGTGGACGGAGGCCTGCGGCGGGGGAGTGCGGGAGAGCCTGACGGCGTCGAGGATTTGGTTGTTCCAGAAGAGGACGGGATCTTCGGAGCGGAGGTGGGCGGGGGCGGCGAAGGCGCCCAGGAGGATGCCGAGGGCGAGAACAATGCGATGGGTCATGGTGTAGTTAGCGAGAGAATACAATCGGGGGTCCGTCGAGGAGGTGGACGACAAGTTCTTCGCGACCGTCGCCGTCGAGGTCGGTCCAGGCGAGGCCGCGCGGGGAGGCGGCGCCGATGGAGAGTCCGGATTCTCCGGGCAGTTCGGACACGAAATGACCATCTCCGTGGTTGAGAAGCAGGGCGAGGTGGCCGCGCTCAATACGGCCGGTCCAGGGTTTGGGGGAGGGAAGTTCGAGAGAGAGGACGAGGTCGGGCAGGCCGTTGCCGGAGATATCGGCGGGGAGGATGGAGAAGGCACGGCCGGATTGGGCGAAGGCAGGGAAGGGTTCGAAGCGGAAGCGGCCGTCTTCCTGTTGCCAGAGGATGCCGCTTCGGACCTCGGTGAGATCGTGGTGGTGGTAGCCGCGTTCGGCGAGGTTGCCGAAGATGTCGGCGACCGTGGCTTGGGCGAACTCCGTGAAGGTGCGGAAAGGGCGCAGTTCGCGGGGAAACTCTTGCCGGAGCCGCCGCAGGTTTACCCGGGGATACTCGCGGCCATCTTCGAACATCGTTTCGAGGAGGCGAACCGGTCCCGCCGGTGCAGCGGTGAACCAGAGCCGGGCCGGATATTCCCGCGAAGGTTGGAAGTAGGGCGTGTTGAGGCCGAGATTGCCGACGACGAGGTCGAGGCGGCCGTTGCCGTTGAGATCGGCGATGGCGAGCGAGGTCCAGAGGCCGGAGAGGGCAGGAGTGTCGATAGCCTCGGGGTCGTGGACGAGCCGGTCGCCATGGTTTCGCCAGATCATGGGGGCCTCCCATTCGCGCAGCAGGACGAGGTCCGGGAAGCCGTTGCCGTCGAGGTCGGCCCAGGCGGCTGCGCTGACGCGGCCCACTGCGGCGAGGCCGGGAGCGACGTCCGGGTCGACGCGGACGAAGCCTGTGGCGGTATTGCGCCAGAGCGAGGAAGGTGGGGCGTGCGGGTAACGGCCCGGGATGGTAAGCCCACCGAGAAAGACATCGGGGCGGCCGTCGCCATCGAAGTCGGCCACCGCGACCGCGCCGGTGGAAGCGAGGTTGCGGGAAAAGGCCGTCCCGGGGTCGCGCTCGAAATCGCCGTTGCCGCGATTCCAGTACAGGCGATCGGCGTAAAAGGCATCACCGGCTTCGAGCCGGACTCCGCCGGAGGCGGCGACCAAGTCCGGATGGCCGTTGCCATTGAAGTCGGCGAGAGCGAGGCCGGCATCCCCGGCGAGAAAGTCGTCCTCAAGGTCGGGCGACCAGGCGGCTTCGAAACGGAGGTTGCCTCGGTTGATGAGGATGGTGGCGGGATGTCCGGTGGCGCCGCCGAGAATCAGATCGCTGTGCCCGTCTCCGGTGAGATCGGCGGCGGCGAGCGGGCCGTGGCGGCGGGATTCGGGAATAGGGAGGAGGGGTTGGAGGGCAAACTCGGAGGGGTCGGGTTGGCGGCGCTCCGCTTCCGGCGGGAAGGAGACCTCCGCGCGGGCGAAGCGGGGGCGGGTGGGCGGCAGCGGGGAGGAGGCCGGGCCGGAAGCCTCCGCGGAATCGGGTTCGGTGATGGTGTAGCGGCGGTTGGCCTCAAGGCCGGTGAAACTCTGGCGGAGACCGCTGGGCCAGGTTATATCCAGATTGTCGATACGTTCATGTGGACCTAATCCGAAGTGGAGGATGGGCTCGTCGGAACCCATGTAGCCACGCTGGGGATACAGAAGTTTGACTTGGTTGAGCTCGCCGGCTACAACTTCGACACGGGCGCCAAGGCCGTGGCGATTAGACCGGGTGCCGACGAGGCGCAGGGTGATGCGGTGGCCTGCCTCGGTGTTGTGGTGGCGGAAGACGGAGGGAGGTTCTTTGTAGTTGTTGATGATGAGGTCTGGGTTTCCGTCGCCATCAAGATCAGCGAAGGCCGCTCCAAAGCTGACACTCGAACGACCGAGGCCCCAGGCCACGCTCTGGTCCTTGAACCGGAGGTTGCCCTCGTTGCGGAAGGCGAGATTGGTTTCCCGGGAAATCGGCGAGGGGCGGAAGGCGCGCTCGATGCGCTCGCCGCTGCCGGCAAAGTCGACGTAGGAGCCGAGGTCGCCGTCATTAAAGGCGCGGATCATGCCATTGGTGAAAAAGGCGTCGAGGCGGCCGTTGTTGTTGAGGTCGACGAGGCGGGCGGCCCAGGTCCAATCGGTTCGGTCGAGGCCGGCGAGGGCGGCGATCTCGGCCATCCGGCCGTCTCCGAGATTGAGGAGAAGAACATTTTTGGCGTATTGATGAACACCGGTCAGGGGGCGGTTTTCGTAGAGGTGGACGTGGTTGCCGACGGTGCGGTGGTAGGCGATGCGGTCCGTCGGGACCATGTCGGTGCCGAGGAGATCGAAGCGGCCGTTGTGGTTGATATCCCCGAAATCAACCCCCATGGAATAGTAGGGGGACTGGGGGGAGATGCTACTGAGTGATTCCACGAAAGTGCCGTCGCCTTGGTTGAGAAAAAGCCAGTCTTCGCCTTCAAAGTCATTGGCGACGTAGAGATCGGGCCAGCCGTTGTTGTTAAAATCCCACCAGACGGCGGCATGGCCGTGGCCCCGGCCGCTGATGCCGGCGGCCTCGCTGACGTCCTCGAAGCGGTCGCCGAGGTTGCGGAAGAGCCGGTCGGGGAGAGGTCCGGAGTAGTCGTCGCCTTCGTGGAGGAGGTTGGTGACGAGGTAGAGGTCGAGAAGACCATCCCGGTCGAAGTCGGCAAAGACGGCCATGACGCTGCCGGTGTTGATGTCAACGCCCCACTGGCGGGCCTCTTCGGTGAAGCGGCCGGCGCCGTCGTTGATCCAGAGCTGGTTGGGGGCTCCAACGAAGCAGATATAGATGTCAAGGTGGCCGTTGTTGTTGACATCGGCGAAGGCGACCCCGCCGCCGGGAGCATCAGCGGGGGTGATGCCGGCGGCGGCGGTGATGTCGCGGAAGCGAAAGCCGCCGAGGTTTTCGTAGAGGCGGCTTTGCTCGTTTTTACTGACGATAAAGAGGTCGGGGAGGCCGTTGCCGGTGACATCGCCGGCGGCGATGCCGGTGCCGATGGTGCCGAGAAGGTATTCGCGCCAGCGCGCGCCCCAGACATCGGGGCTGCTGTAGTTGTTTTCAAAGGACGCGAGGCCGGTTTCGGCGGGATCCAGTTCGGTGAACAGGGTGGG
>REEB01000269.1 GCA_007695295.1 Puniceicoccaceae bacterium
TCAGCTTTTCAGCGTTTCAGCATTTCAGCATGCCTCCGTCTCCCACCACCCCAGCCTCCCGGACCCAACCCCCCTCCGGCCCGGACACCGAAACCCCGCCCGCGGTGGCGGGGCTGCGGGAGCGGTTTGGAGCAGCCTCCGTCACCGAACAAAGAACCCGCGACGGGCTTCCCACCTGCTGGGTGCCGCCGGACTCCGTGCCCGAGGTCCTCCGTTTCCTCAAGCACCAGGCCCGCCCGCGCTTCCCCATGCTCTACGATCTCACCGCGGTCGACGAACGCTCCCGCAGCGACCGCCACCGGATTCCCGCGGCCGATTTCACCGTCGTTTACCACCTCCTCTCCCTCGAGCCTTTCGCCGAGATCCGCATCAAAACCGCCCTCCAAGGCGAAACCCCCTCCCTCCCCTCCGTCACCCGCCTCTGGCCCACCGCCGATTGGTATGAGTGCGAGGTCTGGGACATGTTCGGCATCCGCTTCGAGGGCCATCCCCACCTCCGCCGCCTCCACCTCCCCCGCACCTGGCAGGGCCACCCGCTCCGCAAGGAACACCCCGCCCGCGCCACCGAAATGGGGCCGTTCCAGTTGACCGAAGCACGCCACATCCGCGAGGAGGAAGCCCTCCGCTTCGACCCCGGAGAGTGGGGCCTCGAGCGTCAGAGCGACGAGTCGGACTTTATGTTCCTCAACATCGGGCCCCAGCACCCCGGCACCCACGGCGTCATCCGCTTCATCCTCCAGCTCGACGGCGAGGAAATCATCGACGCCATTCCCGAGATCGGCTTCCACCACCGCGGGGCCGAGAAAATGGGCGAGCGCCAGTCTTGGCACACCTACATCCCCTACACCGACCGGGTCGACTACCTCGGCGGCACCATGAACAACCTCCCCTACCTCCTCGCCGTCGAAAACCTCGCCGGCATCGAGGTCCCCGACCGCGCCAAGGTCATCCGCATCCTCCTCTGCGAGCTTTTCCGCATCTCCAACCACCTCGTCTGGTACGGCACCTACGCCCAGGACGTCGGCCAGATGTCCCCGGTCTTTTACACCTTCAACGACCGCGAACGCCTCCTCGGCATCATCGAGGCCATCTGCGGCGCCCGCATGCACCCCAACTGGTTCCGCATCGGGGGCGTCGCCGCCGACCTCCCCCGGGGCTGGGACGGCCTCGTCCGCGACTTTCTCGAGTACTTTCCGTCACGGCTTCACGAATACGACGCCATGATCATGGGCAACAGCATCCTCAAGGCCCGCACCGTCGGTATCGGAGAATTCAATACCGAGGAAGCGATCGACTGGGGTGTCACCGGCCCCGCGCTCCGCGCCACCGGCCTCGCCTGGGATCTGCGCAAGGCCCGCCCCTACGCCGGCTACGACCAGTTCGAGTTCGACATCCCCACCGCCTCCCGGGGCGACTGCTACGGCCGCGGCCTCGTCCGCATCGAGGAAATGCGCCAAAGCCTCCGCATCATCCGCCAGTGCCTGGACAACATGCCCGAAGGCCCTGTTCGCGCCGATCACCCCCTCGCCGTACCGCCCCCCAAAGAGCAAATGCTCCACGACATCGAAACCCTCATCACCCACTTCCTCGGCGTCAGTTGGGGCCCGGTCATCCCCGCCGGCGAAGCCGTCGGCACCGTCGAAGGCACCAAGGGGCTCTACAGCTACTACCTCACCAGCGACAAGAGCACCCTCCCCTACCGCGTCCGCATCCGCAGCGGCTCTTTTCCCCACATGCGCATCATCTCCGACATCAGCCGCGGCCACACCGTGGCCGACCTCCTCGCCATCATCGGCGCGACCGACTTCGTCCTCGCCGATGTCGACCGCTGATCCCCCCCCGCTTTCACCATGCTCTCCCCCGCCGAACAAGCCGCCCTCGACGCCGAGCTCCCCCACTACCCGGCCCGCCGCGCCCTCTGCATCGAGGCCCTCAAAATCGTCCAGCACCACCGCGGCTGGATCTCCGATGAAGCCCTCCGCGATGTCGCCCTCGCCCTCGGGATGACCCCCCACGAGGTCGACAGCGTCGCCACTTTTTACAACCTCCTCTACCGCCGCCCCGTCGGCCGCCACGTCCTCCACCTCTGCGACAGCGTCTCCTGCTGGGTCATGGGCTGCGACGGCATCTGCGATCACTTCCGCAACCGCCTCGGCATCTCCTTCGGCGAAACCACCCCCGACGGCCGCTTCACCCTCCTCCCCATCCCCTGCCTCGGCGATTGCGACCACGCCCCCTCCCTCATGGCCGGAAATCGTATCCACGGAAACCTGACACCGGAAAAACTCGACCGCCTCCTCGACGAGCTCGACTGACATGGCCCGCCCCCTCACCGAGCACATCCGCCACGACCGCACCCCCCTCGACCTGCCCGCCTACGAGCGCACCGGCGGCTACCAAGCCCTGCGCAAGGCCCTCGCCGAGCACGCCCCCGCCGATGTCACCGAGATCGTCAAGTCCTCCCGTCTCCAGGGCCGCGGCGGGGCCGGCTTTTTCACCGGCATGAAGTGGAGCTTCGTCCCCATGGGGCCGGACGCCCCCCGCCCCAAGTACTTCATCTGCAATGCCGACGAAATGGAGCCCGGCACCTTCAAGGACCGCTACCTCATGGAGGGCAATCCCCACCAACTCCTCGAAGGCATGATCCTCGGCGCTTACGCCATCGAGGCCGAAACCGGCTATCTTTTTCTCCGCGCCGAATACCACCGCTGCGCCGAAATCCTCGCCCAAGCCCTCGCCGACGCCCGCCGTGCCGGCTACCTCGGCATAAACATTCTCGGCTCCGGCTTCGACCACGACATCCACCTCCACACCAGCGCCGGCCGCTACATCTGCGGCGAGGAAACCGCCCTCCTCAACGCCCTCGAGGGCCGCCGCGCCATCCCCCGCGCCAAGCCGCCGTTTCCTCCCGTCGTCGGGCTCTTCGGCAAGCCCACCATCGTCAACAACGTCGAAACCCTCTGCAACATCCCCCACATCATCCGCAACGGAGCCGACTGGTTTCGCAGCCTCGCCCCCGGTGAAGAGGCCGGCACCAAGCTCTATGGCGCCTCCGGCCGCGTCAACCTGCCCGGCCTTTGGGAACTCCCCCTCGGCACTCCCCTGCGCGAGATCATCGAGGGCCACGCCGGCGGCATGCAAAAGGGCCACCGATTCCGCGGAGTCATCCCCGGCGGCGCCTCCACCGACTTCCTCGTCGAAGAACACCTTGAGCTCCCCCTCGACTTCAAATCCGTCGCCCAAGCCGGCAGCCGCCTCGGCACCGGCACCATGATCGTGCTCGACGACCGCACCTGCCCCGTCGGCATGGTCCTCAACCTCGAGCGCTTCTTCGCCCGCGAATCCTGCGGCTGGTGCACCCCCTGCCGCGACGGCCTCCCCTGGGTCGAAAAAATCCTCCAGGCCATCGAGAACGGCCACGGCCGCGAGGACGACCTCGATCTCCTCCGCCACCACGCCCGCATGCTCGGCCCCGGCCGCACCTTCTGTGCCTTCGCCCCCGGCGCCGTCGAGCCTCTCCAGAGCGCCCTCAAGTACTTCGAGGACGACTTCCGCCGCCACCTCCAGGGCCGCGGCTGCCCCTACCGCCACTCCCCCGCCGCCGCCACCGCCTGACTCGTATCCAACCAACCCCTACTTACCCGCCACAAGCCCCCTCAGCCTCTCAACTTTCCGCACTCCACTTTCAGCTTTCAACTTTCAGCTTTCACAAGCCATGCCCACCCTGACCATTGACGGCGTCGCCTACCCGGCCGAGCCGCAGAAGAACCTCCTCCAGGTAAGCCTCTCCCACGGTCTCGACCTGCCCTACTTCTGCTGGCATCCGGCCCTCGGCTCCGTCGGGGCCTGCCGCCAGTGCGCCGTCCGCCAGTACCGCGACGAAAACGATTCCCGCGGCCAGATCGTCATGGCCTGCATGGTCCCCGCCACCCCCGGCACCCGCATCGCCATCGAAGACGAAGAGGCCCGCCTCTTCCGCAAAAGTGTCATCGAGTGGCTCATGACCAACCACCCGCACGATTGCCCGGTCTGCGACGAAGGGGGCGAGTGCCACCTCCAGGACATGACCGTGATGACCGGCCACTGCACCCGCCGCCACCGCTTCCCCAAGCGCACTTTCACCAACCAGTACCTCGGCCCGTTCATCAACCATGAGATGAACCGCTGCATCCAGTGCTACCGCTGCGTGCGCTTCTACCGCGACTACGCCGGCGGCCGCGACCTCGATGCCTTCGCCTCCCGCAACCACGTCTACTTCGGCCGCTCCGAAGACGGCGCCCTCGAAAACGAGTTCAGCGGAAACCTCATCGAGGTTTGCCCCACCGGGGTTTTCACCGACCGGACGTTGAAAAACCATTACACCCGCAAGTGGGATCTCCAAAGCGCGCCTTCCATTTGCCCCCATTGCTCCCTCGGCTGCAACACCCTCGTGGGCGCCCGCTATGGCGGAGTCCGCCGCGTCCTCAACCGCTACCACCACCACATCAACGGCTATTTCCTCTGCGACCGCGGCCGCTTCGCCTACGAGTTCGCCAACCTCCCCATTCGCCTCCGCCACCCCGTCCTCCCCCGCCCCGCCGCCGCAAAGGACGGAGCCGGCCGGCCCCCCACCGCCGCCGAGGCCATCGCCGCGATCCGCACCCGCCTGCGCCGATCCCGCGGCCTCATCGGCATCGGCTCGCCTCGCGCGTCCTTGGAATCCAATTACGCCCTGCGCCGGCTCGTCGGCCCGGACCGTTACTTCAGCGGCCTGCCCCAGGGTGAGTCCCGGCTCATCGCCGTCGCCCTCGACATCCTGCGCGACAGCCCCGCCCGCTCACCCTCCTTGCGCGAAATCGCCGAGGCCGACGCCGTCCTCGTGCTCGGCGAAGATCTCACCCAGACCGCCCCCCGCATGGCCCTCGCGGTCCGCCAGTCCATCCTCCAGGCCCCCGCCGCCCGCGTCGCCGCCCTCAATTTCCCGGGCTGGATGGCCCATGCCTTCCAAAATGCCGTCCAAGACGATCGCGGCCCGCTCTTCATCGCCTCCGTCGATGCCACCCGCCTTGACGACGCCGCCACCGCCGTCCTCCACGCCCCGCCCGCCGATCTCGCCCGTTTCGGCTTCGCCGTCGCCCACGCCATCGATCCGGAGGCCCCGCCCGTTCCGGACCTCGATCCGGAAACCGCCGACCTCGCCAACCGCGCCGCCGAAGCCCTTCTCGCCGCCGACCGCCCGCTCGTGCTCTCCGGCACCAGCCTTCACCACGAGGCCCTCCTCGGCGCCGCCGCCAACTGCGGCTGGGCGCTCTGCCGCCGCGGCCGGCCCGCCGGTCTCGGGCTCGTCGTCCCCGAGGCCAACACTTTCGGCGCCGGTCTCCTCGGCGGCCGCCCCCTCCGCGAAGCCTACGAGTTGGTCGAAAGCCATCAGGCCGATACCGCCGTCATTCTCGAAAACGACCTCTACCGCCGCTCCCACGGCACCGATGTCGACCGCTTCTTCGACCGCCTCGAAACCACCATCGTGCTCGATGCCGTCCAGACCGCCACCACCGCGCGGGCCGACATCCTCCTACCCGCCGCCCCGGCCTCCGAAAGCCAAGGCACGTTCATCAGCCAGGAGGGCCGCGCCCAGCGCTTTTTCCCCGTCCTCCCGCCCACCGACCCGGTCGCGGAAAGCTGGCGCTGGCTCGGGCATCTGCACCCCGACGAAGCCCGCGCCCTCCGTTCCCAGGAAGCCATGCTCATCGCGATCGCGGCGGAGTTTCCTTTCCTCGCCGGCGCCCGCGAGGCCGCCCCGTCCGCCACTTTCCGCCTCAACGGCGCCGCCGTCCCCCGCTCCTCCCGCCGCTTCAGCGGGCGCACCGCCATCCATGCCCACCTCAGCGTGCACGAACCCAAGCCACCCGAGGATTCCGAGGCCCCGCTCACGTTTTCCATGGAGGGGACGACCACCGCACCGCCAGCCGCCCTCGTCACCCACTACTGGGCCCCGGGATGGAACTCCGTCCAAGCCCTCAACAAGTTCCAGGACGAGGTCGGCGGCCCCAACCGCGGCGGCGATCCGGGCATCCGCCTCATCGAGCCACGCAACGTACCCCGTGCCTACCACAATGCCATCCCCCCCGCCTTCAACTCCCGGGAGGGCCTCTGCACCCTCGTCCCGCTCCACCATAGTTTCGGCTCGGAGGAACTCAGCCGCCTCGCCCCCGCCATCGCCAAACGCACCCCCCCGGCCGCTTTCAGTCTCTCGCCCGCAGACGCCCGCGAACGCGGCCTGGGCGAGGGCGACACCCTCTCCATCCGGATCTACGGCCGACCCGTCCGCCTCCCCGTCCGCATCCACCCGCAACTACCCCGCGGCTGCGTCGGCTTCCCCGCCGGCTGGCCCGATCTCGCCGGCATTCACCTCCCCACCGAGGGCCATTTCGAGTGAACCCTGTCCTCCAGTCTTTCCTCGTCATCAACGGCATCCTCATCGGCCTGCTCACGCTCGCCGGCCTCCTCGTCTGGGTCGAGCGGCGGCTGCTCGCCTTTTTCCAGGACCGGCTCGGGCCCAACCGCTGCGGCCCCTTCGGCCTCTTCATCTTCGTCGCCGACGGCATCAAGCTCATGAACAAGGAGGATTGGATCCCCCCCCATGCCGACAAGCCGGCCTTCATCCTCGCCCCCACGTTCATCGTCATCACCGCGCTGCTCGCCTTCAGCATCATCCCGGTCGCCCCAGGTATCCAGATTCTGGATCTCAATAT
>REEB01000119.1 GCA_007695295.1 Puniceicoccaceae bacterium
GTGATTAATCCCGCTGCGCGGGACTCTACCGCTGAGCTATCGGGCAAGGCACTCGAATGGGGAACCACACGAGGCTCCGCAAAAAGCTTATCCAAGCGGGGGCGCTCAGACACTGTCAACCCTCAAAACAACGTCGACTGAAGGCTTGAGGGTTTGCCCTTCGTGGCTGGCAATCCTGCCACCAAGTGATTAATCCCGCTACGCGGGACTCCAACGCTGAGCCGCTTCGGTGGAATCCAGAAGCTCCGAGCGGATGCGGGCGGCGGACTTCCACGCCTTGATCTCGCGCTCGCGAAGCACCGCCGCAGATCGGCTCGGATGTGCTTCCGACCAGACCAAGGACCAGGGTCCGTTTTTTTGGGTATACTTGCCGAGATGGCTTTTCCCTTCGGAGTCGTTGTGTTGGTTCAGACGACGGTCGAGATCATCCGTGTGTCCGATGTAAAAGCGCCCGGCCGGGTTCTGAAGGATGTAGGCGTGGAAGGTCGAGGGGCATTGCTTCACAAAGAGAGAGCCTTTCTTTCCCAAAGAATTGGTCAATCCTGCCACCAAGTGATTATTCCCGCTACGCGGAACTCCACCGCTGGGCTTTCGGGCAAGATGCTCGCTTGGGGAGCCAATCCGGCGCACCCCGGGGTTCGGCAAAGGGCTGAAGCGGGGGCGCTCAAGCGCTGCCGACCCCTCAGCGCCGCGCTTTTCGCCCCGAGGCGGGCCGCACAGGAGCGGGTGGTGCGACCAGATCCACCTCGAGGTCGGTTTCCCCGTCGCCGTCGGCCCCGGGGCGGGGCTTGGCCCCGAATTGGCGGAAGAGCTTCAACATCGGGAGGTTGTCGCGCCGCACGCGGCCCCAGATGCGCTTCAGCCCCCGCTCCCGCGCGATGGCCAGGATTTCCTCAAAAAGCAGCGTGGCCATCCCGAGCCGGCGCCGGGTCTCGCGCACGACAAAAGCCACTTCGGCAGACTCGCCCCCGCGGTCGAGGTAGTAGCGGCCGACGGCGTGGATGAGTTGGCGCGGGCCTTGGACTTCGAAGATGCCAAGGGCGAGGTCCCGGGTCTGGTCGATGGTGACCAGCTCATAAGCGCGGCCGCGGTCCATCCGGTTCACGACATGGCCGTAGCGCATGAGGATGGTCTCCTCGGAATGGGAGTAGAAAAACTCCTGCAGGTGGCGCTGGTCGGAGGGGCGCAGCGGCCGCAGGTGAAACGTTTCGCCCTTGAGCACGATCTTTTTCTCCGCCGGCCCCGGACCACCGGCCTTCTCCGGCAGGGCCGCGGCATGCAGGGCGGGCAGAAGGCCTTTCTCCCGGGCGTGGCGGGCCAGCCCTTCCCGGAAGTCGGGGTGTGCCACCGCGATCAACTCCAGGGCACGCTCCCGCAGGCTGCGTCCCCGCAGGGTGGCGATGCCATACTCCGTGACCACGTAGTAGACATCGCCGCGCGAGGTCACCACCCCGGCGCCTTCGGTGAGGTGCGGCACGAGGCGGGAAACCGCCCCACCCCGCGCGGTGCTCGGCAGGGCGATGATCGGCCGGCCTCCCGGACTCATGGCCGCCCCGCGCAGGAAATCGAGCTGCCCCCCGATGCCGCTGTGGATGGCATAGCCGAGCGAATCCGCCGCCACTTGGCCGGTAAGATCGATCTCAAGGGCGCTGTTCACCGCCACCATGCGCTCGTGCCGGGCAACGGTGAGGGGGGCGTTGACGTACTCAGTGGGGTGAAACTCAACGTGGGGATTGTCATGGATAAAGCGATACACCTCGGCCGTGCCCATGGCAAAGGTCACGACCGATTTGCCCGGGTGGAGGGTCTTGCGGCTGTTGTCCACCACTCCGGCACGGATGAGGCGGACGAGCCCGTCGCTGATCATTTCGCTGTGGACACCGAGCCGCCGGTGGCCGGCGAGGGCGTCGAGGATGGTTTCGGGCAGGCGACCGATGCCGAACTGGAGGGTGTCGCCATCCTCGATGAGCTGCGCGACATAGCCGGCGATGCGCCGCCCCGCGGGATCCTCGAGCGGCGGGTGGTCGAGTACCGGCAGCTCGGCCGACGCCTCGAAGAAGGCATCGATCTCCGACACGTGGAGAAAACTCTGACCGTGGGTGCGGGGCAGGAGCGGGTTGACTTGGGCGATGACGATGGCCGCGTGCCGGCAGGCCGCGAGGGTTACGTCCACGCTCGGCCCGAGCGAGCAGAAGCCCTGCTCATCGGGAGGGGTGACCATGACGAGGGCGGCATCAAGCGGAAGGACCCGGTCGGCGAAGAGCCCGGGGATTTCGGAGAGAAAACACGGCGTGTAATCCGCCCGCCCCGCGGCATAGGCGCGCCGGGTGGCCGCCCCGAGGAAAAAAGTGTTGGTGGAAAACGTATCGGCCAGCGCCGGCTCCGTCCACGGGCAGTCCCCGAGCGTCAGGATGTGGACCAACTCAATGTCCTTGAGGTCACGGGCCTGCTTGAGCATCTCGGCGATGAGGGCGTGGGGGCAGGCGGCTCCGGACCCGAGAAAGACCCGGCTGCCCGGGTGAATCAGCGTCGGCCATTGCGCGGGGACAAGCGGCTTCATTGGGATCCCGCTTCTATCCGCCAGGCCGCGGGCAGGAAAGGTAAAACGGAGACCGGGCCCGGCGGCCGCCGCTCCCGTTTCAAAACCATGCTGGTTCCTCCGAGGGCCCTGCCCCACCCTGGGACCGTGGTCTGAATACTCGACCGCCGAGGGCATCTCCCCTTTTCTGAATAACCATTCCCCCATCCCCTCCGGGTTTGCCAAGCCCGGCCGCCCCCGCCACTGATCGCCTCCATCCCCTCACCAGAATGAAAAAACTCCGCGTATCCAAAAACTCACGCTACCTCGAAACCGCCGACGGCGCCCCTTTCTTCTGGATGGGTGACACGGCCTGGGAACTCTTCCACCGCCTCGACCGCGACGAAGCGCGGGAGTATCTCGATAACCGGGCCCGCAAGGGCTTCACCGTCATCCAGGCGGTGGTGCTGGCCGAGCTGGACGGCCTCGACACCCCCAACGCCAACGGCGACCGCCCCCTCGAGGACAACGATCCCACCCGCCCCAACGAGGCCTACTTCGAGCATGTCGACTTCATCGTGGCCGAGGCGGCGGCCCGCGGACTGCACCTCGGCATGCTGCCCAACTGGGGCCGGTACGTGGGCGAGCCGAACAAGTGGTCCCAACCCATTTTTACCCCCGAAAACGCATTTGTTTACGGCCGTTTCCTGAGTCGGCGCTACGCGGACAGCCCCGTCATCTGGATCCTCGGCGGCGACCGCTATGTTAGCACCGAGGCCAACCTCGCGGTCATCCGCGCCATGGCCAAAGGCGTGCGCGAGGGCGACGGCGGCGCCCATCCCATCACCTACCACCCCTGCGGACCCGGCCGCTCCTCGGAGGAGCTGCATGCGGAGCCCTGGCTCGACTTCAACATGAGCCAGACCTCCCATGGCTCCCGGGACCACGACACCGGCCTCTCGACCAAGGCCGATTATGCGCTCAGCCCGGTCAAGCCGACCCTCGACGGCGAGCCGCGCTATGAAGGCATTCCGGTCGGTTTCTACAACGCCGACTCCACCCCGCTGCGCCGCTTCAACGACACCGATGCCCGCACCGCCGCCTACTGGTCGCTGCTGGCGGGCGCCTGCGGACACACCTACGGCCACAACAGCATTTGGCAAATGTGGGAGCCCGGCCGCAACCCCATCATCTCCGCCCATGTGCCTTGGTATGAAGCCATTGACCATGCCGGCTCCTTTCAGATGGGGTTTTTGGCCCGGCTCTTTCAGAGCCGCCCCTGGCATCGCTTGCGCCCGGATACCGAGCTTCTCGGCAACGCACCCGCCTCCGGCCCCGGACTGGTCCGCGCCCTCTTTTCCGAGGACCGCAACCTGGCCTTCATCTACACAAGCCAGGGCGCGCCCTTCGGGGCCAACCTTGGCGCTTTCGCCGGGAGCCGGGTGGCCGCGTCCTGGTTTGACCCGCGCTACGGGGTGCTCCACCCGATCCACACCGGAGGAAACAAAGGCTTCCAGACGTTCAATGCACCCACCACGGGCTATGGCCAGGACTGGTTGCTCGTACTGGAGGATCCGGAGCTGAAGCACCCCATGGAACTCTTTCCGCGGCGGGAGAAAAAACTGCCCGAGGACAAAACCGAGCGCCCCGCGGAGTGGTGAGGCCGCCGGAGCGTCCCTGAGGCCCGCACTCCGGCCGGTGCTCAACTGATCGCCGAACCGCCAAAACGGAAAAAAAGGCTGCACCGGCCGGCGGGGGTTTCAACCTTGCTGTCCGGAATCGCCGATTCAAACTGACCCGCCATGCCCTCCATCACCGGTGTCCACCACATCGCCATCAGCGTCGCCGACTTCGATGCCAGCGTCCGCTTTTACACCGACGTCCTTGGCCTCAAGGTCCGCATCACTTGGGATGGCGGTTCCTTCCGGGCCGCGATGATCGACTTCGGCGACGGCAACTACGCCGAGCTCTTCAGCAAAGGCCGGGCCGACTCGGACAAAAGCCCTCTTCTGCACTTCGCCCTCCGCACCGACGACTGCGTCAGCATGCTCGAAAAAGTCCGCTCCGCCGGCATGGAGGTCACGATGGAGCCGAAGGCAATCACCATCAAAGCCGACCAGGAGGATATCCCGGTGAAGATCGCCTTTTTCAAAGGTCCGGACGGCGAGCTGATCGAGTTGTTCGAAAACGAGAAACTCTGAAGCCGAAGCCGGCCGCACGGCCCGCACCGAGCCGGCCACGCCGCGGGCCGGTCAGCGCTCGGTGACTTCGTACTCGAACCAGGCGAAATCCGCCGGTGCCTCAGCCGGAGTGCCGTTGCCCGTCGCATAGAGGCCAAAGTAAACGCCCGTGAAGCTCATCCCCCGCCCCTGCGACAGGGTCTCGCTAGACAGGTCCCGGGTGGGATGCTCACCCAAGCGGCGGACTTCGCCGCCGGCGGCCTGATACGAAAACACGTAGGTGGCGGGCGTGGCCTCGATCGTGAGGATCACTTCACCGGGCGGCAGCGGCTCCGGGGAGCGAACTTCGGCAACCTCACCGTTGCGTACCAGACGCAGGAAAACGTGACGCCGTCCATCCTCCAGCCCGATGCCAAAGAGGGTGTGATCACTCTCGTGGCCGCGCAGGGCCAGCCCCGCTTCTTCGTTGGGAGCGGCCGGTGCGAAGTCCAGCTTCACCGAAGCCCTGCAGCCGAGACCGGTCTGGCGACGGCCGAGAAAGGTCGGCGAGGCGCGATCGGCCAGCGTGGCGGCCGCACCCTTGAGCCGCAGCCAACCCGGTCGCTCGCTCAGGGAGTAGTTTTCCCGCACGGGATTGCGCACATGCTGCCACCCAAGGGGCAGTGCGCCGCCATCGAAGCGCAGGCGGACCGGCGGCTCGGGCCATGGATGGGCGGGCAGGTCCGGAGCAGGCAGGGTTTCTGGAATCGGTTCGTTCTCGTTGACCACCGGCCAGCCGTCGTCGCTCCAGGTCACTGGAGCGAGAAAGGTTTCGCGGCCGATGTGGTGGTGGCGGCCCGCCTGGGGACGGAACCCGAGAAAGACCATCCACCAGCCGGCGGGCGTCTCCACCAAGTCGGCATGACCCAGCGCTTGGAAGGGGTGATCCGGCAAATGCCGGTGGGTGAGGATGGGATTGGCGGGATTGGATTCAAACGGCCCCCAGGGAGACGTGCTGCGTGCAACCGTCACCCTGTGGCCATAACTCGTGCCGCCTTCCGAGATGAGCAGATACCAGTACCCGCCCACTCGATAGAGGTGCGGCCCTTCCGGCCAGACGCCGCCGGTGCCCCGCCAGAGCTCCACCACCTCGCCCTCGGGACGCCCGGTTTCGAGGTTCAAAACCCGCTGTCCGATGAACCCGCGCGCTCCATCGAGCTGCCGGTGATAATAAACCGTGCCGTCGGCATCGAAGGCCAGCGAGGGATCGATCCCGTCGGGCTCCAGCCAGACCGGATCGGACCAAGGTCCGGCCGGATCCTCCGCCGTCACGTAGAAATTTCCGCCACCCCAGACCACGGTGCAAATGACATAAAAGCGCCCGTCGTGGTGGCGGATCGTGGGGGCGAAAAGCCCGCCGGATGAAGGCACGTTGGCCAGATCGACCTGGCCGGGCCGGTCGAGCACATGGCCGATCTGCCGCCAGTGGACCAGGTCACGGCTGTGAAAGATCGGGATCGCGGGGAAATACTCGAACGAGCTGGTCACGAGGTAATAGTCGTCGCCGACCCGGCAGATGCTGGGGTCGGCGTGAAAGCCGGGCAGGATGGGGTTCTGGAAAACCCGTGCGGCCTCCCTTCCGCTGCCGCCGGCGTGCCGGGCCGTCTCCAGGACGGCGTAATAGGCGGGCTTGGGCCGGCCCGAGCGATCGAAGAGCAGCGGGTGATTGGTGCGGCCCCGGACGGGAAAATTGTTCAGCCAGGAATCGCCGTCCGTCACCCCCCAGAAAGTGACTCGCTCCACCACGTCGCGGAACTTCAAATACACTTCGAAGAGTTCCGCGTAGCGCCGGGCGAGCTGTTCCTGAATCTCATCGGGCAAGCCTTCGGTGTAGGGGTTGAGGGTTTCATCACCTTCCTCCCGGTGGGCGATGTCCGCGATGACCGTGGGTGAGCGCCAGGGCAGGACACTGATGTCCAGTTCGGTGATCATGACTTTGAGGCCGAGATCGGCGAAAGCTTGGATGGTGTCCGCGACCAGTTCCGGCGAAGGCCAGCCGAGGTTGCCGTGCCCCTGGATACCGATGCCGGTGAGGGGAATGCCCGCGTCCAGCAGGTTGCGGGCAAGGCGCACGGCGCCGGCCCGCTTGGCCGGGCTTTCGATTGAGTAGTCGTTGTAGTACAGCTCCGCATCGGGATCGGCCTCGTGGGCGAAGCGGAAGGCCAGCTCGATGTAATCATCGCCGATGATCCGCCGCCACGGGGAGTCGCGCAGCGAGCCGTCTTCATGGAGCGCTTCGTTGACCACATCCCAACCCTGCACCCGCCCCCGGTAGCGCCCGACGACGGTATGGATGTGGTCGCGCATGCGCGCGATGAGCATGTCGCGGTCCGCGGGATTGCCGGCGCCATCCTCGAAGACCCAGGCCGGCGTCTGCGAGTGCCAGACGAGGGTGTGTCCGATGACGGCCATGCCGTGGCGCTCGCCAAAAGCGACAAACCGGTCCGCCGCCTCAAACTGGTAGTCGCCCGGCCGCGGGTGGATGGGCTGCCACTTCATGACGTTTTCCGCGGTGATGGAGTTGAACTGGGAGGTGACGAGATCCTTCCTCGCCGGGGCGGTTTCGTCGAAGTGGCTGGCGTTGAGAGCGGCGCCGATGAGAAAGTGCTCGGCGAAAGCATCCTTGAGGGTCGACCCGGAGGCGAGGCTGACGGTTGCCGCCAGCGGTCCAACGGCGAGCAGTTTTGGTGAGGGCATGAAAGCAGGGGGGATGAGGGGAAAACTTGTTCGGCTGAGACGGGGAAGGCCGATGCCTTCAAGGAAATCATGCTCGGACAACCCGCGGCGGTTTTTCAATCCGGAAGTTGCGGCAATTGCGCCCGAAGATTCTCGGGTGTATCCACGGGAAGGTGACAGGCAAAATCCCGGCAAACCCGCGCTTCGGCCCGCTCCGGCGGCGGCCCGAGATCGCGCAGGGCGGGAACGCGCTCCGCCAGCCACGCCTGTCCGCACCCGCCATCGGCCGCGAGCAGCACCGCTCCCGGCGGCAGATGGCTTCGCGCCTCCGTCGCCAAGGCCTGAAACGCCTCTGAAGCCGGGTCCCCGTGCACCACCACCTGGCACTCCGCCCGGCGGCGGTCGAGCGCCACCGCCACCATCGCGGGGAGGGCGTCGGGCCGCTGGCGCCATTGGCGGGACAAGGCCGCCAACGCATGGTCGGCCGCCTTGAGCAGATCGGTCCTCCCCAGCATCCGGCCCAGCCGCAAGCACACCTCCGCCGCGAGCGAACTGGCCGCGGGTTCCGCTCCGTCATGGTCCTCCTTCATGCGCAGCGGAAGCGATCCCCCGCCACCCTCGGCATCGAAAAACCCGCCCTTGGCCGGGTCGGCAAACCGCACGAGGAGGGCTTCCGCGAGCTCGAGCGCCCAGGCGAGTGCATCGATTGCGAAGGTCGCTTCATAGAGATCGAGCAACCCCCGGGCGAGGGCCGCATAATCCTCGGCAAAACCGGGCACCGGCGGGGACCCCGCAACCGCCGGCAGCCGCAGGAGGCGGCTTTCTCCGGGCTGCCAGAGCAATTCCCGCAGCCGCCAGGCGGCCCGCTTCGCCTCCTCCAAGAGGCGGGGTGCGGGAAGATGGACTCCGGCACGAACCAGGGCAGAGAGCATCAGTCCGTTCCAGGCGGCAATAATCTTGTCATCGCGTTGGGGGCGCGGCCGGGCGTTGCGCCGCTCCAGCAGCTTTGCCTTCGCCTGCTCCAGGAGGGTCCCGGCCTGCTCGGGTGAAAGAGCGACTTGAGCGGCGGCGGTATCGACCGACCGCGCCTGGTGGAGCACGTTCTTTGCCGCCAGTTCTCCAAGGGGATCGGCCTCGGGAGGGGCGTTGCCCTCGGGCCGGAGGCCATACACGGCCTCGACGAGCGCAGCCTTCTCCTCGGAGAGGGCCTCCCGCACCTCCTCCACTGTCCAGAGGTAAAAGGCACCCTCCGCGACCGCGTGCCCCCCTTCGCCCGGCACCGGGCTGTCCGCATCCTCGGCAGAGTAGAAGGCTCCCTCCTGCTCATGCAGTTCGCCCAGCACGTAGTCGAAAATACCCTCCAGAGCCTGCCGCAGCTCCGGAGCCCCGCATCGCCGCCAGTCTTCAAGGTAAACTTCCGCCAACTGGGCCTGATCGTAGAGCATTTTCTCGAAATGAGGCACCCGCCAAAAGCGATCGACTGAATACCGGTGAAACCCGCCTCCAAGCTGGTCGTGAATGCCGCCGCCGGCCATCGCCACGAGGGTGGTCCGAACCATCCGGTCGGCCCGCCGGCTCCGCTCTTCGTCGCCGCCTTCCCGGGCAACCCGCTGGAGCAATCGCAACGCCGCCGGCCGCGGGAATTTCGGCGCCGAGCCAAAGCCTCCGTGTTCACGATCGAAGGCCTCTCCGAAAAGTGCCATGGCCCGGTCCACCACCTCCGGGTCCTCGAGCGGGCCGCGGTCGTTCAAGTCACGCCCGGCATAGTCCCGCAGTGCATCCATACTTTGGATACCTTGCTGCTCGATTTTGTCCCGCTCCTCCTCCCAGGCCTGCCGGAGAGCCCGCAGCACGGTCGCAAACCCCGGCCGCCCGGGCCGGTCCTCCGGCGGAAAATACGTGCCCGCATAGAAGGGTTTCAGATCCGGGGTCAGCCACACGCTCATCGGCCAGCCTCCACTCCCGGTTGCCGCCAGCAGGTAAGTCATGAAAAGCCGGTCCACATCGGGCCGCTCCTCACGGTCGACCTTGATGTTCACAAATCCCTCATTCAGGAGGGCGGCGATCTCCGGGTCGGCAAAGGACTCCCGCGCCATCACATGGCACCAGTGGCAGGTGGAGTAGCCGACGGAGAGAAAGATGGGGCGGTCCTGCTCGTGCGCCTGCCGCAGCGCCTCCTCTCCCCAAGGATGCCACTCCACCGGGTTGTCGGCATGCTGGCGCAGGTAGGGGGAAGGCGCCCCGGCCAGACGATTGCCGCCCGGAGTCGATGATTGCGGGGACTTGGCCATGACACAATCTGCCACCAGAGCAGACGATTGGCCACCCCTGAGGATGAATCGTGGCTTCGCAACCACTCCCGTCTCCGGGCGCGGCAGCTCCCGGCACCCGATTTCAGGGCATGAACTGCCGCAGGTAGCGGGCGCTCTGCCGCAAGGCAGCCTTGCGGCTCTCCAGGCTGCCCTCGTAGGCGCGGTCCTCGACTTCGATGCAAACGGCCCCATGGTAGCCGGTGTCGCTCAGCGCAGAGAAAAACGTGCCCCAGTCCACATCTCCGAGCCCGGGCAACTTGGGCAGATGGTACTCCAAGGGATGGGCCATGACACCGACCTCGTCGAGCCGGTGACGGTCGACCCGGGCATCCTTGGCGTGGACATGGTGAAACCGCGGCCCGAATTCCCGGATCGGCTGGAGGTAATCCATCTGCTGCCAGACGAGGTGGGAGGGATCGTAGTTGAGGCCGAAGTGCTCGTCGGACAGCACCTCGAACATCCGCCGCCAGATGGCTGGTGTGGTGGCGAGGTTCTTGCCGCCAGGCCACTCGTCCTTGGTGAAATACATCGGGCAGTTTTCGATCCCGATCTTCACGCCGCGCTTGCCGGCATGCGCCACCAGCGGCTTCCAGGCCTTCAGAAAGGCGCTCCAGTTGTCCTCCACCGACCGGGTCCAGTCCCGCCCGATGAAGCTGTTCACCACCGGAACCTCCAGCAGGGCGGCGGCATCGATGACTTTTTTGAGATGGTTGCGGGCGACCTTGGCCTCGCCTTTGTCGGGAGCGAGCGGGTTTGGGTAATAGCCGAGCCCCGAAATCTCCACTCCGGTGGTGGCGAGCTGCCGGCCGATGAAGGTGGCCCCGGCTTTGTTCAGGCCGTCGACATCAATGTGCGTCACCCCGGCATAGCGCCGCTCGGCCTTGCCCTTGGGCCAGCACATCAGCTCGACACAGTCGAAATCGTTTTCGGCGGCAAAGTTCAAAACTTCGTCCAGAGGCAGCTCGGGGAGAATGGCACTGACAAATCCTAGTTTCATGATCGTGGGGGGTGTGGAATCGAGCTAGGCTGGAGAATGGGGCGTAAAATGGCAACCGCGGGCTCAGGCCCTCGGCAGCTCCACCCAGCGGGCTTTGCCGGCGCTCTCGACGATGGCGTCGCAGAGCACGATCTCGCGATGACCGTCATCGAAAGTTGGATACAAGGGATCGCCGGCGCCGCCGGAGCGGATGAAATCGTAGAAGGTGCGCAGGCATTGCTTGAATGAGTCCGGGTAGCCCTCGTTGTGGCCGCCGGGGTAGCTCATGTAGGGCCGGGCGCGGTCGCCGGCGAGCCCGGGGTCTTTCATCAGGATTTGGTTGGGCTCGTCGCGGCTGCCAATCCAAAGGCGATTGGGCGACTCGCTGTCCCAAGCCAGGCTCTGGCGGGCCGCAGCGACCTCGAAACTGAGGCTGTTTTTTCTTCCCGGTGTCATCTGGGAAACCCAGCAGCAGCCCCGGGCGCCGCCGCGGAAGCGCAGCAGGACGCAGCCCTGGTCCTCGGTGCTGATGGGCACGTCGGTGCCGGCCTCGCGGGGCTCGACCTTGCCCTTGAAAGTCTCGATTTCGCCGGCGGGGCGCTTGCGCATGGTGTGCACGGTCTGGAGATCGGCGAAGACCGCCTCCACCTCCAGGCCGGTCACCTCCAGCACGAGATCCAGCCAGTGGGTGCCAATGTCCGAGACGGCGCGGGAGACGCCGCCTTCCTCGGCAAGTACGCGCCAGTTGTAATCGGTCTCATACAGAAGCCAGTCCTGCACGTAGCGGCCGGTGACGGCATGGACCCGGCCGGCGCCGCCGCTGCGGACGCGTTCGGCCGCCTCCTGGACGAGCGGGTAGTAGCGGATGTTGTAGTTCACCCCTGCGGCCAGCCCGGTTTGCCGGGCGGTGGCAACCAAGTCGGCCGACTCCCGGGAATTCATCGCGAGGGGCTTCTCACAGAGCACATGCTTGCCGGCGAGGAGGGCGGCCTTGGCGGTCGCATGGTGGTGCCGGTTGGGCGTGGTGATGTGCACGCTGGTCACCTTCGGATCGGCCAAAAGCTCTTCGAAATCGGCATAACCCCGCGGTATGCCGAGGGCCTCGGCGGCTTTTTTCGATTTCTCAGGGGTGGAACCAAGGATGCCGACGATGGGGAGATGGAGCCGGCGGAGGGCCTCGGTGTGGGTGGGCGCCATGAATCCGGTTCCGGTAATGGCGATTCCGATACGGGTGGGAAATTTCGACATGGCTGGGTTGGGTCGGGAGTTGGCGGGATCAGGCAGGAAGAACGGCCAGCGCCTCGCGGACAAGACGGGCGCGACCTGCTCCGCCGAGGATGCGGATGCGGGCCTCGACGGCGGGCAGGTACCGCTCGGCGATGAAAGATTGCAGGCCGTTGTCCATGGCGGTGGTCTTGAAGCGGGGTCGGCCTTTTTCAAGCTGGTCCCCCTGCCCGCGGTAATAATCGCGGGCCGCCTGCGCGCGCAGGAGCAGCGATTCCGAGGACCAGTTGACCTTGGTCACGCCGGCCGCAACCGCCTCTCCGAGGGCGGTTTCGGGCAGGCCGGAGGAGCCGTGGAGGGCGATGCCGATCGGCCGGCCCGTCAAATCGCCGGCCAGCTCGCGGTGGGAGGCCACCGCCTGGGGATCGAAGGCCGGCATCTCGCCGCCGTCGAGCCCGTGGCGGGTGCCGACGCCGGGCGCCCAGAGCCAGACCCGGCCGGGATGGGTCCGCTCAATGCCACCGATGAGATCCCGGGCTGTTTCCAAGGGAGTGATACCATCATCGACGCCAGCCTCGACTTCGAGGGTGAGCGGGCGCCCCGCCTCCTCGGCCGCGTCGGCCAAGAGGCGCAGAATGCGGAGATTTTCCTCCTCGGAAAGCTCGGAGGAATCGAGCGAGACGGTCGAAGGTGCCAGCAGCGCGGTGCGGCCACCGAAGTCAATGGCCAGGCCCCGCACGGCGGCGGTGAGAAGCGGTACCGTGACCGGCCCCTTGACATGGTCGGTATGGAAAAGCACCGGCACCCCCGCGAAGCGCTCGCTGCCGGCGAGCACGGCAAGATCCGCCAAGTAGCGGGCGAGTCCCAAGGCCGCATCCCCGGCCCCGAAGCTGCGGCCCTGGAGTTGCCAGAGGCTGGTCTCGATGATGACGGGCGCATCGCAGCGGCGGGCGGCCTCAAGCACGTCGTAAACCGCGGACGGGCTGTCCGCATTGACGGCGAGGAGCGCGAATCGGTGCTCGAGGGCGGTGCGGAGGGCGAGGCGGGACTGGTGCGGATCGAGAAGCATGCTCAGGCAAGCTGCACTTTGACGTGCTTGATTTTCAAATACTCTTGAATGGCCCGGCGGGAAAGTTCCAGTCCGTAACCGCTCTCCTTCCAGCCCGCGTAAGGGCCGTAGTTGGTGTTGACGGCGCCATGGTTCACGCAGACGGTCCCGGCCTCGAGCGCTTCGCTCATGCGCACGGTGGCGGCGTGGTCGCGGGTGAAGAGGTAGGCCACGAGGCCGTAGGTGGAGTCGTTGGCAAGCGCGACCGCCTCCTCGTCAGCTTCGAAGGCCGCGAAGGCCACGACCGGACCGAAGGTTTCTTCGCGCATGACGATCATGTCCTGGGTACAGTCCGTGAGGATGGTCGGGAGAAAGTAGTTGCCCTTCGCATACACGTCGCCGGAAGGGGCGCTGCCGCCGGTCACGAGGGTGGCCCCTTTGGCGAGGGCATCCTCGATGTGCCGGCGGCAGGTGGCCGGGCCGTCCGCCGTGGCCATGGGCCCAAGATCAACCTTGGGATCGCTGAGGCCGTCGCCCAAGGTCAGGCCCTCGGCGATGGCCTTGAGTTTGCCGACCAGCGCATCGTGGATGGCGCGGTGGGCATAGACGCGGTTGACGGAGCTGCAGGATTGCCCGCAGTTGCGGAAGCCTTTGTAGGCAATCACCTTGGCGGCGAGATCGGGATCGGCATCGGCCCGCACGACCGCCGGGCAGTGGCCGCCCAGCTCAAGGGTGACTTTCTTGAGCTGGGGCGCGGCGGCTTCAAGAATGCGTTTGCCGGTGGCGGTGGAGCCGGTCATGCCGATTTTTTTAATCCCCGGATGACGCACCAGGGCTTCCCCGAGACGCCGGCCCGAACCGGTCAGCACGGAAATGACTCCGGCGGGAATCCCGCCCTCGAGCAGGGCGAGGCAAAAGGCGGTCGGGGAAAGAGGGGTCACCGTGGTCGGCTTCACGATCACGGTGCAACCCGCTGCCAGTGCGGGTCCGAGCTTCCAGCTCAACAGCGAAACCGGGTAGTTCCACGGCGTGATCAGCCCGCAGACTCCGACCGGCTGGTACAGCACAGTGGAGCGCAGGTCGGCCTTCTCGGTCGGATTGGTGTAGCCCTCGAGGCGCACTCCCTCGGCCGCGTAGTAGTCGATGGTATCGCAGGAACCGCCGATTTCGCCGATCGACTGGGCGAGCGGTTTGCCCTGCTCCCGCGCCATCAGGTACCCGATTTCGTCCGCTTTGGTGCGGGCATGGGCGGTGGCCTTGCCGATGATCGTTTGGCGTTCCCAGGGTGTCAGCGCGGACCAGTGGGCAAAGGCGGCCTCGGCGGAGGCGACGGCTGCGGCGAGATCGGCCTCGGTGGCGTCGGCAACACTGCCGATGGGCTCGCCAGTGGCGGGGGAGCGGAGTTCGATGACCGTGCCGTCGGAGGCGGGACGTTGGCGGCCGTCGATGACGAGGCCGTAAGCGGGCTGGGTGGCGGTGTCCATGGAGCGGGGAGCGGAGTCAGGAGCGGGGAAGGATGCAGACCTTGAGGGCTTCGCCGGATTCCATGAGCGGAAAAGCTTCTTCGATCCGGTCCAGCGGGAGGGTGTGCGTGATCATTTTGTCGGCCGGAAAGCGGCCGCTGTGGAGGAGGGCGTACGCGGCCTGGAAATCGCTTTTCTTTTCCGAGTAGGAGCCGCTGACCTCGATTTCCTTGTAGTGGATGTGGTTGACGTTGAGGGGCACTTCGGGGGCGGACTTGGGCAGGCCGGCGAAAAAGTTGACCCGGCCGGCCTTGGCCACGATTTCGAGGGCGTCGTTCTGCGCCGGGGCGGCGCTGTTGGCGACGATGACCACGCTCGGCCCCTCCCCGTCGGTGAGCGACCGCAGCTCCTCGTGGTGCCCGCGGTCGGGCCGGACGGCGATGGCGGCGTCGATGTCGAAACCGCGGGCCTTCTCCAGCCGGGCCTCGTTCACATCGAGGACAAAAACCTGCTGCGCCCCCTGGAGGCGGGCGAGGACGGCGTGCATCATGCCGATGGGGCCTGCTCCCAGTACCGCAACGGTATCCTGAAGTCCGATGCCGAGGCGGGTGTGCGCGTTCATGCAGCAGCCCAGCGGCTCGGCCAGGCTCATGTGTTCGGAGGAGATTTCCGAAGTGACGGGAAAGAGCGTGCCCTGCTCGACCGCGGCCGCGGGCACCTTCATGAGCGGGGCAAAGGCGCCGTCATGGTGGTAGCTCATGGTGGTGCGGTGATGGCTGAGATTGCCGCGACCCATCTCGGTGTAGCGGTCCTTGCCGTGAAAGACGACCACGTACATGACCACGCGATCACCGACCTTCACCTTGGCCCCGGGGGCGCTTGTCTCCACCACCCGGCCGCAGAACTCGTGGCCGAGGATGCGGGGCGGGATGATTTTCTTGTCCCCGTGGCGGTAGGTGCGGAGGTCAGTCCCGCAGACGCAGCAGGCGTCGATTTCGAGCAGCACTTCCCCCGCATTGAGGACGGGTTCGGGTACGTTGCGGACCGGCAGTTGTTCTTTGCCAAGGTAAACGGCGGCATTCATGAGCAAGGCGGGGAGGATATTCTGTAGTGAAAATAAAACTACCGGAGGAGAAACCGGGACTCAGCTCATCCAGTTACTTGCGGCGCCGGCGGTCCACTTTTGGGTGATCTTCTTCTGCTTTGACCAAAAGTGGATGCCATCCTCTCCGGTGATGTCGCCGTGGCCGAAGCGGGAGGCATTCCAGCCGCCGAAGGAAAACGGCTCCCGCGGCACCGGCACGCCGATGTTGACGCCGATCATCCCGGCCGAGGCCCGGTCGGCAAAGGCCCGCGCGGTCGCGCCGCTGGTGGTGTAGATGGAAGCGGCATTGCCGAAGGGGCTGGCGTTTTCGATCGCGAGCGCCTCTGCGAGGGTTTTCACGCGCAGAACCGTGAGCACCGGGCCGAAGATTTCGTCTTTGACGCAGGCGGCGTCGGGCGCGAGGCCGTCGATGATGGTGGGGCCGACATAGCTGCCCCCCTCCCGCCCCGGGACGGTCACTCCGCGGCCGTCCAGCGGCAGGCGGGCGCCTTCCTTTTCGGCCTGCGTGATATAGCCGACGATGCGGTCACGCGCGGCTGCACTGATGATGGCGCCCATCGACTTGCCGGTTTCGATCCGGCGGCCTTCCTCCACGATGCGCTCGAGGATCGGCTCCGCTTCTCCAACCAGGATGAGCACGCTCGCCGCCATGCAGCGCTGCCCCGCACAGCCGGTGGCCGAAGCGATGACATTGCGGGCGGTAATCTCCGGATCCGCATCCGGCACGACCACGAGGTGGTTTTTGGCCCCGCCGAGGGCGAGCACGGTTTTTCCGGCCAATGTCCCGCGGCGGTGCACTTCCCGCGCCACCGGGGTGGAGCCGACGAATGCCGCGGCCGCAACCCCGGGATGATCGAGCAGTGTTTCCACCGCGCTGCGATCGCCATTGACCACCTGGAGCACGTTCTCCGGCAAACCGGCTTCCCGAAAGAGGTCGAGCAGGCGCAGCGGAGTGAGCGGCACTTGCTCGGAGGGCTTGAGGATGAAGGCATTGCCGCAGGCGAGCGCGATCGGGATCATCCAGAGCGGCACCATGGCGGGGAAATTAAACGGCGTGATGCCCGCGACGACGCCGTGGGGATAGCGCCGGGTGAAGCAATCGACACCGCTGCTGACTTCCAGCAGCCGGCCGGCGCCGATCTGAGGCAGCGAGCAGGCAAACTCCACCACCTCGATGCCTTTTTCGACCTCGGCCCGGGCTTCGCCGTGCGTCTTGCCATTTTCTCGGGAGATGGAGGCGGAGAGTTCGTCGATCGCCGCCTCGGCGAGTTGCTTGAAACGGAAGAGCGGCTGGACACGCTCCTTGACCGGCGTCCGGCCCCAGGATACGGCCGCCCGGGCGGAGGCTTCGACCGCGGCCGCGACTTCGGCGGGACCGGCCAGCTCCACTTCGGCAATCGGCTCACCGTCGAGTGGCGAACACTTGGTCAAGGTGCGGAGAGCGGAGGACGGCGGCGGGCCTCCGGACGAGGGCCCTCCATAGAGGGCGGGAACGCGAAGCAGGGATTGGGTCTGGGCCATGATCGGGGGGATAAAGCAGAATGATGGGAAGTAAACAGCTTAGCAGAACGGGCCGGGCAGTGGCAATGCCCGCAGTGGCGAAGGCATGTCCGATTCGGAAGTTCACCGGCACCCACCCCGACCGGAGCAGGATCGGGCATCGACGTGGCCGGCGGCATTCGCCAACATGAATGGATCATGAAAGTCGTCATTGCCGGAGGGCACGGCCAGATCGCCCTCCACCTCCATCCACTGCTGATCCAACGCGGCCACACCGTCGCAGGCCTCATTCGCAATCCCGACCATGCCGGGGACCTGCGCGCCGCCGGGGCCGAGCCGGTCCTCTGCGACCTCGAAGCCGAGGATGACCTCGGCCGCTTTATCGCGGGAGCGGACGCGGTCATTTTCGCCGCCGGCGCCGGTCCCGGCAGCGGCGCACCCCGCAAATGGACGGTCGACCGCGACGGCGCGCTCAAGCTGATGCGGGCGGCGCAGGCGGGATCGGTCCGCCGCTACATCATGATCAGCGCGATGAAAGTCGAGGAACCGCGCGGCAACGAAGTCTTCCGGGCTTACCTTCAGGCCAAGGCCGAAGCCGATGCCGCCCTCCGCACCAGCGGACTCGACTGGACCATCGTACGGCCCGGCGGCCTGCGCAATGAGCCCGGCAACGGCAAAGTCGCCATCGCCGCCTCTCTCCCGGACGGCTCCATCCCCCGCACCGATGTGGCCGCCGTCGTGGCCGCCGTCCTCGACACCCCGGTCACCATCGGACGTCAGTTCGACCTCACTTCCGGCGACTCCGGCATCGACGAAGCGCTGAGCCGCCTCATCTGACCTGCGTCGCCCGGGCGACGCCGCCTTCCCGGAGTACGGGATTGCGCCCACCGCCGGTGCTTGGATTGGCCGGAATCAGGCCTTCGGTGGCGGTGGCACCTTTCTTGGGCGCCGGGCGTCCCGCAAACCCGCCTGCCGTCGTGCCGCCACCACTACAGCCAACAGAATCGCCCCCAGGCCGTAGGTCGATGGCTCGGGCACCCGGGCCATGGGCGGAAGCGGATGCGCCGGCGCCTGCGGCTCGGCCAAGCCGGTTGGATACAGATCGAATGCAAGCACAGGCCCTTCGGCATCGTGGACGGTGTCGTCCGCAGTTTCCGAAGTAAACCAACCCGCCGGATCCTCTCCGGTGGTGGTCAGTTGGGCCCCCGCCGGGCCGGGGCCGCCGATGGCTAGCGCCAACGGAAGAAAGAATACATGGAGACGGTTCATGGGTGAGTCGTGCAAATGTTACGCAATCGAAGGAGGGAGTCGCATCCGGGTCGGTCGGAAGCCACTTTGGCTGGATGAGCATAAATCGGTCCGAAACCCGGAAGGCCGCGAGTTTCCGCCCGCCCAACCACCGGTCAAGCTTTCCTAGGGATAGTCTCGTGCCGGAAACCACCCCGGCTGGCTCAATCTCTGGCGGGATAGCGCAGGCGTTCCGGCAGGACGGGCATCGCCCCCTGTACACCGGCCACAAAACCACCGACAAGATTGGCGCGGGCGGCCACCTCCTGCAGCGGCCGCTCCAGCACCAGGCCCACGGCAAAAGCGGCCGTGAAGGCATCCCCCGCACCGACCGCGTCAACCACCTCGACCGGATCGGAGTCGGCGGTGAAGGTTTCCTCCCGCGTTGCCACCCGGCAGCCGCGGCTGCCCAGGGTTTGGACAACCACAGAGAGGCCGAAGTCCTGCAGTGCCCGGGGAATCCAGGCCGCCGCGTCCCCACCCCAATCGAAAAGCAGCGCGATCTCGGCCAGTTCATCCTCGTTGACCTTGAGGACGGTCGCATGCTCAAGGCCGAAGGCCAACGTCTCCCGGTTGTAAAACCGCTGGCGAAGGTTGACGTCGAAAATCCGCAGGCAGCCCTCCGCCGTGGAACTGACAAAACGCTGAATGGTCTGGCGCGAAACGGCGTGCCGCTGAGCCAGCGTGCCGAAGCAGACCGCCCGCGCCTGCAACGCCAGCTCTTCCAGCGGCTCGGACCATTCGAGGAAATCCCACGCCACCGACTCCACGATCTCATAGGAAGGTTGGCCGTCGTCGAGGGTCACGCGGACCACTCCGGTCGGGTGGTCGGGATCGCGCTGAAAATAGCCGTTGGGGTAATTCCTGCCCGCGAGTTCCGCGATCAGGTTGTCACCGTCGTCGTCGAGTCCGACGCGGGAGAGGATGCGGCCGTCGGCCCCGAGCTGGTTGGCGTGGTGGGCGAAGTTGGCCGGCGCCCCGCCGAGGCGATCGCCGTCGGGGAAGCGGTCCCAGAGGACCTCGCCGATGCCGACGATGAGCGGCTTGGCGGAGGATTTGCGGTCGTCGGGGGGCATTTCAGAAGAGGACCTCCGGTGTGGTTCAGGGAATTCTCAGCTCCGCCCCCACCCGCAGGGCTTGGGGATCGCGGATCACATCCCGGTTGGCTTCAAAAATCTCCTGCCAGCGGTTTCCGTTGCCGTAGACGTGGACACTGATCCGGTACAGCGTGTCGCCGGGTTGGACGACATAGCGGCGGGTGGTGGTGGCCGTATCGGGATTTCGGGGACGCTGTGTCTCGACCCGGGCATTGGCCGGGGGGGGCGGGGTGCGCTCCGCTTCGGCGCGGGGAGGTGGGCCTGCGACGGTGGTGGTCGGCCCGGTCGTGGGCCGAGGTGCTGAGATCGAAGTCTGGCCGCGGGCGGCCTCGAGCTGGCGGCGAAGCTGCTGGTTTTCTTCCTCGAGCCGGCTGAGGCGGGCCTCCAGCTCCATCCGGTCCGCGGTGCCTTCGAGCGGGCGACCCGGCAGCATGCGAATGAAGTCCTTCGTCGCCGTCTCCACCAGTTGGGAAACCCGCTCTGTTTCGGGAGAGTTGCGGCGCAAGGCCAGGTAACGGTTGAAGTGGTAGATCGCGGCGATGGGATCCCGCTGGCGGAGCAGGATCTGGCCGGCCTGGAGATGACTTTCGGGTGCTTCACCGGCACGCTTGTCGATGACCCTCAGGAAGGCTTCCAAAGCCAGTTCCTCGCGGCCCGAGCGGAGCAAATCCTCGCCGCGGCGAAAGTGGGGCTCGTCCCGCTCGGCGGTCACGCTGATGCCGTCGCGCTGCGGGCAGCCCGCCAGCAGCAGACCCAGCAGGCAGACTGCCGTCCAGCACAGGAAACGCAGGGGCCGCGGCGGGTGGAAGGGAAGACGAGAAAGAGATTGAAGCACGGTTGGGCCAGCCTAGCGTGGCGCTGCACAATTCCAAGCCCCTTTCAGCTCTTGACCGAACGCAACCTGATATTGCAGCGCGCCGCGGGCTTCATCCGGATCGAGGCCGAAGCCCTCGAAGCCACCGCCGCCGCCCTTGACGACCGCTTTCCCGCGGTGCTGGAAAAGGTCGAATCCACCCTCCAGGCCGGCCGCAAACTCATCTTCGCCGGGCTTGGCAAATCCGGCCACATCGCGGAAAAACTCGTCGGCACCTTCAACAGCCTCGGAGCCTCCTCCTGTTTCCTGGATCCGGTGCGCGCGCTGCACGGGGATCTCGGTCTCTGCCACCGCGGCGACCTCGCGCTGGTTTTCAGCAACAGCGGTGAAACGGAGGAAACCGTCCGGCTCGTGCCTCTGCTCCGCCGGCTCGGGCTCGTTACGGTGGCGGTCTGCTCCCGGGAGGACTCCTCCCTCGCCACCGCCGCCGACGCCCTCCTCGCCTACCGGGTTCCGCGGGAAGCTTGTCCCCTCGGGCTCACCCCGACCGCCAGCACCACGGCCGCCCTCGCCCTCGGGGATGCCCTCGCCCTTTGCCTCATGCAGGGCCGGGCTTTCTCCAAGGAAGACTTCGCCCGCCTCCACCCCGCCGGCAATCTCGGCCATACCCTTCTGCTCCGCACATCGGACCTCATGCGTACCGGCGACAAGTTTCCCTGCCTGCCCGCCACCTGCACGATCCGCGAGGCCATCGTCGCCATGACCCGGGCCAAAGCCGGCAGCATCGCCCTCACCGATCCGGACTCCGGCCGGCTCGCCGGCATCCTGACCGACGGCGATCTCCGCCGCCACCTCCTCGAAGACGCCAACCTTCTCGACCGCCGCGCGGAGGCGCTCATGACCCGCACCCCCATCACCGTCCCGGCCAACGCGCTCGCCATCGAAGCCCTTCGCCTCTTCGAAGGCCGCAACATCGACGATCTGCTCGTCGTGGATGACGAGCGCCGCCCGGTCGGTCTCATCGACGGGCAGGACCTTCCCCGCCTCGGATTGGTCTAGCGCCGCACCTGAAAACGGCCTTGCCTTGCCCGGAGGCCGCTTTTCCGGCATCTTGTCGGCAAACCGCAGTCCGGACCACATGAAGCTGGGAAAAATCATCGCCGCCCTTTTTGGGGGCACCGTCGAAGGGCCGAAGCTGAATCCGCCCCTTCTGCCCGTGCCTCCGCCCGAGGAAGCCTCCTCCTCCGGCGACAGCCGTTTCCACTTCTACAACACCTTCAACCTCCGCGACGGCCGCCTCCTCGTCGAAGAACTCGAAAAACTCGGCCTCCCTTTCGAAATCGAACTCAACGACGGCGTCCAAGACGTCAATGTGCAGTTCGGCAGCGCCGGCCAGATGGCGCGCATGACCATCTACATCGAGCCTGAAAACGCGGACATCCTCGACGACCTCGTCCGCCTGCACTTTCACCTCGGCAACAAGGGCTGACAGACGCGGGTTGGGCTTGCCTTCGGGAGTTCACCATTGGGAATTCCTGTCCAATCCCAAAATCGTAATCATAATCGTAATCGTAATCGTAATCCTAATCCTAATCGTAATCCCACTCCCCGTCATTCTTCTGCTGGTCCTGCGCCGCACCCCGGTGACTCTTCATTGCAGTCAGTGGCACTAATCAGTCGATTAGGATTACGATTACGAGCAGGATGGGCTGCGGGACACCCAACCCAGCAATCCCTCCATTCAATCTCATCCGCCTGCATTTCCACCTCGGCCACCAGGGTTGACCGGCGCGGGTTGGGCTTGCCTTCGGGGCGGCCGACGTTGGGCTGATGGCCTCACCCCCGCACCATCCATGATCCCCGTCATCAGCACCTGGCTTCTCCACCAAGAACTCCGCGATGGGAAAATCTCCTTTCCCGACGCCATCAAATTTTTCGCCAAGGAACTCGACGCCATCGCCGTCGAGATCCCCAAGACCACCTATCCGGATTGGTCGCCCAAGGGCCTGCGCGACCTCAAGCGCCTCCTCCACGATCACGGCCTCTTCTGCGCCGCCATCGCCGCCCAGAATCACTTCAACTGCACCACCCACTTCGAACGCCGCCGCGAAGTCGCTCTGACCAAGGACTTCATTGATCACGCGGCCTTTCTCGGCGCCCGCGTCCTCAACATCTTTCACGCCGGCTGGGGCGACCGCGAGCAGGGCCGCCGCCTCGCCGCCGAGATGCTCGACTGCCTGCGCGATGTCACCGCCTACGCCGAGGAGCGCTCCGTCATGCTCGCCCTCGAATCCCACGGCCCCCTCACCGACAATGTGGCCGAGTTCCGCCAGCTCTTCGAGGACTGCCCTTCCGAATACCTCCGGCTGAATTTCGACACCGCCAATCTCTATGAAGGCCCCGAAGGCAACCTGAAGCTGCTCGACCTCGCCTGCCACGCCCACGTCAAGGCCACCTACCGCGACCTCGACGGCAAGGAACACGATGCGGAAAACGAGCGCGTCCTCCGCGCCCTCAAGGCCACCGGCTACCGCGGCACCGTGACCATGGAATCCGTCGAAGGCGACCCCTTGAAAAACCTCCCCGGCGCCTTCGCCGAGTTCAAGAAAATGCTCGCCGCGCTCTGAGCGCGGCCGGCGGCCGGATCGTATCCAATCCGTCAGGACGGTTTTCCTTCCGCCCCGTTCAGCCCGAGCAGGCCCGGCACCTCGCGCACCGAGACGACCCGGTGAACGCGGGGGTGATCGAGGCGGGCGTCATCCGCCTGTTCGTGCTCCCAGGTCAGGTGATAGGGCACATGGACCGCGTGGCCGCCCAGCTCGATCACCGGCAGGATGTCCGATTTCGGTGAATTTCCGATCATGAGAAACTGCTCCGGAGCAACCCCGCAGGTCTCCACCACCCGGCGGTAGGCGGTCACGGTTTTCTCGGAAACGATCGAAACACCGGCAAACAAATCCGCCAACCCGGAGCGCTCCAGCTTGCGCTCCTGGTCCCGCAGGTCGCCTTTGGTGATGAGGATGAGGGGGAAGTGCGGCCGCAGGGCTTCGAGCGTTTCCCGCACCCCGTCGAGCAACTCCACCGGGTGCGCCACCATCGACTTGGCCACGGCCAGGATTTCGGCGATCTCCTCACCGCTGATCCGGCCCTCGGTCAGTTTCACCGCGGTCTCGATGGCGGACAGGGCGAAGCCTTTGATCCCATAGCCGAAGTGCTCCAGGTTGGCCATCTCCACTTCATAAAGCGCCCGCTCCACGGTGTCGGCGGGATGATGGTGGGAGAGCAGCTCGCAGAAGCGCCGGTGGGAGGCCTCAAAGATGGTTTCATTGTGCCAGAGCGTGTCGTCGGCATCGATGCCCACCGCCCGGATTAGATTCAAGCCGCTCATGGGTTGCGGAGTTAGAACGGCCCTCCTTCACCGGCAAGCCCGAATCCTGGCCCCGTGCCCTCGGGCGGCCCCGCGCCGCCGGCAAGATCCCTGGTCTCCTCCCGGCCACCCGATCGATCCGGGCTTTGCCTCTCCGGGCAAATCCGCCCACTCTGCACGGCGATGAAGTCTCCCGCCTCCGACTCAACCCGGCGCGTCGCCGTCATCGACATCGGCAGCAACAGCATCAAGCTGCTCGTCGCCGCCACCGGCGGCCACGGCCTGCCGGTCGAACTCTTCCGCCAGACCGAGGAAACCCGGATCGGCACCGGCATCGGGGACAAAGCCCGCCACGGCCTGCGCGAAGACGCCATCCGCGCCGCCCTCCAGGCCATCCGCAACCTGCTCGCCGCGGCCGCTCCCCATGAACCCGGGGCAACCGCCATCGTCGCCACCAGCGCCGTGCGCGACGCCCCCAACCGCTCCGCCTTTGCCGCCGCCGTGGAGTGCGAGACCGGCGTGCCGCTGCGCATCCTTTCCGGGGCCGACGAGGCTCGCTACATCGGGCTGGGCATTCGCTGCGACCCCGTCCTCCGGGAAACCCACGCCTTCTATCTCTTTGATCTCGGCGGCGGCAGTCTGGAGTGCCTGGCCTTTCACGAGGGAGAGGCCGTCGCGGTGATCAGCCTCGACCTCGGTTGTGTCCGGCTCATGGAACGCTTCCTGCCCGACCCCGCCCGCCCGCTCGCACCGGCCATCGAGGCCGCCGTGCGCGATGAGGTCGCCCGAAACCTGACGAGCGCCTTTGCTTTCCCTTTGCCGACCGCAAGTCCGGTGGTGGTGACGGGGGGAACCGCCGCGGTCGCCCGCGCCCTCCTCCCGGTCCTCACGGGTGAAACGACCCCGCCCGAGACCATTGCCCTGCCGGCTTGGCGCAAACTCCGCGCCCGGCTCGGCCAGGAATCCCTCGCCGACCGCTTGGCCTGGACCCACCTGCCCCCGAACCGCGCCGATGTCATTCCCACCGCCATGATCATCCTCGAGGAGGTGGCCCGGCTGGCCGGAGTGGAGTCCTTTCGCCACTCGTTTTTCAACCTCCGCTTCGGGCTCGCCCGGGAACTGCTCGCCGGCCCGGTCTGATCCTTCCCCGCCAAACACCAGCCGCTCCCGGCACTTGACCGTTGCGGGACGGATTGTTGCACTCCGCCGCCATGCTCGCGCGCCTGCGCCAACTTCGCCCCCGTCTTTATCCGCTCCTTGGCGTCGGCCTGGGCGGCTGGTTTTTCGTGCTCGCCCTCGGGTTCTACAGTACCGAGGTCGGTTTTACCCGGCTGATCGAGTTCGGGCACTATTTTCACGAGAGGGCCCTGCCCCAAATGCAGGAGATCCGCCACCACGTCGTCGTCGGCACGCCGGGCTACGACGGCCAGTTCTACGCCCAAATCGCGCTCCATCCGCTGCTGCAAGAGGACGACCTCGTCCGCGCCGCCGACAATCTCCCCTACCGGGCCCGGCGCATCGCCTCCTCCTGGGCGGCCTGGCTGCTCGGCTTCGGCCAGCCCGTTTTCATCATCCAGGCCTACGCAATCCTCAACCTCCTCTGCTGGTACGCCGCCGCCCTCCTGCTGCTGCACTGGATCCCGCTCACCTCGGCCTTCAACTTTCTCCGTTGGAGCGGCTGCCTCCTCTGCGCCGGCACCGCCATGAGCATCCGCCAGTCCCTGGCCGACCTGCCCGCGATGGTCCTGATCCTCGCCGGCGTTCTTCTGCTCGAAAGAGGCCGTCCCTGGCTCAGCGCCGGCGTCCTCGCCCTTTCCGGCCTGACCAAAGAGACCAGCGTTCTGGCCGCCGCCGGCCGCGCCGAACCCCTGCCGTTTTCCATCCCCTCCTGGCTGCGACAGATCGCCTACGCCGCCCTCGTCGCCCTGCCCATGCTCCTCTGGATGGTCTGGCTCGGTTCCCGCTTTGGTTTCGACTCCATGGGGGGCGCCCGCAACTTCGCCCTGCCCGGAGTCGAGCTGGGGGCGAAAATCACCGACACCGCCCGCACTCTCATCGACCGCGGCCGGCCTTGGCCGGGGTTCTGGACCCTGCTCGCCCTGCTCGCACAAATCGCCTGGCTGTTGGTTCGCTTTGTCCCACGCCTGCCCTGGTGGCGGATCGGCGCGGTCTTCGCCGTGCTCGCGCTCTTTCTCGGCGAGGCGGTTTTCGAAGGCTACATTGGCGCCTATGCTCGGGCCGTCCTGCCCCTGACCTTTGCATTCAATCTCCTCCTTGTCCCCACCCGTCTCGGCTGGGCGTTCCTCATCCTCGGCAATCTCTCCATTCTCGCCTTCCTGCCTTCTCTCCGGGTACATGAACCGTGGCCCGCTCACCGCCTCTATGAAGAGCGCGGGGCCATCCCCATCCGTTCGGTCGAGTCCCAGCGCGAGCGTGAGACACGCGCCTTTCTCCGCTGGATGCAGCCACCGCCACCCGTCGCCCCCCATGCCGCCGCCGACTGGGGCGAGCGCTGGGAACCGGCGTCCGAAGGTTCCCGCTGGGGCCAGCGCCGCCCGCAGCCGGGAGCAGCCTGGATCGTCCGCATCGAGGGCGATCCGCTCCTGCTGGGGCTGCACGTCACGGTCGTTCCCGAAGTCACAGGCTCCATGCCGGCCCGTTTGGAAACCGGCCCTCCCCCGGGCCGCGTGCTCTGGTCGGGTGAGCTGCCGGCCTCGGCCGAACGCTGGAAACTGCCGCCTTTTGAGCTCCCGCCCGGCAAGAACGAACTCCGCCTCGTGCCCGCCGACCCGGCGCACAATCTGGGCGCCTTCAAGTTCGACGATCCCACTTTCATCCTCCACCCGTCCGGGGCCGACCCGCCCTGACGCATATGTATCCCTAATGCGGATACAAAATCCCGATCGAACCAAGCCGCGGTCGCAGGGCTCGCGGCACTCTGAGGAAAGCCGCCGGTAGAGGCTCGGCCGAGCCTGGCCCGCGCATCGCCCTGATGAGTATACACATTTTTTCAATGGTCTGGAATCTGGCCCAAAGGGCCAAAACGCAACAGCCCGGCTCGAAGGGCCGGGTGGAAAGAGGGAAAAATAGCGGACTGAAAGTCCGCCATTCTCCTTGCGGGCACCACCCGGATGCGTCGGCTCTATCGCGGACTTTCAGCCCGCTTGTTTCATGGTCAGGATACGTAGCCCTTCGGACTGGGCTAGGGAATAAATGCACCTTTGGCGCTTCAGAAAGTGTGTCTACTCGTCAGGGCATCGCCTCAGGTCAGATCCCCGGACCGGCGGGATGGGATGATCTCATTCGTCGCTCGGGGGCGGCATCGGATTGTGCAGCAGGGCATCGACGAGGGGGCGCCGCAGCTCGCCGGCAGACCGGTCATAGATGCCGAATCCCGCGCTGAACTCCCAGTAGGCCCAGCTAAAGCCGAGTTCTTCGAAGACCCGCGTCACGTAGGTCGTCCAGCGCGCCCGCGAGTCCATGTCCGCAGTGCTGTAGGCCCCAAATTCCCCGATGTGGACGGGGACGTTGTGCTTTTTGCTGAACTCGACCAGCGGGGCCAGCTCACGTCGCACGGCCTCCCGTTCTTGGCGGGTGTTGTCCCAGGTGGTGCCAATCCACTCCATCGTCTGCGGACCGCTCCAAGTGGCGCCTTGGTGGGTGAAGCGGAAAGGGTTGTAGTAGTGGACGGTCAGGATCAAACGGTCATCGCCCTCGGGCCAGACCAAGTGCGGCAGGCCGCCCAGGCCGCCCCAGTTGGCGGTACCGATGAGCACGCCGCGTTCGGGATTGGTCCGGCGGATGACCTTCAGGGCGGCGGGAAAAAACTCATTCCAGAGTTCGGCGGTGAAATTGCCGTGGGGTTCGTTGAAGATCTCGAAGAGCAGCCGCTCCGGGTAGTCTTTAAAGAAGGTCGCGATCTGGTCCCACTGGGCCAGGAAGCGCTCCTTCTGCCCCCGGGGATCGGCGTAGAGATCCGCATGGTGGTGCATGTTGATGATGACATGGAGCCCGGCCTCCAGCGACTGGTCCACCGCCGCTTTGATTCGCTCGAAAAACTCCGGCGCGATCGTATAGGGCGGCTCGGCCAGGCTGCGCGTTTCCCAGCGGACCGGCATCCGCACGTGGTCGAAGCCCAGATCCGCGATCATGCGCGGAAAGCCGGGATCCCAGGGGTTGCCCCACTCCTGCTCCGAAGGGGCCTCGAAGACATTGCCGTAATTGATACCACGACCGAGTTCGCGGTTGAGGTCATGGATGTCCGCCGGGGCGGAGCCAAGGAAAGGTCCGGCCGCGGCAGCCAAGAGCACCAGGGGTATGCGGTTCATCATTGTATTCAGGGTTAGAATGGCGTCCCAAGGTCAGCCCGGGTGGCGCCCGAAGCCAGCCTTTCCGGCGTTTTTCCATAAAACCCGACACTTTCGCCGGTTCAGCGACCTTCGTCAGCAGCGCGTTCGAGCGCATCAATCTCCGCCAAGCAACTCCGACGCAGCTCCGCCGGCATCGTGCCCGCTTCGAAGCCGTTGCGCGCCACCCGGGCCAGCAGGTGATGGTCGAAGCCGGCTTCGCGGGCCAGGCCGAGGTATTCGTCCTCGAGTCGGTTGCCGAAGGAAAAGGGATCGTCGGTGCTGACGGTGCAGCGGATGCCCCGCTCGAGAAAAGTCCGGATGGGATGCCGGTCCAGACCCGGCACGACCCGCAGCTTCACGTTGCTGATCGGGCAGATGTCCAGCACCACGCCCTCGTCAGCCAGCCGCCGGAGCAGGTCCTCGTCCTCGGCCGCACGCACGCCGTGCTGGATGCGCCGCACCCCGAGCAGATCGAGCGCTTCGCGCACGTTTTCCGGCCCGCCGAACTCGCCCGCATGCGCCTTGGTTTCCTTGCCGGCCTCCCGCAGCCGCTTCCACACCGGCGGCGTCCATGGCTCCAGCTCCCAGACCTCGACGCCGTGCAAGTCGATCCCGTCCAGCTCCTCCCAAGTGTGGAGTTCGTCAATGACAGGCGCCATGACCTCGGTATAATTGCGGCGCAGCATGCCGGTGAAAACCCGCACCACCATGCCCGGCGGCACCGCCGACTTGATTGCGCGGATGATCTCCGGCCCGGGAATACCAGTGAACTCCACGATCCCGAGATGGAAACTGGTCTCGAGATAGCGGACATTCTGGGCGAGAAGTCCTTCAAAAATGACCCGCGCGGCCTCATGGTAACGCTCGGCGGAGGTGAACCAGAGGATGGCGTGGTCGAGCAGGATGCCCTCAAACTGCTCGAAGGTTTCGTAGCGGTAATCCGGAGCCCAAAAGGGAGGATCGCCCGTGAAGCGGCCCGGGTCGAGGGTCCGGAGCAACTCGTAGGGCAAGGCCCCCTCGATGTGGAGGTGGGTCTCCGTTTTCGGAAGCCGGCGGATGAAATTCCCCAGCGCGGGCGGGCCTGCCTCGCCGTTCATAGTTTCATTTGCCGGCCAGGTGGTCCGGATTGAGCTTTTGCAGCGCCTTGGGCACAAAGAGCCCGTCCTTGCGGATGAGCTTGCCGTCGAAATGGATCTCCCCGCCGCCATAGTCGGGGCGCTGGATGCAGACCATGTCCCAGTGGACGCGCGATTTGTTGCCGTTGCCCCCCGTTTCGTAGGCCTGACCGGGGGTGAAGTGGAAGGAGCCGGCGATTTTCTCGTCGAAGAGGATGTCCCGCATGGGCTCGCGGATGTGCGGGTTGAAGCCGATCGCGAACTCGCCGATGTAGCGGGCGCCGGGGTCGGTATCGAGGATTTCATTCAACCGCTTGGTGTTGCTGGAGGTGGCCTCGACGATTTTGCCCTTCCGGAAGACTAAGCGAATGTTGTCGAAGGCCACGCCTTGGTAAACGGTGGGCGCGTTGGGAGGAATTCAGGGAACTGCGCCAGAGCGGCC
>REEB01000270.1 GCA_007695295.1 Puniceicoccaceae bacterium
GGCATGGCCAAGGGCCTCGGCGGCGGCTTCCCCATCGGGGCGATCTGGGCCGCCGGGGAGGCGGCGGAGCTGTTCACTCCCGGCAGTCACGGGACCACCTTTGGCGGCACTCCGCTGGCCTGCGCGGCGGCGCTGGCCGTGCTCGACACGATCGAGCGGGAGGACCTCCTCGGGGCGGTCAAGCGCCTCGCGCCGGCTTGGCACGGGCAACTGCGGGAGCTGGCGGCCTCCTTCCCGGCCTTGGTCAGGGAGGTGCGCGCCCGCGGCTTCATGATCGGCCTCGGGCTGGCGGTGGACCCGGCCCCGGTGGTGGCGGCCCTGCGCGAGGCCGGGCTGCTCGTGCCCGCGGCCGGCGGCAACACCATCCGGCTCCTCCCCCCTTTGACCGCGACCGCGGATGAACTCACCGCGGCGGTCGGCCGGCTGCGGTCGGTCTTTGCCTCCACCTCCGCCGCCTGAGCGGCGGATGCCTCCCTTCCAGCCAACCCACTGATTATTGCCATGCAGCACCTGCTCGCCGAAACCGATTTCTCCCCCGCCCAACTTCCCGAACTCTTCGCCCTCGCCGCCACCTTCAAGAAGAACCGCGGCGGGCATGTGCCGCCCGTTCTTTCCGGGCAGACGTGGGCGCTGATATTCACGAAGTCCAGCACCCGCACGCGGGTCTCCTTCGAGGTCGGCATCCGCGAGCTCGGAGGGCATGCGCTCTTCCTGAGCAAAAACGACATCCAGCTCGGCCGGGGCGAGTCGATCGCCGACACCGCCAGGGTGCTCTCGCGCTACCTGCACGGCCTCATCGTCCGGACCTTCGATCACGCCGATGTGGAAACGCTGGCCCGCGAAGGCTCCATCCCGGTCATCAACGCCCTCACCGACTTTCTCCATCCCTGCCAGATCTTCGCCGATGCCTTCAGCCTGAGCGAGCGCTGGGCCGGGACGGACGGCGACCCGCTGGCGGCGCTGCGCGGGCGCACCGTGGCCTTCTTCGGCGACTGCGCCTGCAATGTCGCCAACTCCTGGATACTGGGTGCCGGCCTGCTCGGGATGAAGCTGCGCCTGGCCGGCCCGGAAGCCTTCGCCCCCGGCCCGGAGATCGCGGAGCTGGCGGCCCGGGCTGCTTCGCTGGGCGGCGGTTCCTTTTCCTTCACCACCGACCCGGAGGCTGCCGCTGAGGGGGCCGACGTGCTCTACACCGATGTCTGGGTGAGCATGGGCAGGGAGGAGGAGTCGGCTGAGCGGATCGAGCAGATGCGGCCCTATGCGGTCACGGGCTCGCTGATGGCCCGGACCAAGCCGGACGCGCTCTTCATGCACTGCCTGCCCGCCTATCCGGGCAAGGAAGTGGAAGCCTCCGTGCTGGCCGGTCCGCAGTCGATCGTCTTCGACCAGGCGGAGAACCGGCTCCACATGCAGAAAGCCATCCTGGCCGTGCTCGGGCAGGGCGGGCTGCGGCGCGGCCGCGGCTGAAGGTCGGACTACTTGCGGTAGACTTTTTCCGGATCGAAGACCCGTTCCCGGCCCGTGTGCCCGAGGGTGCGGGCATCGTTGATCCGGCGGAAAAAGCAGGAGCGGTGGCCGGTGTGGCAGGCGGCGCCGCCGATCTGCTCGACCTTCATCAGGATGACGTCCTGATCGCAGTCGGTGAGCAGTTCGCGCACCTGCTGGACGTTGCCGGACTCTTCGCCTTTTTTCCAGAGCTTGCGGCGGGAGCGGCTGTAGTAGGTGCCGCGGCCGGTGGCGAGGGTGTGCTCGAGGGCCTCGGCGTTCATGTAGGCAAACATGAGGACCTCGTTGGTGGCCGCGTCCACCGTGATGCAGGGGATGAGCCCGTGCTCGTCGAACTTGGGCATGAAGGCGTCGCCAGACTCAATGGTCTGGAAATCGCCGCGCGGGAGAAAGGGGCCGGAGCCGGTGGGGGCGTTTTCGGATGAACTCATGATCTTTCTCCACCATGGGTGGAAGAAGCGGGGGATGGCAAGAACCTCGGGGGAGTGGTGACTCCCGGGTTGCCACCGCTTCCGTGACCGTGCAGACCGGTGCATGCAACTCCGCCATGGCTGACTGGCTGACCCGCGAATACGTCTTCGGCAACTTCACCATCACCCCGCTTTCGGTGCTGGTGGGGTTTCTTTTGCTGCTGCTGGTGTCGGTGTTGGCCTCGTTTGTGAAGAAGCTGCTCGCGCAGCGGCTGCTGCCACGGGCGGGCTTGAGCGTGGGGGTGGCCAATGCGGTGGGTTCGCTGGCGGGCTATTTCATCCTGCTGGTCGGCATCCTCAGCATTCTTCCGGTGATGCTGCCGGGCTTCAACTTCGCCACCCTCACTTTGATCCTGGGGGCGTTGTCCTTCGGCATCGGCTTCGGCCTGCGCAATGTGGCGGACAACTTTGTCAGCGGCCTGATTCTGCTCCTGGAGCGGCCGGTGAAGGTGGGGGACCGGATCGTGGTCGGCGACCTGGAGGGCAGCGTAGTCGATATCCGAGCCCGCAGCACCACGGTGCGGACCAACGACAACATCGACATCATCGTGCCGAACGCGGAGTTCGTGTCCGGGCGGGTGACCAACCTCAGTCACAACGACAACCGGGTGCGTTTCAAAATGCCCGTCGGCGTCCACTACAACAGCGATGTTCACCTGGTGGAGAAGGCCCTGCTCGAGGCGGCGGCAGCAGCGCCCCATGTGCTCAAGCAACCCGCCCCGGCGGCCCGGTTTCTGGCCTTTGGCGATTCCGCCCTCGAATTTGAGCTGCGGGTCTGGTCGGACACGCTCTTTGAGAAGCCCAACGCCTTGCGCAGCGAGGTGAATTTTCTCATCTGGGAGATGTTCAAGAAATACGGCATCCAGATCCCCTACCCGCAGCGCGACCTCCATGTGAAGGAATGGCCGGGCGGCAAACCGGTGACGGTTCTCACCGAGAACTGACCGCCGTCAACGCCCCGCCCATGCCCGCGGACTCCGCCCCGCCTCTTCCGCCCCTCGGCCGGCCCCTGCCGGACTGGCGGCCGCCGCCCGCGCCGCCGGCTGAAACGATCGCTGGCCCTCGCTGCCGGCTGGAGCCGCTCGATCCCGCGGTGCACGCGGATGCGCTGGCGGAGGCCTTTGCCGCCGATGCCGGTGGCGCCGGCTGGACCTACCTTCCGTATGGACCTTTTGGAGACGCGGCGGCTTTGCGCGGCTGGCTCGAAGCTTGCGCGGGCTCGGCGGATCCATTGTTTTACGCCCTCGTGCCCACCGGCGCGGGGACGGCGGCGGGATTGGCCGCATACCTCTCGATCCGGCCGGCCGCGGGGTCGATCGAAGTCGGACACATTCATTTTTCCCCGGCCCTGCGGCGCTCCCCGGCGGCGACGGAGGCGATGGTGCTGATGATGCGGCGGGCCTTTGCCCTCGGCTACCGGCGCTATGAGTGGAAGTGCGATGCGCTCAACGCCGCCTCGCGGGCGGCCGCGCGGCGGCTGGGGTTTTCCTTCGAGGGCGTCTTCCGCCAGGCCGCCGTGGTCAAGGGCCGCAACCGCGACACGGCCTGGTATGCCATCACCGACAGCGATTGGCTCCACTTGGAAGCGGCCTTCGAGCGCTGGCTGGCGCCGGAGAATTTCGATGCCGGGGGGTGCCAGCGGCTGCGTTTGAGCGAGCTGACCGCCCCGTTGCGCCGACCGTTGTTGGAGCTGGACTGAGGCCGATCTACCCGGCGGCGGCGAGCAGCCGCCGGATGGTTTCCGCCGCCTGGGCGAGGTAGCCGCCGCCAAAGTGGATGCCGTGGTTGAGAAGGTGATACAACTGGTAGAGCGGGACGCGCTCCCGCCAGCCCTCGGGAAAAGGATAAGCCTCGGCATAGGCCTCGAAAAAACCCGAAGGAAAGCCGCCGAAGAGCCGGGCGAAGGCGAGGTCGGTCTCCGGGTCGCCCCAGTGCGCGGCGGGGTCGTAGATGACGGGGGTGCCGTCGTCGAGAAAGCCGACGTTGCCGGACCAGAGGTCGCCATGAAGGACGGCGGCGGGTGGTTGGTGGCCGGCGAGGAGGCGGCCAAGGCGGTCGCAGAGCCGTCGTCCCGGGGCGGGGTCGAGGCCGCGCCGGGCGCAGCCTTCGACCATCGGGCGGAGCCGTCGCTCGCGGAAGAAAGCGGTCCAGTCTTCGCAAGTTGGGAGGTTGGACTGGGGGGTGACTCCGATGAAGTTGTCCTCGACGAAGCCGAAGGCGGGTCCCCGGTGGCGGTGGAGGGCGGCGAGGCAGCCGGCGAGTGCCTCGCCCGCGGCGGGCAGAGGTCCGGCCAGGGGGAGAAACTCCATGAGGTGGAAGGCGTGGTCCGCGGCCACCCCGCAGGCCAGCGAGCGTGGCACGCGGATGGTCTCGGTGGCGGCGATGGCCTCGAGCCCCGTGCGCTCGGCACGGAGTACGGGAGCGGTGGCGGCTGGACCGGTTTTGAGAAAAAACCGCCGGTCCGGGGTTTCGATTGTCCAAGCGTCGTGGATACAGCCGCCTGATACCGGTGCAACGCGGGCATTCTCCGGATTGAAGCCAGCGGCGGGGGCGGTCGTGCGGAGGATGGCGGCGAGGGTCTCGGAGGGGAGGTCGGCCACGGGATCAGGCCCGGAAGTCGCTGCCGGTGATCTTGGCAAGCAGGTTGAAGAAACCGCGCTTGCGCTCCGAGCCGATGCCCCAATCCACGGGCACCGATTGGTAGCCCTCGGCAAAACCTTCGTCCTTCATCCGGTAGTCGAAATAACCCCAGGACGCTCCCTCACCGAGAGCGGCGAGGAAATGGTTGTCGGGCTGGTCGAAGGCGAAGTGGTCGTCTTCATTGAAGACGATGGGCTGGCCGCGGTAGGCCGGCAGGGCGCGGATTTGGCGGACCATTTCACGGATGCGGGCGGGATCGCCGGTGAGCGCCGGACCGACGCCGTTGCCGTGGGGGTAGATGATGTCGGAGGCGGCGACGATTTCCGGGGTGGGGATTTTGTTGCCGGAAAAACTGGCGCCGACGTGGAGGTGGCCGGCGGTGTTGGCGACCCGGCCGCGGGAGCGGTCCCGGATGCGGGTGACCAGCTCGGCGCCGCGGGGCGGACGGATGATGGCGTGGTTGTAGGCGCGGGCGTCGATTTCATTGCCGGTTTCGACGAGGACATTCTGGTAGCCGTGCCCGAGGATCCAGTCGGTAGCCTCATCGGTGGCGCGAAGGACGGCGGCCTCATCCTTCAAATGCTGGTCTTGGCCGAAGTAGAAGAAACCGAGGATGACGGCCATGCCGAGCTCGTCGGCCCGGTCGATGATGCGGCGCATGCGCTCGGCGTAATCGGGCCGGAGGGCGCCGTCGGCCTCGAAGGCGTTGTTGATCCAGGGCTTCGCCTGGCCGTAGCCGGTGGGGCTGCCGCCCTGGAAATTGATGGTGAAGGCGAGCAGGCCGGCCCGCCGCCACTGCGGCATGGCCTCGATGAACTCGCGGGTGTTGCGGCCGGGATCCCAGGTGCCGTCGGGGTAAGCCCAGAGGTCGCGGGTCTCGGGATTGAGATCCTCGAAGACGCCCTGGACCATGCGGGAGTTGAGCAGCAGGCCTTCAAGCCGGATGCCGTTGTAGGTGAGGCCTGGATACGTGGGTTTGCCATTGAGGAGAAAAGACTCTCCATCGATGTCGATGCGGGTGTGGCGTTTCATGATGAACGGGGATCGGCGGGGGAGGGGTGGGCGAGGTGGCGGAGGAGGCCGCGGCAGGCGTCTTCGAGGATGTCGAGCACCTCCTCGAAGCCGCGCTCGCCGCCGTAGTAGGGGTCGGGGACTTCGCGGCCGCGGTGGTGATCGGAGAAATCGGTCACGAGGCGGATTTTGGCGGCGGCCTCGCGGGCGCCCGGGAGGCGGCGGAGGTCGGCGAGGTTTTCGCGATCCATGGCGAGGATGAGGTCGAAGGTTTCGAGATCAGTGGGGCGGACTTGACGGGCGCGGCTTTCGAGCCGATAGCCGCGGCGGGCGGCGGCGCGGGCCATGCGGGCGTCGGCGGGATGCCCGGCATGCATGCCGATGGTGCCGGCGGAGTCGCAGGTGATGGCGCTGTCACCGGGTGGTTCCCCGGCCAGGAGGGTGCGGAAGATGCCTTCGGCGGTGGGGGAGCGGCAGATGTTGCCCATGCAGACGAAGAGGATGCGGCGGGGGTGCGTCATGCTATCAGGAAAGGTTTCGGGCAGGCAGGATGAGGGTGGAGGCCTCCGGGGCAAGGGCGGAGGGCCTTGGCAGGGGTGGGTCCTGTCGGGAGGCGGACTGGTGCGGCCGTGGCGGGCTCAGTCTTTGGACTGGCGCCGGGGTTCGAGCAGGAGGGTGACGGCGAGCAGGGCGAGCGAGCCGGGGGGGTGGTCGGGGCCGTGGATGTGGAGCTTTCGCCAGGCCTTGGGTGCGGGGCCCGGCTGCCAGCGGAGAAGGTGCAGGTGACCGATGAGGCTGTCTTCGCCGAGTGGATCGATGATCGGCCACGGGCGGATGTTTTCGCCGGTGATGGCGGGGTAGATCGACCACCAGTCCTGGATGGTGGGTGGGGTGCCGCTGGAGTCATCCGGTGCGGTCAGTTCGAGCTCGACGGTGGTGCCGTCGCGAGCCTCGAGGCGGTAGCTGCCGGGTCGTTGGTCGGGGCGGACGAAGGTGCCGGAGTGGAGCAGAAAGACGGCCTTGGTGCGGCGCACGGGCAGCGG
>REEB01000251.1 GCA_007695295.1 Puniceicoccaceae bacterium
CCCCCCCCGGGGGGGGGGCCCATTTTGGGGGTGGCGCGGCCGCCCGCCCCGGGGCCCCCCTACCCTCCCGGCGCCACGCCCGGCCCCGGCCAACCACCCCCCCCCCGCCCTCCACCGGCCAGAACCAGCCCACCCCACCCGCCGCAGGTTCTCATCGTCGAAGATCTCGCTTTCAACCGGCTCGTTCTTCGCGGCTACCTCGAAAGCCTCGGCTGCCGGGTTACCGACGCAGCCACCCCCGAGGAAGCACGCCAAGCCTGGATCATGATTGATTTTGACGCCGCCTTCATCGACCTCCACCTCGGCAATGCCTGGGGCGCCGACCTCGCCCGAACCCTCGCCTCCGAGGCCATCCGGCGACCACCACCGGTCCTGCTCGCCGTGACGGCCGATGTCGAGGCCGCACCGGGAGCCAACGGACCTTTCGCCGGCGTACTCGCCAAGCCGCTGAGCCTGGAAACCCTCGCCAGCGCACTTGCTTTTCACGGCCTCCTGCAGGACTCCAACTCCCCGCCCCCGCCGGCGCCCCCCCCTTCCGGCGAGGCCGCTCCCGACCTCGGGAGTCTGCGCTTCATGGCCGACAACAGCCCGGAGCGGCTCTCTTCGCTCACGGAGGATTTTTTCAATGACCTCGACAAGGAACTCGATGCGCTCTCCGCTTCCCTGGCCGCCCGCAGCGTTCCCCAGGCCGGCGAGTGCGCCCACCGGGTGCTTTCCCACCTGTCCTTGATCCGCTACCGCCCCGCTCTCGAGGCCGCTGGCCAGCTCCAGAATGTCATTCGCGAGCAGGACTGGTCGACGGCTGCCGGCGCCTTCGACCGACTCCGCTCCGTCATTCTCGACATGAAGGCCGCCGTGGATCGCAATCTCGCCGGCATCACTGGCTGAAACTCACAAACCCATTGTCCTGCGCATAGCGGATCAACTCGCAGGTGCTGTGCAGGCCGAGCTTGCGCATAACATTGCGCCGGTGAGTCAAAACGGTGGCCGGACTAAGGTTCAGCTCGCCGGCCGCTTCTTCGTTGGAGAGACCGCGCCCGAGCAGCGGCAGTATCTCCTGCTCCCGAGCCGTCAGAACCTTTGAAAAGGCCAGCGGATCCGCCCGCAGTTTCCGCCGCACTTCCACCACCACCGGAGAGAAATAAACCCCGCCGCCAATGACTTTCTTTACAGCCTCCTCCAGCACCTCGATGGATTGATCCACTTTGTCCACATAGCCGTCCACCCCTGCCCGCAACGCCCGCTCGATCGCCACCGGATCCCGGCGCGAGGAAAGCACCAGAACTTTGGTCGCGGGGCCGGCTTCCGCGACCAACAGCTCCATCAGTTGCAGGCCATCCATGTCAGGGAGGTTGAGATCGATCAGGATAAGATCCGGCTCGGCCGTTCGGCTGCGCTCCAGGCCGACCGCACCGTCGCGCTCACACAGCACCTCGGCGCCGGGAAACAGCCGGCCGCACAACTTGCCCAGAAACTCGCGAAACAGGCCCTGGTCTTCGATGATGAGGATAGTCACGGCAGATTTTACGGCACTTTTGCCAAGCCGGCCTTAACGGATCGGCGTTCCGAAGCCAAGTGGATTCGCCCCCCGCACGATAGTCCCCCGCCAAAAAGAAGGCGGGCCGCCTACCCCTAAGCGGCCCGCCATTATTTTCTACTTGTTACCCCAAAACTCCTGCTATGCAGGATGACGGCAACAAAGCACACTTCTCCGGAGCCGCAAGCGACGAACTGAAACTTTTTTGGCGGCCGCAACAGGAAGAACCCCATCCACCGCACGGGCGGACTTTCACCCCCTCCGGCCCCGCGCCCTACCTAAGGATTTCCCCTAACGCATGAGCAGGACCCTCCCTATTGTTTGGGGAGCGGCCTTTATGCTAAGCTGGAGTCCTACCGTAAGGGAGTGCGGTGGACTCACTCATCCTCAACACACCGATCACTCGGGAGGAAACCGCGTATGTTGAAAAATCGTCAAGAAGGCCTGACCACCCTGCATGGATTGTGGGTGCTCATTCTCATGTCCGCCCTGTTCTACGGCTACCACTTCGCCGTGCAATCCAGCGGGCTCATCGAGCTGATCTCCTTTTATGGCATCGGCACTTACTTTCTCCTCGTCGTCGGCGGCACCCTGCTCGCGCTGCGCACCTTTCACGCCTGGTCCCAGAAACTCCCCCGGCTCACTTGGCTGGAATCCCTCCGCCTCACCCAGCAGCAGATGCTCCGCCTCGCCTTGGTGCTGTTCGCCTTCGTGGTCGTCGCCAAGGACGCCGCCATGAGCCGCCTCTTTCTCGCCGGCTTCCTGGTTTTTGCCGCCCTTCTTCTCCTCCTCTGCAACCGCTACCTGCCCCGGCTCCTCTGCCGGATCATCTTCCAGACCCACCGCGTGCCCACCCTCTTCATCGGAGGAGCCGATTCCATCGCCAGGCTCGATCGCTGGATCCGCGAAAAGGCCTACCTCGGCGTCGATCCGGTCGGTTACCTCTCCAACGAGGAGCCCGACCCAGAAGTCAGCCTGCCTCTCGCCCGTCTCGGCACCATCGCGGACCTCAACCAAATCCTCTCCAACCAACCTGTCGGCCAGGTCATCCTGCTACAAAACTACCTCCCGCCCGACACCGCCAGCACCGTCATCGACGACGCCACCCGCCATGGCTGCCGCATCCGCATCTACAACAACTGGGAAGACCACTACCAGCACCGCATCGTCGTCGATCACGAGGGCGAGTTCACCTTCTTCACCCTTCAGGACGAACCCCTCGAAAATCCCATCAACCGCTTCATCAAACGTCTCTTCGACATCGCTTTCTCCCTCCCCATCGTCGCCTTTGTCCTCCCCCCGCTGACGCTCTGCGTCTATCTCGCCCAAAAGCGCCAGTCCCCCGGCCCGGTCTTCTACACCCAGCCCCGCACCGGCATCACCAAGCGGACGTTCCAGATCATCAAGTTCCGCACCATGCACCTTTCCGACCCTCAGGATGGCCAGCGGGCCCGGCAGGCCACCAAGGACGACGACCGGATCTATGCCTTCGGCCGCTTCCTCCGCCGCACCAGCCTCGATGAACTCCCCCAGTTCATCAACGTTCTCCTCGGCGACATGAGCGTGGCCGGCCCGCGCCCCCACCTCATCAACCACGATGTCGAGTTCAGCAAAATCCTCAAAACCTACTACACCCGCCACCTCGTGAAACCCGGCATCACCGGCCTCGCCCAATGCAAGGGTTTCCGCGGCGAGGTCTCCGAGCTGGAATCGCTCAAGCAGCGCATCTCCTACGACATCACCTACATCAACAACTGGTCCTTCCTGCTCGACATCCAGATTATCCTCGCCACCGCCAAGGCCGTCCTTTTCCCACCCAAGTCGGCCTACTGATTTTTCCTGACACGGGGCCGCCTTCTTGCCCCGCGGAGGAACTCCCGGACCCCGCCGGTCTCCCTGCCGGCGGGGTTTCCTTTCCCAAGCCGCCATCCGCCCCTCCTCTCCGTCACCCACCCGCGGACACCCGCCCGCCCTCGGGTGCACGATCCCGGCGACGTTCCGGATCTGCTTCAGTTCCGCATACCGGGGATTGCCAATCCTTCCACCCCTGCCAGACTTCCCACCATGAAAGACCGGACTTTCGACTACCGGTCGGTTGAATCCACCCCTCTCGGTCCACTGGAGTTCTGCCTGCGGGGAGACTTCCTCTGTCGCCTCGGCTTCACCGATCCCGCTCCCGCCGCGGCGGTTTCCACCCCTGAATCATCCCTCGCCCGCGAGGTGCGCCGCCAACTCCGCGGCTACTTCACGGGCCGGCTCCAAGTGTTTGACCTCCCCCTCGACCTGCCTTTCGAGGGCTTCACCGCCAAGGCCCTTAGCGAGCTCTCCCGCATCCCCTTTGGCCAGACCGTTTCCTACGCCGAGCTTGCCCAACGGGCCGGCAACCCCCGCGCTTTCCGCGCCGCCGGTCTCGCCTGCCGCTCCAACCCCATCCCCATCGTTATCCCCTGCCACCGGGTCCTCGGCCGGGGCGACCGCCTCACCGGCTTCAGTTGCGGCCTCTGGCGCAAGGCCTGGCTCCTCCGCCACGAGGGCGTCGCCATCGCGGCCTGATGTCTTTCCATGGAGCGATTCCCGGTTCTTGAGGGTCTTTTCCCCCACCTGGGCACCATCTTCGGCTTCGGCTTGGCCTTTGTCCTCATCGCACGGCTGATGAAGGAGAAGCGCCAGCCCGGCAATACCTTCGCCTGGATGCTGGTCATTGTCCTCATCCCCTACCTCGGCGTGCCGCTTTACCTCCTCCTCGGCGGCCGCAAACTCAGGCGCCTCGCCGCTGAAAAAGGTCGCTTCTCCTCCGCCCTCGAAATCCGTCCATCCTCCGCACCCACCCGGGATCCGCCACCGCTCCATGTGCAGTACGGCACCAGCCTGCTCCCGCCTTCCGCCGGCAACCGGGTCCGCTTTCTCGGCGACGGCGTCACCGCCTACCAGGTGCTCATGGATTCGATCAACCGCGCCCGCCACTCGATCGACTTCATGACTTTCATCCTCGGCCGCGACCAGGTCGGCAAAGCCCTCGTTCAAGCCCTCGCCCGCCGCGCCGCCGAAGGCATCAAGGTCCGCGTCCTCATCGACGCTCTCGGCAGCCTCAAAACCCGCGGCCACTTTCTCGACCCCATCCGCTCGGCCGGCGGCCGCATCGAGCGCTTCATGCCGGTCCTCCCCATCCAGTCCCGCTGGTCCGCCAACCTCCGCAATCACCGCAAGATTATCCTCTTCGACGGCGCCAGCGGCATGGTCGGAGGCCACAACATCGCTCTCGAGTACATGGGGCCGACACCGCTCCCGACCCGCTGGCGCGATTTCGGCGCCCACATCACCGGCCCCGCCGCCCGCGACCTCGCCGCCATTTTCGAAGCCGACTGGGCCTTTGCTTCCGGCCATGCCAGCCCGGGCGAGGTCGAGCTGCCTCCCGCACCGCCAGCCGATGAGGATCCGCTCGCCACCAGCGGTGCCAGCGAGGTGCAGATCATGGCCAGCGGCCCTGATGTGCCCGGCGACCCTCTCTACGAGGCCATCCTCTCCATGATCCAGGAAGCCGACCACACGGTCACCCTCGTCACGCCCTACTTCATCCCCGACGAGGTGCTCCTCCGAACCCTCATGGTCAAGGCCCGCAGCGGCCGCAATGTCACCCTCATCGTACCCAATCGCTCCAATCACCCGATCACCGATTTCGCACGCTCCCACTTTCTCCGCGAACTCCTCCAAGCCGGTGCCCAAGTCCTCCATTACATGCCGGGCATGGTCCATGGAAAGGTCATCCTTGTGGACAACCGCATCGCCATGACCGGATCGGCCAACCTCGACCTCCGCAGCCTTTTCGTCAATTATGAGGTCGGAGTCTTTTTCTTCACGCCGCAGGATGTCCTGGAAGTGGAACGCTGGATCAAGGATCTCGTCTCCGCCAGCCGACCGTTCTTTAAGGTGCGCCCCGAAAAACCGGGCTTCTTCACCGGACTGGGCGAAGACGTCTGCCGCCTGCTCGCCCCCCTGCTTTGAATCGACCGGCCGATCCAGCCCCCTCCACCGGGGAGGTGTATGGATAAACGCACCTTTCCCCCTGCCAAGATGCTTTTTCCGCCCTTTCGCTTTGCCAAATTGCGCCGATTTCCGAAGGTAACCCGTATCCCCTCTCCGCACGGGTCCCCTTCCCGGGCCACCCCGTTATTCCTCATCCTCCTGCCGGAATCCATCCCAGCGATGCTTTCTAACTTGTCTGCGTTCCTCCGTTGCCTGGCCTTCCTGGCCTTCGCCGCGTCCTTTTCCCCGCTCGGCGCCTCCGTCGTCCTCAACGAGATCGTCGCCTCCAATAGCGCCACCATCGCCGATGAAAATGGCGACTTCGAGGATTGGATCGAGCTCTACAACACCGGCACCGAACCCGTCGACCTCGAAGGCTGGCACCTCTCCGACGATCCCGACAACCACACCCGCTGGACGTTTCCCGCCGGCGTGGTCATCGCTCCCGGCGATTACCTCGTTGTCTGGGCCAGCGGCAAAGACCGCGCACCCGCGGGCTCGGAGCCCGCGCCCGGTCTCCTCCGTGAAGTATTCGAAGGCATTCCCGGCTCCACCATCGCAGACCTCATCGAGCACCCCACCTTCCCCGAACACCCCTCCTCCACCAACATCGTCACCCACCTCTTCGAGGCCCCGTCCAACATCGATGATGACTACGGCCAGCGCATGCACGGCCTCATCCGCGCCCCCCAGACCGGCAACTACACCTTCTGGATCGCCAGCGACGACAACGGACTCCTCCTCCTCAGCCCCAACTCCAGCCCCGCCGGAGCCGTCGAGATCGCCTCCGTCCCCGGCTGGACCTCCTCCCGCCAGTGGGACAAATACCCCGAGCAGCAGTCCGCCACCATCCCTCTCGTCGAGGGCGAGTACTACTATATCTCCGCTCTCATGAAGGAAGGCGCCGGCGGTGACAATCTCGCGGTCGGCTGGCGCCTGCCAAATGGCACCCTCCAGCGCCCCGTCCCCGGCCAACACCTCTTCCAGCCGACCCCCTACCTCCACACCAACTTCCGCATCGCCGCCGACGGCGAGCCCATCTTTCTCACCCG
>REEB01000271.1 GCA_007695295.1 Puniceicoccaceae bacterium
CTTCCGGCAGCAGGGTGTGGTTGGTGTAAGCCATCACGCCGGTGGTGATGCTCCAGGCATGGTCCCAGCCGAGCCCTTCCTCGTCGATCAGGAACCGCATCAGCTCCACCACCGCCAGAGCCGGATGGGTGTCGTTGAGCTGGATGGCGACTTTATCGGTGAAGGCATCCCATCCTTCGTGGGTTTTGCGGTAGCGTCGGATGATGTCGTGCAGTGAGCAGGCCACGAAAAAATACTGCTGCACCAGGCGCAGCTCCTTGCCGTTTTCCGTCTTGTCGTTCGGATACAAAACCTTCGAGACGGTTTCGCCGACGGCCTTTTCGCGCACCGCCTCGACATAGCCGCCCTCGTTGAAGACCCGCAGGTCGAACTCTTCCGAGGCCCGCGAGGACCAGAGGCGGAGAAAGTTCACCGTCCGCGCACCGTAGCCGCAAATGGGGATGTCCGAGGGCACTCCGAGCAGCTCTTGCGTATCCACCCAATGGGGACAACTGTCGCCGAGATCGTCGAAATCCATCTCGACCCGGCCATAAATCTTGATCCGCTGGGTGTATTCGGGGCGGACGATCTCCCAAGGCGTGCCGTAGCGGGTCCAGTTGTCGGGGTGCTCCACTTGGTGGCCGTGGGCGATCTCCTGGCGGAAGAGCCCGTACTCATAGTGGATGCCGTAGCCGACCGCGGGCAGGTCGAGGGTGGCGAGGGAGTCGAGAAAGCAGGCCGCCAGCCGGCCGAGGCCGCCGTTGCCCAGGCCCATGTCGACTTCCTCTTCTCTGAGCACGTCCAAGTCGATGCCCAGCTCCTTGAGGGCGGTGCGGGTGGATTCGAGCAGACCGGAGTTGATGAGGTTGTTGGTCATCATCCGGCCCATCAGGTACTCCAGCGAAAGGTAGTAGGTGCGGCGGACGTCTTTGCGGTTGTGGGTTTCCTGGGTTTTGATCATCCGCTCGATGATGCGGTCGCGCACCGCCATCGAGGTGCAGAGCCACCAGTCCCGCAAGGTGGCGGTGTAGGGGTCGCGGGCCAGGGTGTAGCGGAGGTGGTTGACGATGGAGAACTTCAGTCCCTCGGCGTCGGGCTCGACGGAAAACTTGAAACCCTTGCGGGGAGGTTGGTTGGACTTCGCTTGGGCGGCCGCTTTCTTGGCCGGGTTTTTTTTGGTCGTGGTAGGCATGATCTGAATCGTGGGTGACGGCTCGTGCCAGCTTGTCCGCCGGCCCGGAGGTTTCAATCCCGAGTTTATCGGCCGCCGATTGTAAAACCGAAGTGAGCAAAGCCCGTGCCGGATCAATCCAGCTCCTTGTCCCCCCGGCTCTGCCCCCGGTGCAGCCGCCTCTCGATCTCCGCCCGGGAGAGCTGAAAATACACCAGCGAGCCGGTGGGGCTGGTCTGCGGATGCCGGCAGTGAAGGAGGGCCACCATGAGGCGGTGCAGGCCGGGAGCGTCGCGCGGGGCTTCTTCGCGGCCGGCCCGGATCGCCGCCCGGCGGGCGATTTCTTCGGCCGCGGGACCGGGGCGGCCGGCGGCGAGCCGCCCGGCCCGGGCGAGGGCGACGAGATCGCGGATCAGATCGGCGGCATCGCCCGGCTCGAGCCAGTCCGGCACGCTCTCGATCCGGAAAAAGTTTCGCCCGAAGGGCTCGATCCGGAAACCGGTGCGCGCGAAAAGCTCCAGATGATCGACAAGCAGGGCCGCCGCAATCGGATCCAGCTCCAGGGGCACCGGAATGAGCAAGTCCTGCGAAACCGGCCCTCCCTCGAGATAGGCGGCTTCGATCCTCTCAAAGAGGATGCGTTGGCGGGCCGCCCGCACATCGAGTACGATCAGCCCGCCGGTCGTGGAGAGAAGGGCGAGGTGGTCATCGAGCCAGCCCACCAAAGTCCAGCCGCCGGAGCCAAGGGGGTCCTCCGGAGGCGTCGAAGCACGCCCGGCGCCGGCCGGATCCGGTGGCCGCCGGTCCGTGGAAGGGACGGCGCCCGTTGGCGGCGGGAGTGGTCCCCGGTGGCGGGTCGCGGGGGGCTGTTTCAGAATTTGCTGAGGCGCGGAAGACTGCGAGGCGGGCGGCGTCGGCGGAGCGGGCGGCATCGGCGCGGGGCGGCGGTCGCCCGAAGCAGCCGGCGCGGAGGCGGGCGGCGGAGCCGCTGACACCGGCCGCGGCATCTCCGCACCCAGCGCAGTCAGGACCGAGCGGATGGTGAAGCCCCGCACCAGCGGCTCCTCCCGAAAACGGACTTCGCGCTTTGAGGGGTGTACGTTTACGTCCACCAAGGCGGGTGGCAGTTCCAAAAAGAGAAAGGCCACCGGAAAACGTCCGCGGGGCAGGAGGGTCTGGTAGGATTCCAGAATTGCATAGGTCATGGTGCGGCTGTCGACCGGACGCCGGTTGACGAAGGTCGCGATTTCATGGCGGGTGCTGCGGGTGATCCCGGGCTTGCCGACCAGCCCGGTGAGCGCCAGGTCGCCTTCCCGGGCGCGAACCGGGAGCAGTCCGTTTTCCATGGTGGGACCGAAGATCGTCCTAACCCGGTCCTCGAGGGTCGCCTCCGCTCCGGAGCGGAAGAGGGTGCGCCCGTCTCCGAGCAGAGAGAAGGCCACGCCCGGCGCGGCCAGTGCATGCAGGCGCACGGTCTGGATGATATGGGCGGACTCGGTCGCATCCGTGCGGAGAAACTTGCGGCGGGCCGGCACCGGGTGAAACAGATGTGCCACCGAAACCCGCGTCCCGACCGGCATCCCGCAATCCTTGACCTCGAGGATGCGGCCGGCGCTGACCACGATTTCCGTGCCGTGCTCTGTTTCGGCCGTCCGTGTCTGGAGGGTGAAGCGAGAGACGCTGGCAATGCTCGGCAGCGCTTCGCCGCGAAACCCGAAGCTCGCGATCCGCCCGAGATCTTCGGCCCGGCGGATTTTGCTGGTCGCATGCCGCTCCAGGCAGAGGAGGGCGTCGTCGCGGCTCATGCCGGCTCCGTCGTCCTCCACCCGGATCAACGAACGCCCGCCGCGGCGAAATTCGACTTCGATCCGCCGCGCCCCCGCATCGAGGCTGTTTTCGATCAGCTCCTTGACCACCGAGGCCGGACGCTCGACCACTTCGCCGGCGGCGATCTGGTTGGCTACGGTGTCGGGTAGAATCCGAATCGGAGGCATGGGTAACGGTTATCCTTCGCCGGAGCGGTCGGGCTGGCAAGGTGAGGATGAGCCCTTCGATCGCGGCTTTTCTTCGGTCCCGGCAGGACGTGTGCCGCCGGCCTGCCAGCCCGCCAGCGTGCTGAAACCACGAAAAGGCCGCAGAAGACCCGCCCCAAGCGCCAACGGGGTGTGGTCCTCGCCACGCTGCATGGGCGTGCGCAGCATGATCCAGCCCAAGGCCACCGCCACCAGACAAAGGTAAAGCAGGAACAGCCCGAAGTTGTCCGGATTCATCCGCTCCCCCGGCTCTGGACGCAGAAAAATGCCCCAGAGCACCGGACTCACGCCCGCCACCAGCGAAGCACTCGCCCCATGCAGGGACACCAACAACGGCCGCATCCGCTCCTCCACGATCTGCGGGAGATAATTGAGGGTGCCGGCAAACCAGCAGGCCGCCCCCGCACCGAGCAGGACGTACATCCACGGCAGGACCGGCATCCACCCTTCCCGGCCCGAGACCAACCCATACCAGAACAGGCCCACCACCAAGTGCGCCCCCATGCCGAGGAGAAAAAAGGGCTTCGGCCCAGTTCGGTCCACCAGGCTGCGCAGCATCAGCGCTCCGGCGATGCTGCCACCGAACTGAACCGTGGTGAAAAAGACGATCCGCCCGGCGCTGAGATCCGCTTCGACTTTCAGGTAGTAGACGGCAAACGGCACCAGGGAACTCATCGCCGTGCCGAACAGCAGGCTGGCGAGGAGAAACCGCCGGAAGGGACTCGGTCGCAGGCACCGCGGCAGCCCTTCCCGCACGATCCGGCGCAAGGAAATGCCCTCCGGGCGCGGCGCGTCCTGCAGCTTGAAGAGTGCCAGGCACCCCAGCCACGCTCCGGCAAAGGCCATCCCATACTGCACCGCCAGGGCCGGAAAGGTCTGCAGCAACGCAAAGAGCCCCGCGCAGATCAGCAACGTCCCCACACTGCTGATACCGGAAAGGACCTGGTCGGTGGCGAGGAATCGACCCCGTGCGGCCGGGGGAAGAATCGCGTAGAGCCACGGCAGGTAGGCGCCGTTGCCCATCGCCCGCACCAGGCAGAACCCGAAGACGCTGAAGAGAAACAGCCCCAGCATCCACGGCGGCGCCTCCGCCGGAGCGAGCAACGCCAGCGCCAGCGGCGGGAGCAGAAACAGGCTCCGCGCACCCCAGGCCAGAAGCATGAGGCGCCGGTAGCCGAGTCGCGAAAACAGCGTCGTCGACAACACCTGCACCGGCGCGAGCAAGAAGACAAAGGAGTAGGCCGCCCCCACTTCCACCGGTCCCGCCCCCAGCCGCTCGGCAAAGAGCACCATCGGCGTCCCCAGCGCCACCTGCCAGGTGACGGCGTTGAAAAAACCAAAGACCAGTCCCGGACGAAACGGCCGCAACGAGGGTCGGTTCGCCAATGGGGTCCCGCCCGCGCCGGCCGGATTCATCGACCGGGTTTCCGGCCTACCTGCTCCCCGTCTCCGGCGAGGGTTTTCTCCCACCGCCGGAGCTCGAAGGCGATCCGCCGCGGACCGGGCATCCCCGGACGCTCGCGAGCCCGCAGCGCTCTCCCGAGATCAAAGACCTCCGTCCAGCCCGACTGGAATCCCGCATGCACCGCTTCCGCTTCCACCTGCGGCACTTTGTCCAGCGGGACCCGCAGCTCCTCACCGCGCCGCACGAGCGCACCGACGGCGTGGTGGGCCTCCCGAAACGGCACGCCCCGCGTCACCAGCCAGTCCGCCAAGTCGGTCGCCAAGAGGGCGGGGTCGGCCACCGCCGCCGCGCAGATTTCGGGCCGAAAGTGCATGCCATCCACCACCCCGGTCAGCACCCGCACGCAGAGTTCGGCCTGGTCGAAACTGTCGAAGATCGGGAGCTTGTCTTCCTGCAGGTCGCGATTGTAGGTCAGGGGCAGGCCTTTGGTCATGACCACCAGAGCCTGGAGGTTGCCGGCCAGCCGGCCCGATTTTCCGCGGATCAGCTCCAGGGCGTCGGGATTCTTTTTCTGCGGCATCAGACTGGAGCCGGTGCAGAAGGCATCGGGTAAATCCACAAAGGAGAACTCCCGGCTGCTCCACAGTATGAGATCCTCCGCCATCCGGGAAAGATGAATGCCGATGACCACACAGGCTTGGGCGAAGTCGAGAAAGAGGTCGCGGTCGGCCACCGCGTCCATGCTGTTGGGGGTGATCCGCGGGCGGCCTTTGGCATCGACGAAACCCAGCTCCCGGGCGGTCGCCTCCCGGTCGATCGGCAGGGTCGTGCCGGCGATTGCTCCACAGCCGAGCGGACACCAGTTGGCGCGATCCGCCGCCTGGGCGAGCCGCAGGCGGTCGCGCGACAGCATCTCCACGTAGGCCAGCAGATGGTGGGCCACGGAAACGGGCTGGGCCCGCTGCAAGTGTGTATAGCCGGGGATGAGGATCTCCCGCTGCTCGCCGGCCTGCCGGACCAGCGCCCGCATCAGCCCGGCCAGGCGGCGATCGAGGCCGGCGGCGGCATCTTTGAAGAACAGGCGGACATCGGTGGCGACTTGGTCATTCCGGCTGCGGCCGGTGTGGAGCTTGGCGGCCGCGGGCGTGAGTTGGCCCAAGGCCTGCTCGAGGTTCATGTGCACATCTTCAAGCGCCTGATCCCAAATGAAGCTGCCCGCGCGGACCTGCTCTTCGATGGCGGTGAGCCCGCTCTCGATCTCCTTTAACTCCGCCGCCTCCAAGAGGCCGACCGCGCACAGCATCCGCGCGTGGGCGCGGTTGACTCTGAGATCGTAGGGGGCGAGGCGACAGTCAAAGGACACCGACTCGCTGAAGCCCTGCATGAGGGCGGACGGTCCTTCGCTGAAGCGCCCGCCCCAAGTGGCCTGGGCTCGCTTCTGCATGGCCCGAGGGTCGTTTTCCGACGCCGCTTGGCAACGCGAAAGATTGCACCAGCGCAGGGTTCCGGACCAACGTCGCCCCATGATCCGGAGCATCCTCGCCTTGCTGGCCCTCGGCCTTGCCTGCGCCACCGCCGCCGCTGGCGGCAGCGCCCCGCCGCCGCCCGACCCAGCCGACTGGGTTGCCACGGTCGAGCCGGCCAGCACCCGGGCCGCCCTCGCCCGCGTGGACTTCACCGTCGAGGCGCTGCGCTGGGCCGAGGATCGCTTCAGCGCTCCTTATACGGTGCGGGTGGTGCCTTTCTTTTTTTTCAACGAGCGCGGCACCATCAGGATCGATTTCGACCGGGACGCCTTCGCCCGCCTGCGTGACGGTGAAGCCATTTCCTTCACCGGTACGGCCACCAACCACCGTGACACCGAGCACCGTGTCACCGGGGAGGTCGTTCCCGAAGCCGATGAACGGGGCACCGTTCACCTCAGCATCCGCGCCCATGGCGTCAGTCTTTCCTTCACCACCCCCTACCGCCTCACCCCACGCCAAGACTGATCCCGCCAACGCTCCACCCATG
>REEB01000273.1 GCA_007695295.1 Puniceicoccaceae bacterium
GGACGACGACCTCGGGCTGCTCCCGGCGGAAAAAGGCGTCGGTGTCCGCCTGCGAGAGCAGGTCGAGCTCACTGCGCTCGCGCACCACCAGGTTGGGGCAGCCGAGGGCGGTGAATTTGCGGAGGACGGCCCCGCCGGCCATCCCGCGGTGACCGGCGATGTAGATCTTCGCGTCGCGATTCATGGGCGCGCGCTCAGGGGAGTTTTTCGGCCAGGCCGGCGACCGCGAGCTCGTGTTCGGCGAGCTTGAGGTCTGCTTCGACCATGATTTTGACCAGTTCCTTGAAGCGCACCCGTGGCTCCCAACCGAGCTGGCGGCGGGCTTTTTCCGGGTTGCCGATGAGCAGGTCGACCTCGGCGGGCCGCTCGTAGCGCGGGTCGTGCTTGACGTATTGCTTCCAGTCCAGCCCGAGGTGCCCGAACGCTTCTTCGCAGAACTCGGCCACGCTGTGGGTTTCGTTGGTGGCGACCACGTAGTCGTCCGGATTGTCCTGCTGGAGCATCAGCCACATCATCTCGACGTATTCCTTGGCATAGCCCCAGTCGCGCTTGGCATCGGTGTTGCCGAGGTAGAGGTGTTCCTGGAGGCCGACCTTGATCCGGGTGGCGGCACGGGTGATCTTGCGGGTGACGAAGGTTTCGCCGCGGCGGGGGGATTCGTGGTTGAAGAGGATGCCGTTGCTGGCGTGCAGATTGTAGGACTCGCGGTAGTTCACCGTGAGCCAGTAGGCGTAGACCTTGGCGCAGGCGTAAGGCGAACGGGGCCAGAAGGGAGTGGTTTCGACCTGCGGCACTTCCTGGACCTTGCCGTACATTTCCGAGGAGGAGGCTTGGTAGTAGCGGACCTTTTTCACCAACCCGGCTTCGCGGATGGCTTCGAGGATGCGGAGGGATCCGAGCCCGTCGACATCGCCGGTGTACTCGGGGATGTCGAATGACACGCGCACGTGGCTCTGGGCGCCGAGGTTGTAGATTTCATCGGGCTGGAGTTCGTAGAGCAGCTTCACCATCTGCACGGAGTCGGCGAGATCTCCGTAGTGGAGGTGAAGCCGGACTCCGTTGACGTGCGGATCGCGGTAAAGGTGGTCGATCCGGGAGGTGTTGAAGGTGGAGGCCCGGCGGATGACACCGTGGACTTCGTAGCCTTTGTCCAACAGCAGCTCCGCGAGGTAGGAGCCATCCTGGCCGGTGATGCCGGTAACGAGCGCTTTTTTCATGGTTGTTTGGGAATGCGTGTCGGTAGGCCAGGCGGATGCCAATGGCAACCCTTTCGAAGGGGCTATCCCACCATCGGAGCAGGGGAGCGGCACTTGAGCGGCCCGGGCAGATCGCCTGAATTGTGCGCAACAGCTTGCCGCCCGCACTCTCCCGGCGATAGGAAGGCATGCATCCATCATGCGCCTGACCCTTGTCGCCGTTCAATCCCTCGACGGCTGCCTGACCCGTGGCAGCGAACCTGGCACCGCCTTCGCTTCGGCCGCGGATCAGGAGTGGTTTCGCGGCGAACTGGAAGCCAGCGACGCCGCCATCATGGGCTCGGCGACCTACTTGGCGGCACGGGACCGGATCCGGGCGGGACTCCGGGCGGGCCTGCGGCGGGTCGTGCTGACCCGCTCTCCGCAGCGCTGGCAAGAGCAAGCCGTACGGGACAGGCTGGAGTTTTCCGACGAGCCCCCGGAAGCCCTCGTGACCCGTCTCCGCGATCTCGGCCACCGGCGCTGCGCCCTGCTCGGGGGCGGCGGGATCAATGGTCTGTTTCTGGCCGCCGACCTGGTCAACACGTTGAAACTTACCGTCGAACCACTTGTCTTTGGCGGTGGAGTGCGCCTGAGCACCGCCTCCTCGCCCGCGGCGTGGAAACTCACCGCCCACCGCCGCCTCGCGGGGAGCACCCTTCTTCTTTGCTACGAACGAGTCCAATCATGAGCCGGTCGCGAGAAATCCTCTCGTACTTGGGGCTGTTTCTGGCCCTGGCCCTGGGATTGCCCTTGGTCGGCGGCCTGCTCGGGGCGGGCGTGTTCCTCGTCGTGGGCTGGGCGTTGGAGACTGGCTACACGGCGGGCGAGCGGGCCTGGAGCGGATTCCGGCACCTGGGTTTCCTGACCCTCATCTGGGCACTCGGCATCGGGGTGGTGGCTTGCGTCCGGCGAGCCTACCGCAAGCATCATCCAAGGGAAACACCGGCCCGCGAGGGTGCGCCATCCCGCGGCTGAGTTTTCCGCATCAGCCTTCCGGATACAACAACCGGGCTCCCGGACCGGGCCGGGTGGGCAGGATTTCCAAAGGCGAGCCGAAACGCTCCCGATAGGCGCGGGCCACGCTTTCGGCCGCTTCGCGGGTATATGACTCATCGGTCACCGCCATGACCGCGCCGCCAAAACCGCCGCCGGTCAGGCGGGCACCGATCACACCGGGGCGCCCCCGCAGGTTGGCGACTAGGAAATCCAGCTCGGGGGTGGCGTTTTCAAAGAGTTCCGAGGAACTGTGGTGCGAGGCGTAGAGCAGCTCGCCCACCCCGGCCAGATCACCGCCGCCGAGCCGGTCGACTGCGGCCAGGACCCGGTGGTGCTCATGGATGACGTGGCGAGCCCGGCGTGCCACCGCCGCCGGAAATTCCGCCACCGCGGCGTCGACCTCATCCGCCGGAAGGTCAATGAGGTGCTCGATCCGGCGACCGGCCGCCTGCAGCAGCCGCAGCGCCTGGCGGCACTCGTTGTGCCGCTGGCTGTAGAGCGAGTCCACCAAGGCGTGCTTCTGGTGGGTGTTGAAAATCCAGAAGCGCACCCCCGCGGGCAGCGGCACGGTGGAAAAGTCGGGACCGCGACAATCGATGAAGACGAGTGCATCCTCACTCCCATAGCCGGAGACACCCTGGTCGAGGATGCCGCAGGGCACGCCGACAAAGTCGTTCTCCGCCCGCCGGGCCGCCAGCACCAGTTCACGGCGGCTCCAGTCCAGGCCGGTGAGATGATGGAGGGCGAGGGCGGAAGAAAGCTCCAGGGCCGCGCTGCTGCTGAGCCCGGCGCCGGTCGGCAGATCCGACTCGACGAGCAGATTCCAACCCTGCCGTTGGAGATCGGTCCGCTCGCGGAACAACTCCCAGGCCACGCCGACGGGGTAGTTGATCCAAGACTCGGATCCGGACCTCCCCTGCTTCGGCAATTCATCGAGCCGAACCGCCGGTCCCCCGCCGAGCGTGGCCAACTGGATACAACCGTCCCGGCGGAGGCCGGCCGCCACCGTAACGCCCTGCTGGATCGAAGCGCCCAGGACCGCGCCGCCATTGTAGTCGGTGTGGTTGCCGATGAACTCGATCCGGCCCGGAGCACGGGCGATCACCGCCGGCGCTTGGCCGAAACGTTTCTCAAACGAGGAGTGGAGAGGATGCATGCGGAAAAGAAAAAGCCCGCAGGCGACCTGCGGGCAAGAGGAGGTTTACGGGGTAACGCGGAAACTTCAGATGGCCGCCTTCAGACCCGCGCCGGGCTTGAATTTGACCGCCTTGGAAGCCTTGATCTTGATGGGCGCCTTGGTCTGCGGGTTGATGCCTTTGCGGGCCGCCCGCTTGGTGACCTTGAAGGCGCCGAATCCGATGATCTGGACTCCATCCTTGTCTTTCTTCAGGCCCTTTTTGATCGCTTCGATAACCGCGGCGACGGCTTTTTCGGCGTGGGCTTTGGAGGTGTCGCCTCCGAGGGATTTCTGCACTTCAAGGACAAGCTGGGATTTATTCATTCAGATGATGACTCCTGAGGGTTGATGGTGAGGTAGATTTTGTAGGAACAATCCTGATTCAAACGCACCGGTTTCATTTCCCACCGTCAACACCAATCTTGTGCGAGGCCGCAAAAAAAGCGGGCTGGCGGTCGATAGTGGGGCTTCCAGAGACCTCACGGGCGGTTTGGCGGAGGCGGCGGTGGCTCGCCCCGGCGTCCCTCCGCGACCGCTTCAAGCAGCCAACGCAGTGCGGCTTCCCGGCTGATGCTCCGCTCCGCCGCAAGTTGATCGGCCCGCTTCAGTAGTTGCCGCGCCATGACTTCCGCCGGACCAGGCTCCGCACCCATGCGGCGGAAGGCCTCGGCCAAGCCGGCCAACTCATCCCCACCGCTCACGACACCTCCTCCCGCGCGCCAAACCGCCCGCGGACCGCAACCAAGCCGCCGGATGCTTCGAGTCGCGGGTGGGCCCGCACGGCATCATGCCGGAGGAGGGCGACCCCCTCCGCCCCCCCTTCTCCGGCGAGGGCGCTGCGCCACCAGCCCGCCTCCCGGCCGTCCGCCTCCAGCTTCAAGGGCAAATCCTTTGGTATCCAATCCGCCGCTACGTGGTAGAGACCGCGGCGCTCGCGACCGAGGCTGTGCAGCCGGGCCATGACTTCCTGGCCCTGGTAGCAACCCTTGGTCAGCGAAACCGCGGCCGGAACCAGGCCGCCCTCCTGGGGCAGGTCGCCCGGACCGATCTCCAACGGCACCGCCGGTACTCCCGCGGCCCACCGGGCGCGGATCACATCCTCCTCTCCGGCTTCCAGCAGCAGTCCCTCGTCCACCGCCCGGCGCCACCAGTCCTCCCCTGCGCCTCCGGAGAGTGAATACAAAAACGAGACGCCATCACCGGTGCGGCGCCCGCGAAAACACCAGCCGCCCGCCGCCTCCGCCAATTCGCCGGGCGGGGGGTCGGGCCAGCCCAGCTGTGTCAACACCGCACCGGCCCCCGGCCCGAAGACCGTCCGGCAGGCCCAGACTCCGGTGCGGTCTTCAAAAGTGACATCGTCCGCGATGACAAAGGGCTCCAGCCGGTCCAGGATCGTCCGGGCCGGGGAGAAATCACTCAGCAGCAGCACCCGGTCGTCCCCGGTGAAAAGCACCTGGCTGTCCGCCACCACTTTTCCTTTTCGATCAAGCCAGAGCCCGTAGCGGACCCACGGACCGTGCCCCCGAAGGTCGTTGCTGAACTGGCCTTGGAGAAACTCAAAACGATCGTCTCCAAAGACTTCCACGACCGCGCAGGGGGTCGTGGCGATGGTTTGTGCCGGGCCGTGCATGGCCTCACCTTGGGCACTCCGGCCACCCGGGGCAAAAATTTTTCGAAAATTCCATTGACAGGAGGCCCCGCCCCGCCGATATTCCAACACGTATTAGATTACTTCTCCCGCCTAGCGGGAGTTTTGGGGTAACTAAGAAAGCAATGGCGGGCCGCTTAGGGGTAGGCGGCCCGCCTTATTTTTTGCCCGGAAAAGGGCTTAGTTGAGCGAGGGGTCCTCCGGAACGTCCGCCATCAGCTTCATCATCGGGCTGACGCCTCCCAGGAGCATGCGCCAGAGGCCGGTGTCGCAGGCGCCGGAGAGCGCCAGTCCTTCGACCGGGCAAACCACCCAGGCCTGTTCGGCCAATTCCGCCTCGAGCTGGCCTTCGCCCCAGCCCGCATACCCGAGGAAAGCCCGCAGGTGCAAATCCTCGCCGAGTTCCCGGGCCTCGCGGCTCAGTTCGAGGGCCTTGTCCGGGTCGAGGCCGAAAAAGAGCCGGAAGACGCCTTCCTCCGGAGCACTTTTCCAAGCCGAGAGGATGAGCTGGTGCTGATTGACGGGGCCGCCGTGGAAGAGAGGGATGTCGGCGAGATCGGAGTCGGCGAAGTCGTCGCTGAATTCGCCGAGCGTCTTGCCGGCCGGCCGGTTCACCACCACGCCGAGGGAGCCTTCGGGCCCGTGGGTGGAGAGCAGCACGACGGTTTTGCGGAAGTTGGGGTCCTGAAGCCCGGGATGCGCCAGCAGGAGGGAACCTGCCAGGGGGGGATCTTGCCTGGAGCGTTTGCCCATATGGAGTAGGTGCCACCCTAGGCCGGGAATTTGACCACTGCAATCCCTGCCTCCACGAGGAGCTCGTGGACGAGGGCGTCGTTCCGGTAATCGGCGTGGTATTTGATCGAGCGGATGCCGGCCGCGGCCAGGACTTTCGCGCAATGCAGACAAGGGAAATGGGTCACGTAAGCGGTGCAGTTGTCCACACTGATGCCCCGCCGGGCGGCGTCGGCGACGGCGTTCTGCTCGGCGTGGACGGTCGCCTGCTCATGCCCGTCGCGCACCCGGGAGCGGTGCGGGGTGCCGGGCAGAAACCCGTTGTAGCCCGCGGAGATGACGCGGTTGCTGCGGTCTCCCGAACTGACGATGACACAGCCCACCCGCAGCCGCTCGCAGACTGAGCGGGTGGAAATGAGCACTGCCATGGCCATGAAATACTCGTCCCAGGAAGGACGCTGCGGGAAGGCCCTGATCGCCTCGAGCACGAGTTCTGGAAGCACGGGATCGCCGGACATGGGCGCATCCTGAGCGCCCGCGGGCACCGCCCTCAACGCCAAATCCACTCCCTTTGACGGCGATTGTCCGATTAACATCCCTAAAGACGCCTCCTCCCTTCCATAATGAAACCCGGTGGAGCTTGCCATGACCGGCCAAGAACGGAACATGAGCGGCTTTGCCATCGTCCGACGACCCAGGAATGACCCATCACCACCTTGCCGCCTTGGCGGCGCTTGCCTTGCTTGCAGGCTGCGCCCGCGAACCCGCCGTGGAAGTTTATGAAGTTCCCCGCGAAC
>REEB01000088.1 GCA_007695295.1 Puniceicoccaceae bacterium
GGCACACAGGCCCGGGCGACGGTGGCAACGCTTCGGGCCGTCCGGCCCGATGCGATGGTGTATCAGCGGCGGCGGAAGTAGAGGACAAACAGCCCCAGCACCGCTCCGAGGATCAGTGCATAAGTCGAGGGCTCAGGCACCACCGTCACGACCACATTGCCGAGCTGTTCGGCCATGGCCGGATTCGCGTTCAAACCGGTGACGGCAAAGCCGAGCTGCAATACCTTGCCTTGGTGAGCCGCAAGGTCCGAGGCAAGGGCAAATGAGTTCGTCGAAGCGAGGTCGACGTATTCAAACACGTCCAAGCTCCAGCCGGCATTCTGGTCCAGCACTTTGATGAAGGCAATGGCCCCATAGGCGGCATCGAGGGTGTAGCTGTCCACGGTACCCATGAACTCGGCCATGCCCATCGTGATTCCGTAAACCTCCACATAGGTGTTGGCTTCCATGAACTTGTTGCCGCCGCCGGCGCCGTCCGACCAGAAGGCATCATCCGGATTGTAGGCGTTGAAATTCGGTGCCAGCTCAAGCTGGTCGCCGATGTAGGTGCCGACATTGCTCTGCAGAAGGGTCGTCTGCAGATCGGCCACGCCCCACTCCGAGCCGAAGACAAAGCCTCCTTGGGAGCCGTTGTCATTTTCGAAAACATTCATCCAACCGATCCAGCCTTCGGCATGGACGGTGGCGGAGAACAGAAACGTGGCGGAAACGAGGGCACTAAGTGTTTTTTTTGGGATCATTATAAGAACGAGGTATAGGGTTGATGTGGTGTGGGAAAATTCTCACTCCGCAGTGGCGGAATCAGAATTTATGCATTTTTATGTTGCATTAACGGGGATGGGTCAAGCATTATTTTGACCGTTACCCGTCCCGCCCCCCCGAAACCACTGCCAACCGCACTTGCCATGAAGTCATCACACACCCAGCCGCGCGCCGGCTTTACCCTCATCGAGCTGCTCACCGTCATCGCCATCATCGGCATCCTCGCCGCCATCCTCATTCCCGTCGTCTCCAGCGTGCGGGAATCCGCCCGCTCCGCCGTCTGCCTTTCCAACCTCCGCCAAGTCGGCCTCGCCACACTCGCCTACGCCTTGGAGAACAACGACCGGCTGCCCGATGCCGGCACCGGCGAAGATCCCACCTGGGCCCGCACGCTCACCCAGTACATCTCCGTCACCCACACCCAGCGCGCCTCCATCTTTGTCTGCCCGGGCGTCAAGATCCCCGTCCAGGAAAGCCCCAATCCCAACGACGTCGTCCTTACCTACGGGATGCACGCGGGCCTCATGCCACGCGGCCAACCCGCGGTGAAGCTCGGTGAAATTGCCCGCCCCACCGAGGTTATTCTCGCCGCCGACATGTGCCAGGACCCCAACAACCGCGGCTGGACCCCCAACTCCATCGAGCAGCCCTCCATCTTCGTCTCCCAAAGCGGCGGCCGTGGCGGAACGATCGATCTCGACGCCCCCATCAGCACCGCCGTCGACCATGACAACGGCAACAACCGCTGGATGCGCTACCGCCACAACGAACGCGTCAATGTGGTCAACGCCGACGGCAGCGCCACCTCCCATGCCAAAGGCAGGGTCCTCAACCGCCACGTCATCTTCGTCGAGTAACCGCTGCCGAGCCCATCCATCGCCCACCCTCTCCATCCTCCCCGCTTCATCCCCATGAAAAACCTTCGCCCCTTCCTCGCTCCTCTCGCGGCCGCCCTGCTGGCCGCATCCCTCTCCGCCCAGAGCACGACCACTTGGCTCAATCTCACTTTCAACAATCCCGACGAGAGCTTTCCCGCCTGGGGATCGCCCGACCTCACCGGCGTGCCCGGCGCAGGTGGCAGCGTCGTCGGCCCCACCCTCCCCGGTGACCCCGGTTTTGACAGCAGCCTCTTCCCCACCCCCCCGACCAACGGTTACCTCGCTTTGACCAGCGACGCCTCCGCCGTCACCTCCACGAGCTTCTGGACCGGCTGGGCCTCCAATGTCACCCTCGCCACTCTCAACAGCCCCTACACCGCAGGCGGCTTCGGCCAGCCCGACCTCTCCAAGGTCTCCCTCACGGCGCGCGTAAGGGCCACCGGCCTGCCGCCCAACGGCGCGGTCGTCATCCTCGAAATCCGCGGCAGCGGCGACAATCCCGACATCCCCATCACCGGCTACCGCCGCATCCGCTTCGAGCCGGTTTTCATGGAAGGCTCCGACTGGGTCACCATCGGCGGCACCCTCGACGACGCCGGCCTCACTGCCGCCCAGGGTTCACGCTACAGTTTCCCTCTCAACGCTGCCCAATACTCCGTCCTCATCGAGTTGAACGGCTTCAACCAGTTCGGCAGCGCCCAATATGTCGCCTACAACTCCCCCACCGGCCCCTCCAACAACGGCCGCAAAAACCCAGGCTTCGGCTTCACCGGCGGCATTCGCGTGGAAGTGGACGAGGTCCGCCTCGTCGTCACCGACGCCGCCACCGACGGCTTCATCGATCCCACCACGCCCGACCAGCTTCTCCGTAACGGAAATTTCAATACCGGCAGCAACAACTGGACCTTTTTCGAGGGCGCCTACGTCTCCGAGGACGGCTGGAGCGAAGACGGCTCCCTTTTCGCCCTCATTCCCGGCTGGGCCGGTTCGCCCTACGCCGGCTTCATGCAGAACCAAATCGCCTTCGATCCCGCCAATGGCGACTTCTTCACCGCCACTTTCCGGGCCAATTTCGAAGCCAACTACCAGTCTGACCAAACCATCGTCGCTTTCATGAGCGGCAACGGGGTGACCACTTTCCTCGAAGTGGACATCACCGAAGACATCGGCCCCCGCCGCGGCCAGTGGCACACCTACCGCGCCACCTTCCGCCCCACCCCCGCCCAACTCGCCGCCATGGACGGGCGGATGTCGTTCAAAATCCAGCCCCTCGGCCGCACCGCCGACGGCACGCCTTTCTCCAGCGCCCTCATCGACGATGTCGTGCTCACCCAGAGGCCCGCTTCCGAGATCGGCCCGCGCCTGGCGGTACGCATTGCCGGCGCCGCCTGGGATGACGGCGCCACCGCCAACCTCGTCAGCCCCGTGCTCGGCAAAACCACCCCCTACCCGCTGCGCCTCGTCAACGAAGGCGCCGAAACCCTCACCATCAGCGGTATCAGCCTCGGCGGCGGAGACTTTGCCCTCGGCGCCGTCTCCCTGCCGATCATCCTCGAGTCGGGCGAAAGCCGCACCCTCTCCCTCTCCACCAGCCCGACCACCCTCGGCCCGCTCGCCGACACCCTCACCGTCACCAGCAACGACCAGAACCCCGCCAACCAAACCTGGGTCGTCGGTCTCGCCGCCACCGCGGTCACCCTCTCCGATACCTTCGACGGCACCGCCTCCCTCGGCGACCTCGGCTGGTTCACCTTCGCCTCTACCGCCAATCTCTGGGATGCCAGCACTTTCACCCAGCAAAACGGCGCCATGGTCATCAACGTCGACTCCAGCAACGACGACTACCCGTGGATGTACATCGTGAGCAAACCTTTCGCCTCCCCGGGTCCGATCGACCTTGCGGCCAGCTCCCTTGAGATCGCCCTCCGCGCCCAAGGCATCTTCCCCGGCCTCCCCCACAACAAAGTCCAAGTCCGCCTCGAGTCCCTCACCACCGCCGGCACCGTCACCGGGGCGCTCGAGTTCGGTGAACCGATCGATGAAACCACCGCCGGCGCCCCCCCCGGTTCTACCGCCTACTTCACGCCCGACGGCACCATCGACCGCATCGCCATTCTTCTTCCCGAAGGCGGCGACTTCACCGTCGCCGGCGGCAGTTTCGCTTCCGCCCACAACAGCGGCTTCGACCCCAACGCCCCGGTCTTCCGGCTCGTCATCCACATCACCGATTTTGAGTTCGACCTCAGTGCCAACAACATCGTCGAGGTCGATTACATCACCATCGACCTCGGAGCCTCCGCCTTCCGCGTCGCCAATGGTGGCTTCGAGCAGGATGTGGCCGACTTCGGCCCCGCCGCCCCGCCGTCCGGCTGGCAGCAGTTTCCGGTCGAAGGGGTGAGCAAAAACCTCATCACCGCCGGCGACGCGATCTTCAATGCCTCCCTCGGCGAGCTCGATCCGGAACTGGTTTTCACTCCCTACGCCGGCGAGCGCACCCTCAAGGTGTATGGGCAAAACTTCTATGTCGACGGCGTCTGGCAGGGACCAAGCCAGACCGGCACCGTCTACCAGTCCTTCCCCGTCGGAGAGACATCCGCCCTTGCCCCCGGCGCCGAAATCCATGCCCGCGGCGCGGCCCGGATCTACGGCGTCGATCCGCTCACCGGCGGCAGCTCCTTCCGTTTCGGCTTCCAGTACCTCGACGCCGGCTTCGGGGAGATCGGCCGCGATGTCGTCACCCTCGACGCCGCCTCGCCCCGCGACCGCTGGCTCGCTCTCGCCGCCAACGGCGCCGTGCCCGCGGAGGCGGTCCACGTGCGGCTCATCCTCGAGTTTGTCCAGAATGCCGCCACCGATGCCGGCGCCGTCTATCTCGATGATGTTTCCGTCGGCTTCGGCCACGTGCCCCCCACCGTGCTTGTCGGCGACTCCGTCTACGAGCTGGTCTGGTCCGATGAATTCAATGGCACCGAGTTGAACTCCGCCCACTGGACCCCGGAATTCGGCAATGGCGTCAATGGCTGGGGCAACTGGGAGGTCCAAAACTATACCGACGATCCCCGCAACCTTCGCGTCGAAAACGGCCGCCTCATCATCGAGGCCCACCGCAATGGCTCCGAGTGGACCTCCGCCCGCATCAAGACGCAGGACAAGCGGACCTTCCAGTATGGCAAAATCGAGGTCCGCGCCAAACTTCCCTCCGGCATCGGCCCCTGGCCCGCCGCCTGGATGCTGGGCGAAAACTTCCCCGAGGTCGGCTGGCCGCAATGCGGCGAAATCGACATCATGGAATGGCGCGGCACCCGGCCCGACGTTGTCAGCCATGCCACCCACAGCCCCAGCCGCCACGGCGGCAACGCCATCTCCGTCGAGGTGCCGGTCACCGATCCTTCCGACACCTTCAATACCTACGCCGTCGTCTGGGAGCCCGGGCTCGTGAGCTTCAGCGTCAACGGCGTCCCCAGCGGCTCCTGGAGCACCGCCGACACCGGCAATCCCTTTGAGCAGCCTTTCTTCATCCTGCTCAACCTTGCCATCGGCGGCACTTTCCTCGGCCACCAAATCGATCCCGCCCTCACCAGCGCCCGCTACGAGGTTGACTACGTCCGCGTGTATCAGGCTGTCCAGGACACCCCGCCTTCGGGCTTCCAGCAGTACTTGGTCTCGCGCGGCCTCCCCGCTGATCTGGCCTTCGGCGCCGATGCCGACGGCCATGGCGTCCCCGTCGGCATGCTCTACGCCTTCGGGGCCCCGGCCCCGCGCCTCGGCCCGGCCGCGGCCGTTCCCGGCCACTCCGGCGGCACCCTCACCTATGCCTTCGACTTGCGCGACGATCCCGCCCTCACCGTCACCCCGGTCGTCAGCACCGACCTCGTCGTTTGGGCCCCGCCCGCCACTTACAGCCTCGATGTGACCGGACCCGGGCCGGAGGGCTTTCTCCGGCACCTCCTCACCATCGAGGACAGCACCACTGGCAGCCTCTTCGTCCGCTTCATCCTGAACTATGATTGATTCCCCCGACGTCTGCCGACTCCGCCCCGCCGCACCATGAAATCGTCGCCGATCGGAGAACCGGGCGCCGCCCCGCCTTCCCTGGCGGGGCCGTTTGTCGCCTCCCCGCAATGCCCGGCCTTGGTCCAATCCGCGGAGGGCGCCTGGCGTCTCCTCCGCGGCGGCGAGCCCGGCCTCGTGCATGGAGCCGGCGGGGCCGGCCGGCTCGGCTTCCTCGCCTCCCTCGGCGCCACCACCCTGCGGACTTGGCATACCACCGATGCTTCCGATCTCGACCAAGCGCACGCCCACGGGCTCGACGTCATGGCCGGCCTTACCGTCGCTCATGAACGCCATGGCTTTAACTACGCCGACCGGGCCGCCGTCCTCGCCCAGCGCGAACGCATTCTCGACCTCGTCCGCCAACTCAAAAACCACCCCGCCCTGCTCCTCTGGGGATTGGGCAACGAAGCGGAAGGGTTCGAACGGCCCGACGGCAGCCCGGCGGTCTGGCGCGAACTCGAAATCCTCACCCGCCTCATCAAGGAGGAGGACCCCTTTCACCCGGTCTGTACCGTCATCGCAGGCCCGGGCGAGGAAAAGCTCGCCGCCTTCGACCGCCACTGCCCGAGCGTGGACATCCTCGGCATCAATGCCTACGGCGGCGCTCCGCTCATTCCCGATGCCATCGTCCGCGCCGGCATCAGCCGCCCCTACCTTTTGACCGAGTTCGGGCCCACCGGCCACTGGGAATCACCCGCCACGCCCTGGGGCGCGCCGATCGAACCTCCGGCCCGCGAAAAAGCCCGCACCTACCTCGTCACCCACCGGGAGATGATGGCGCGTGGCCAAGGCCGCTGCCTCGGCACCTTTGCCTTTCTCTGGGGACAGAAACAGGAGGTCACCGCCACGTGGTATGGCATGTTCCTTCCCACCGGTGAACGCACGCCTGCCGTCGATGCCATGACGCTGGCCTGGACGGGGAGGCCCCCGGCCCGACCTTGCCCGCAGCTCCACGCCCTGCACTCGCACCTCGACGGCGTCGTCGTCGCGCCGGGCCGCACCTTCGAGGCGGAAGCGGATTTCGGCCCCGCCGCTCCATCCGATCTCTCCCTGGATTGGCTCGTGGTCGCCGAAAGCAGCGACCGCCGCATCGGCGGTGATCCCGAGGCCGCCCCTCCGGAAATCCCGGGCTGCATCCTCGCCACCCACAACGGCCGCGCCACCGTCCGCACTCCGGACACCCCCGGCCCGTATCGACTTTTTCTCTACGCCCGCGATGGCCATGGCGGCGGCACCACCGGCAACTTGCCCTTCCATGTCGGCCCCCGCCCCGGCTGATCGTTCTCCGGCGGACAGCTCGCTCCTCATTTTTTGGCTTTCGCTTTGGCCCCCCTCCCTGTCTTATGCAAACAACACCGTTTCCCAGCATGCCCAAAGCCAACCAACAGGAGATTGCACGGACCCTGCGCTTGTCGCAACCAACAGTCTCCCGCGCTCTGGCCAACCACCCCTCCGTTAACGCGGAAACCAAAGCCCACGTCTGGGAAGCCGCCGTCCGCCTCGGCTATCAGCAGAAGATCAGTCAACTCCGCAAGGGCACCCGCTCCGGCCGGCCCTTCGTCGCCGGGATCGTCATTTCCATCCCCCACCAGCACCAGGCCAAGTCCGAGACGTTTCAGCCCGTCCTCAAGGGCCTCTCCGAGAAAAGCAGCGTGGAAAACATCCTCCTCGATGTCCTCCACCACGAGCCCGCCGACACCGAGTGCGTTTCCATCCTCCGCCGGATCAAACAGGCGGGCTGGCAGGGCTGCATCCTCTTCCACCCCATCAACGAAGCGGTGGTGCGTAAAATTGAGAAAACCATCCCCTGCGTATCCATCATTGAAAACTACCGCGGCGGTTTCATCGACTGCCTCGACGTCGACCAGTCCGAGGGCATCTTCGGCCTCGCCCGCCAGCTCGTCGACGCCGGTCACCGGCGGATCGGGTTTTTCAGCTGGGTCTACCAGGTCGAGACGCCCTGGGTGCAGCGCCGGCTCGGCAGTTTCGTAGAAGCCCTTTACCGCTGCGGTCTGACTTTCGACGAGCGGGACTGCATCAACATCCGCCCCTCCGATGCGCTCCAGCCCCCGGAAGCGGCCGCCCTCGCCGCGGAGCGTATCCGCGATGGAGTGACAGCCTTCTGCTGCGCGGCCGATCACCAGGCCTACCCGCTCATCGCCGAGCTGGGGCGCCACGGCATCAAGGTCCCCCGCGATTGCTCCCTCACCGGCTTCGATGGACTCGAACCGCCCGCCGGCTCTCTTCAGGTCGCCACCGTGCGGGTGCCCTACGATGAACTCGGCCGCTCCGCCATCGGCCAGCTCCTCCGGCGCGCCGAAAACCCCACCGCCCCGCGCAGCCACCTTCTCGTGGACGGCGAACTGGTCCCCGGCGCCTCCGTCGCCGCCCCCGCCAAACGCCTCCGCAGCAAAACCGCCTGAACGCCATGGCCGGACCCGCGGAACCGGTTCGGCGCACCCGCCGACACTGTGCCCATTTCTTCACTACAGTGCGGAACCCGGCGCGAGTTCTCCTGCCGCTGTTCCTGCTCGCAGCCGCCGGCGCGACCCCCGCCTGCTCCGCCGACCCCCCTCCGCCCCGCACTGAGATCGTCCGCGATGCCTCCGGCGCCTTCCACCTGCTCCGCGATGGCGAGCCGTTCTTCATCCGAGGCGCCGGCGGCCACCACCACCTCGACCGCTTCCAGGCTTCCGGTGGCAACACCCTGCGGACCTGGGGCGCCGACCAGCTCGAGCGCCGGGTGGATGATTTGCCGTTTCTCGACTACGCCCACCGCCGGGGCCTCGCCGTCGTCGCCGGCATCTGGGTCCAGCATGAGCGCCATGGCTTCGATTACCGCGATCCCGAGCGCGTCGAAGCCCAGCGTGGCGCGGTCCGCGCCACCGTCGAACGCTACCGCCACCATCCCGCCATCCTCCTCTGGGGGCTCGGCAACGAGGTCGAAGCCTTCCGGGGCGATGACGACGACGCCCACCTCTGGCGTGAGTGGAACCACCTCGCCCGCATCGTCAAGGAGACCGATCCCTCCCGCCCCGTCATGGCCACGGTCGCCGGCGTCACCCCGGCCAAGCTGGCCAAGATCCAGCGCCACTGCCCGGACTTTGACATCCTCGGCGTCAACGCCTACGCCGCCGCCATCCGCACCGGCCACTACCTGCGCCAGACCGGCTTCGAGCGCCCGTTCATCCTCGCCGAATTCGGCCCCCGCGGCCATTGGGAAGTCGCCCGCACGCCCTGGGGCGCACCCCTTGAGCCGACCGCGGAGGAAAAGGCGCGCCACTACCTCGAGACCTACCGGCAGGTCATGGAGGACGCCGGCGACCTTTGCCTCGGCACCTTCGCCTTTCTCTGGGGCCACAAACAGGAACTCACCCCGACCTGGTACGGCATGTTTCTCGAAACCGGTGAAAAACTGCCCGCCGTCGACGCCATCACCTACGCCTGGCGGGGCTCTTACCCCTCGGAGCGCTGCCCTGAACTGCTCGCGGTGGATTTTCCCGCCGCCGGCCGCACCGTCGCCCCCGGCACCGAGTGGCAGGTCACCGCCCAGGCCCGCGATCCCCAGGACCTTGTCCTCACGTTTTCCTGGGAGGTGCTCTCCGAGCAGCTCGAGCCCGCCGTCGGCGGCGACGCCGAGCGCCGTCCGCCCGCCCACCCCGAGGCCATCCTCGAGGCCTCCGCCGGCCACGCCCTCATCCGCGCTCCCGAAACTCCCGGAGCCTACCGGCTGTTTCTCACCGTCCGCAACGCCGGCGCCTCCGCCACCACCGCCAACTTCCCCTTCCGGGTGGAGTAAGCCGCCGCCGCGGAGCCATTGCGCTCCGCACCATGTTTGCCTTTGACCGGCCCGGCCCGGCGGGCTTACCTGACGGCTTCCCTTTCGCACCATGTCCAAGGCACCGACCATTCTCTACACCAAAACCGACGAAGCCCCCGCGCTCGCCACCTACTCCCTTCTCCCAATCATCCGGGCCTTCACCCGGCCCGCCGGCATCGCGGTCGAGCTGCGCGACATCTCCCTCGCCGGGCGCATCCTCGCACAATTTCCCGACCGCCTCCGGGAGGATCAGCAGGTGCCCGACCACCTTGCCGAGCTCGGCGCCCTCACCCTCAAACCGGAAGCCAACATCATCAAGTTGCCCAATATCAGCGCCTCCGGCCCCCAGCTCAAAGCCGCCATCGCCGAACTCCAGGCCCAGGGTTTCGATCTCCCAGATTATCCCGACCAACCCGGCTCCGACGAGGAGCGCGACATCAAGGCCCGCTACGACCGCGTCAAAGGCTCCGCCGTCAACCCAGTCCTCCGCGAGGGCAACTCCGACCGCCGCGCGCCCCGCGCCGTCAAGGAGTACGCCCGCGCCCACCCCCACTCCATGGGCGAATGGTCGCCGGACTCCAAAACCGCCGTCGCCTCCATGCCGGCCGACGACTTTTTCGCCAACGAGCGTTCCCTCACCCTCGAGGCCGCCACCACCGTTCGCATCGAGCACGTCGCGGCCGATGGCACCGTCACCGTCCTCAAGGCCAAAACCGAACTCCAGGCCGGCGAAATCCTCGACGCCACCGTCATGCGGCGGCGCGCCTTGGTCGCATTCCTGGAGCAGATGGTCGCCCGCGCCCGCGAGGAGGGCGTCCTCTTCTCGCTCCACCTGAAGGCGACCATGATGAAGGTCTCCGATCCGATCCTTTTCGGCCACGCCGTCCGCGTTTACTTCCGGCAGGTCTTCGAGAAACACGGCGAGGTCCTCGACGCCGCCGGCGTCGACCCCGACAACGGCCTCGCCGACCTTTTCGCCCGGCTGCAAAAAGTGCCCGCCGACCAGCGCGGCCCGCTTGAGGCCGACCTCCGCGCCGCCCTCGATGCCGGCCCCGGCCTCGCCATGGTCAACTCCGACAAGGGCATCACCAATCTCCACGTCCCCAGCGACGTCATCATCGACGCCTCCATGCCCGCCATGATCCGCTCCTCGGGGAAAATGTGGAACGCCCGCGGCGAACTCCAGGACACCCTCGCCGTCATTCCCGACCGCTGCTACGCCGGCGTCTACCAGGCCGTCATCGACGACTGCAAGAAACACGGCGCCTACGATCCCCGCACCATGGGGTCGGTCTCCAACGTCGGCCTCATGGCCCAGAAGGCCGAGGAGTACGGCTCCCACGACAAGACTTTCGAAATCCCCGCACCCGGCACCGTCCGTATTGTCGATGCCGACGGCCGCACCCTCCTCGAACACAAGGTCGAGCAAGGCGACGTCTGGCGCGCCTGCCAGACCCGGGACGCCGCCATCCGCGACTGGGTCAAGCTCGCCGTCAACCGCGCCCGCGCCAGCGGTGCCCCCGCCGTCTTCTGGCTCAACCAGGAACGCGCCCACGACGCCCAGCTCATCGCCAAGGTGGATCGGTATTTGAAAAATCATGACACTGCCGGCCTCGACCTGCGCATCCTTCCGCCCACCGAGGCCTGCACCTTCAGTCTCGAGCGCATCCGCGGCGGCGAGGACACCATCTCCGTCACCGGCAACGTCCTCCGCGATTATCTCACCGATCTCTTCCCCATCCTCGAAGTCGGCACCAGCGCCAAGATGCTCTCCATCGTCCCCCTCATGAACGGCGGCGGGCTCTTCGAAACCGGCGCCGGCGGCTCCGCCCCCAAGCACGTCCAGCAATTCCTCGCGGAAAACTACCTGCGTTGGGATTCGCTTGGCGAATTTCTCGCCCTCGCCGTCTCCCTCGAGCACCTCGCCGAGTCCTTCGACATCCCCCGCGCCCGTGTTCTGGCCGAGACCCTCGACCGGGCCACCGCCGGGATCCTCGAAAACAACAAATCGCCCGCCCGCCGCCTCGGCCAGATCGACAACCGCGGCAGCCACTTTTATCTCGCCCTCTACTGGGCCCGGGCCCTGGCCGGCCAGGAGGGCGACCGGGAGCTCCGGGACCGCTTCCAACCCTTGGCCGAAAGGCTCACCGCCGCCGAGGCCTCCATCAACCAAGAGCTGCTCGCGGTCCAGGGCAAACCCATCGACATCGGCGGCTACTACCACCCCGACGATCCCCGCGCCGCCGCCGCCATGCGCCCCAGCGCCACCTTCAACGCCGCTCTCGACGGCTTTTGAGGCCCACCTTCCCGATCCCTCCGGGCAACAAAAAGCCCGGCGGGTCGACGACCGGCCGGGCGAAAAAGTGGAGCGGGCGATGAGGCTCGAACTCACGACATCCACCTTGGCAAGGTGGTGCTCTACCAACTGAGCTACGCCCGCTTGGGAAAGGCGTTATCCAACACCTCCGCCAATCCCTGAGTCAACAGGATTTTTTCCGTTTTACATCCCGCCAAAACCAGGTGCCCGGCTCCCCGCCGCACCGACGCCGCCGGACGACCGCGGCAGCCTAAAAATCATACAGACGGGGATCTCTCGTCGGCGGAGCGGCGCCTCCTCCAAAGCCCCCGCCGCCGCCTTCTTCATCATCGCCGAGCAGGTCGCCCATTTCCTCCTCGATCGCCTCCGGATCGTCGCCGGACTCCAGCCGGCGCACCACATCCTCCATCTCGCCATCGAGCTTTTCGCCGGTCAGCTCGCTCATCCGGCGCATTAACCGGCCCATCGCCCGCGGATCGTTTTCATCGATCGATTCCATTTCTCGCTCCAACTGGGCGAGACCGGCCTCCACCCGCGGATCATCGAGGGCGTCGTCGCCTCCGGCGGCCCCGCCTTCCCCCGCAGTCGCGGACGACTCCGCACGGGCCGGCTTCCCGATGCTGAAACCCGAAACCATTTTGATCATGGTGAACTCCGGGTTGTCCGGGCAGGGTGGCGACTTTTCCGCCTGCGCCACCGTCCGCGCATAGAAGGAGTAGATTTTGTGGTTTTCCGGGCAGTAATACTCGTAGATGGGCATCGCGGACCGGGATGGCGAAAAAAGTCTACTCTTTCAAATACCAGTTTCCGTCCTCGTGCTGAATCCAGATGCCGGGGGCGGATGCCTTGGCGATGTTTCGGGCGCGCAGCCGGGCGACCGCCTCGGGCGTGCCGCCGGTCTGCCGGGCCAACAAGACATAGACGGCCCGGCGGTCGCGGTTTTCCTCCTCGACCAGTTGCCCGCTGCGTTCGTTGGGAACAGCCGCCCGCCATTCGAGCAGGCCGCGGTTGTTTTCCCCGAGCAGTTGCTGGGCCTTGAGGCGGTCGATCGCGGGCAGGCGGGCCTCCATCCGCTGGCGGAGCACGGAGGCATCGGTCTCGGCCAGGGCGGTTCCGGTCAGGGCCAGGAGGAGGCCGGCGAGAAGAAGGAAGCGGAGGGTCAAGAAGGTCATGGCGGGCGGATCAGTTGTCGGATTCGGGCAGTTCGCGGAGGGTCGCGGAGCGGCGGTCGAGATCGCCGAAAAAGTCTTCGAGTGCATTCTGCATCCTCACGTTCACATCGACGGTAATGTGAATCGGCTTAACTTCAATGGGCTCGGTGCGGACGGTCACGCATCCGGTCGCGCCGAGGGCCAAGGCAAGCAGTGGGGCAAGTTTTCGCATCGGGATGGATCGCAGGAAGCGGACTCTTCGACCGCTGGCAATCCTGTTCTGATCCCTCCCTTCTTCGAAATGTGACAATTTACCGCTTGCCGGTACCGGGAGCCGGCTTTGGGATTCCCGGCGATGTCGCGCTCCCTGGCCCTCACCGTCTACGGTGTAACCCTGCTCTTCTTCGGCTTGTTCTTCGCCTGGCCCATCTGGCAGGTCATCCAAGGCGGCTTTGTCGACACCACCGGGGCCTTCACAGTCGCCTACGTGGTCGAAGTCTTCATCAACCCGATCTACCTCGAAGGGCTGCGCAACGCCTTCATGCTGGCCATTTTCTCGACCCTGGCCTGCATGTTCATCGCCATCCCCCTGGCCTGGATGTCCGACCGGGTGATCTTCCCGGGCAAAGGCCTGCTCGGCTCCCTCATCCTCGTGCCACTCATCCTGCCTCCCTTTGTCGGCGCGATTGGCATCCGGCAAATCTTCGGCCAGTACGGCGCCCTCAACGCCCTCCTCATCCACTTGGGCTTCATGCCGGAGGGGGAAACCTTTGACTGGCTCGGGGCGAATCAGTTCTGGGGCATCGTCGCCCTCAACGCCCTCCACCTCTACCCGATCCTGTACCTCAACGTGCTCGCCGCCCTCGCCAATGTGGACCCCGCCATGGAGGAGGCCGCCCAAAACCTCGGCTGCACCGGCATCCGGAAGTTCTTCAAGATCACCCTGCCGCTCATCAATCCCGGGGTCTTCGCCGGCTCCACCATCGTCTTCATCTGGTCCTTCACCGAGTTGGGCGTGCCGCTCATTTTCGACTACAACCGCGTCACCTCCGTCCAGATTTTCCACGGGCTCAAGGACATCGGAGCCAATCCCTTCCCTTACGCCCTCGTCGCGGTGATGCTGATTGTTTCCGTCGCCCTCTACGCCATCGGCAAGGGCCTCTTCGGGCGGGCCGCCTATGCCATGATGGCCAAGGCCACCAGCGCCGGCGGCGCCCGCGATCCGGGCCGGCTCCGCGCCTGGTTTTGCACTCTCTTTTTCGGCGGCATCACCCTGCTCGCGATCCTCCCCCACATCGGCGTCATCCTGGTGGCGTTTTCCAAGGACTGGTACGGCACCGTCGTCCCGGCGACCTTCACCCTCGAAAACTTCAGCATTGCCCTCGGCCACGAGCTGACCGTCCCCTCCATCGCCAACAGCCTCAAGTTCGCCTCCGCCTCCACCGTGATGAACATCATCCTGGGCATCGGCATTGCCTATGTGGTCGTGCGAACCCGCCTGCCGGGCCGCCATTTTCTCGATGCCCTGGCCATGATGCCGCTTGCCGTGCCGGGCCTGGTCCTCGCCTTCGGCTACCTCGCCATGAGCCAGGAAGGCAAGTTCTTCAGCTTCCTCAACCCCGTCGAGGATCCCACTTACCTCCTCATCATCGCCTATGCGGTCCGGCGCATGCCCTACATGGTCCGCTCGGCCGTGGCCGGTTTTCAGCAGACCAGCGAAACCCTCGAGGAGGCCGCCCAGAATCTCGGCTGCCCGCCCCTCAAGGCCCTCATCAAGATCACCCTCCCGCTCATTCTCGCCAATCTCATCGCCGGGGCTCTGATCGCCTTCTCCTTCGCCATGCTGGAGGTCTCGGACTCCCTCATCCTCGCCCAGAAACAGGGTTACTACCCCATCACCAAGGCCATCTTCGAACTCTTTCAACTCCTCGGTGACGGGCGTTTCATTGCTTCCGCGCTCGGCGTCTGGGCCATGGCCTTTCTCGGCATCACCATCGGGGGCATGACGGTCCTGCTCGGCAAAAAGCTCGGGGCCATCTTCCGCGTCTAGCGGGGATGGCCGCATTCCGGCGGGCGCCGCGCGCTCCCGGCAGCCGGCAGGATCAGGAGCCGGAGGACGGCCGCTCCAGGAGCTCGGCAAATCCTTCCCGAAAGGAGGGATATCGCGGCTTCCACCCGAAGGCTTGGCAAAAGGACCGGTTTGAGACCCGGCGGTTCGGCCGCGGGGCCGAGCTGGACAGGCTTGCCCGCCGGGGCCCGGCCGCCGCTTCATCGAAGCACGGTTCCGGCAACCCCAGCCGCTCCGCCAGCCAGGCCGCAAAGTCACCCCGCGTCGCCGGAGCGCCATCGCTCAGATTGTAGAGGCCCGCCGGGGCGGTCTCGCCACCATCAAGGCAGGTGAGAATGGCCTCCACGATGTCGTCGCGATGGATCAGGTTCAGCCAAGTGTCGGCCCGCCCCGGTATCGGTTCACCCGCATGTATCCGGTCGAGCAGGACATGCCGATCCGGACCATAGATGCCGGCGAGGCGGAGAACCAAGCGCCGGGCGGCCGGGACGGCCGCTTCGAGAACCAAGCGCTCCGCTCCGAGCAGATGCACCGCGGCCCCGGCGGCGGGCTCGGTGGAGGAGGTCTCGTCGACCCATTCACCCTCCGTCTGCGGATAAACCGAAGTGCTGCCAGTGTAGAGGTATACCCGGCAGGGGCGGCCGGCGAGCCACGCCAAGGCGGAGCGATTACCGTTCACATAGGAGTGGAGGTACCCCGCTTCTCCTCCCCCGGCCGAGCTGACCGTGTTGACGACCAGGGACCAGCCGCCTCCGGCCGCCTCATGCCAGGAGTGGTGCGCCAGATCGGCCGTCAACACCGGGTTGAGACCCAGCGCCCGCAAGTCGGAGGCGGTCGCCGGGTTGCGGGTGAGAGCGCCAACCCGCCAGCCCCGCCCCAGCGCCCGTAGCGCCAACGCCCGGCCGACATATCCGCAGCCGAGTATGAAGAGCGTAGTCGGAAGCGATCTGCCACTGCCGTTTGCCATCATGGAAAGGCTTGTCGCGGCAGAGCCCTGACGTCAAAGGTCGAAGCATGACGATTGAAGATCCGACCGTCCTCGTGGTTCTCGGAGAAGGGTTTGAGGAAGTCGAAGCGCTCACCCCGGTCGATTTGCTCCGGCGGGCGGGTGCGGTGGTGACGCTGGCCTCCACCGGAGACCACCTCGCCGTGACCGGCCGCAACCAGATCACCGTTCATGCCGATGTCATGCTGGAGGAAATACAATCCCGTGACTTCGATCTCGTGGTGATTCCCGGTGGCCCGGGCGTCAAAGCCTTGCGCCGGGACCCGCGGGTGCTCGACCTGCTCCGCGCTCAGGCCGGTCGGGAGGCCTGGATCGGGTCCATCTGCGCAGGCCCCACCGTCCTGCACGAAGCCGGCCTGCTCGAAGGCCGCCGCTACACCGGTCATCCCTCGATCGCGGCTGAGCTGCCCAATCTGGAACCCATCCCGGTCGTCGAATCCGGGCGGATCGTGACCTCCCGCGGCGCCGGCACTGCGCTGGACTTCTCCCTCGCCCTGGTGGAACGGCTCTTCGATGCGGCCAAAGCCAACGAAATCGCCGCCTCCATCTGCCTTGCCGAGCGCCCGCATTCCCGATGAACCAAGAGTACGACTTCCTCGTGCTCGGCGGCGGCAGTGCCGGGTATGCCGGCGCGCGCACCGCCGCCGGCTTCAGCGGCAAAGTCGCGGTGGTGGACGGCTCCCGCGAACTGGGTGGTCTCTGCATTTTGCGGGGATGCATGCCCTCGAAGACTCTCCTGCACGTGGCCGAACGCTTGCACCACGCCCGCCACGCCGACGTCCTCGGCCTCGATATCCCCACGGCCGCCCCCGACATGCCACGGGTCATGGAACGCAAGCGCCGCATCATCCGCGACTTCGCCGATTACCGGGTGCAGGGCCTGACCGCGGGCCCCTTCGAGCTTATCCGGCAAAAGGGCCGGCTGGTCGGGCCCGGCCGGGTGCGCCTGGACGATGATTCCGTTCTGACGGCCCGCCGCATCCTCATCGCGACCGGCTCCCTGATCGCCCAGCCTCCCGTCACCGGGCTCGACCAGATCCAACCCTGGACCAGCGACGATATCCTGGAGCTGGAGGAAGTCCCCGACTCCATCCTGGTTCTGGGAGGCGGCGTGGTCGCCTGTGAACTGGCCCAATACCTGGCCCGCATGGGCGCCCGGGTGATCCAGATCCAGCGAAGCCCCCAACTCCTGAAAAACCACTCCCGAAAGGTGGCCGCGGTCGTGGAAGCGGCCTTCCGGGAAGAAGGCATCGAATTGTTCACCGGGACCAACCTGCGCGAACTGCGCCGGCTCGACGACGGCCGGATCGAGGCGGTCTTTGATCATGAGGGCCGCGTGCTCCGCCGCCAGGCGCGGCACTGCCTCAACGCCCTCGGCCGCCGGCCCGCCACCGCCGACCTCGGCCTCGAGTCCGCGGGCGTGGAAACCCTTCGGTCCGGCCATATCACCACCGACGCCTACCAGCAGACCACCGCCCCGGGCATCTTCGCAGCCGGAGATTGCTGTGGACCCGAGCTGGTCCACACGGCCGTCCAACAGGGCGAGATTGCGGCCCGCCGCGCGTTCGACCGCCCCACCTCCGCCTTCAATCCCGACCATCACCTCGAGATCATCTTTACGGATCCGCCGGTCGCGCGCCTCGGATTGGATGAAAGCGACTTGGAGAAACGGGGCATCGAGTTTCTATCGGCTTCCCATCCCTTCGACGATCACGGCAAATCCATCCTCATGGAAGAGACCCGAGGCTTTGTCGAATTGCTGGCCGCCCGGGAAAACGGGCGCTTGCTGGGGGCGCGGATCGTCGGTCCGGCCGCCGGCGAGTTGATCCACGCCCTCGCCGTCGGCCTCGCCCTCAAGGCTTCGGCCGGCGACCTGCTCGCCGCTCCATGGTATCATCCCACCCTCGCGGAGATTCTCACCTATCCCTTGGAAGAGATTGCGGAAAAAGTCTAGCCGGTGCCGGGAAGCTACTCGACGATGCGCTGGGCGGAAAATTCCCGACCGAGCTGGTGCAGGGTGAGACCGGTGACGGTGCCCGAGCGGTCGCGGGAAAAGTGGACTTCCGCATCCACCTCGACGAGGAAAAACCGGTCGGGCTCGTAAGCCAGTGCGCGCAGAGGAGGCTGGCCGGTGGCTTGGATAATCAGTCCTTCATCGTCTGAAGCCACCCGCAGGTTGAATTCTTCCTCCATCTCATACATACCGACATAGCCGCGGAGGATTCCCGCTTCGAGGGTGATGGGATCGCGAATCGTCCGCTGCAGGGCGGCTTCGGTCGTGCGTGGCGCCTCCAGCCGGGCCTCACCCTGGTGAAGCACGAGGGCGGTGACCTCACCCGCGTCATTGCGGACAAACTCCACGGCCGCATCGACGACCTGGTATTGGAAAAAATCCTCTCCGGCCGGGACCACTTCGAAAAAATCCTGGGCTCCGTAGCGCACTTCCAGACGCCCCTCGTTGACGCGGACATCGAACCGCACATCCGCACTCAGGCCGTAGAGCCCCGCATAGTCGGAAAGCTGTCCCTCAGACAGGGTCGGGGCTTCCGAGTCCCGATCCCGCGAACCGGGAACGGGATGAACGCCGCCGGCGACCGCAAGGAGATTTCCCGCCAGGGCGCTGTTGCCGGCGAGGGCGACAACGGCCCGGCGCTCCCCGTGAAAGAGGGCGAGGATGGAGGAGTGGCCGCCGGTGGCGCCATTGTGCCACCAGCCATGGCCCCCGGGAAAGGGACTGCGGTGCCAGGCGAGACCCACCTCATCGGTCTCGAATGCCGTCAAGGGCTGAAACATGGAAACAATGGCCGGACCCAGATAGCCGGGCGCCGAGGCGGGATCGAGGCAAACGGCGGCAAAACGCCCCAAGTCGGCGACCGTCGAGTAGGCGGCGCCGGCGCCGGCCAAGGCGTCAAACTCCCAAAGTGCGGCGGGCTGCGGTCCGGCCATTCCGGGCGCCAAGGCTTCGGGGCCGGCGGAGGGGAAGCCGAGTCCGCTCTCACTCATCCGCAGGGGCACGAAAACCTTCATCCGCAGAAGCGAAGCCAAGCTCTCCCCGTAAATGCGCTCGAGCAGGTGGCCGAGCAAACCGTAGCCAAGGTTTGAATACCGGTATTCGCCGGAAGGTTCCTCCTCGGCCAGCCGGGCCTGCCGAAGAAAGGCAGCCAGATCGTCCACCGTGTAATCGCGGTAGGGTTGGACAGGGTCGGCCGGCATGAAGTTGCCGGGCAGGCGGGGGAGGCCCGAGGTGTGGGCAGCCAGTTGGGCGAAAGTGATGTCCGCGAGCCGCGGATCGCGCAGTTCATCGACCCAACCCTTGAGGTGCGGCCCGATCGGGTCGTCCAGGCCGACCCGTTCCTCGACCACGGCGAGGGCCAGGAGAAGGGCGGTGAACACTTTGGTCACCGAACCAACCTGGTAGCGGACATTCCACTGGGAGACGGGCTGTTCGGACTCCGGCCAGAGCCCGCGGGCGGAAAAGGCCCCGTCATCGCTCCGGACCTCGATCGCGACAAGGCCCCCTTCTCCCGCTTCCGAAGCCAGGCCGGCCCAAGGGCTTGCCGCCAACGAAGCAGCCGTTAGCCAGACGAGGGCGACCAGACCGGCGGCCAACCACCCGGCGGAAGGCGGGGATGTGCGTGTCATGGATTTATGGTTACGGCCAGGAAGCGGTGGACACCGCGCTGGTTGACAAGGAACACGTTTCTGCCGGGCCGCAGTGCCTCGCGGGCCTCCGTCAGCGAACGAACCCGCTGCTGGTTGATTTCCTCAATGATGGTGCCGACCGGAAAGGCCTGCGCATAACGGGAGCGTTCCTCCACCTCTACCACGACGAGACCCTCGGCCCGGCTCCCGAGCCGCAGTTCCTCGCGCAGCTCATCACTGACCGGGGCGACGCGGATGCCATCCATGAGCTCGCCAGGAGCGCCGCTGGCGGCCAGGCCCTCGTCCAGCCGGCCCAGCCGGGCCTCGACTTCGAGCGGCTCGCCCCGGCGGATCACACGGAGCGTGACCACGCTATCGGGGGGTATCTGGGAAATGGTCAACCGCAGATCGCTGGTTGATTCGACCCGGCGATTGTTGACCGCCACGATCACATCCCCCTGTTGGACTCCGGCCTCTTCAGCCGGGCTGTCGGGATTCACGGAAGTGACGAGAGCACCGCGGCGGCCCGCGATGCCGAGACCCTCGGCAAGATCGGGGTCCAGATCCTGGATGCCGACGCCAAGGAAGCCGCGTACGACCCGGCCGCTCTCGATGAGGCTCTGCATCACGTTGTAAGCGAGGTTGATCGGGATGGCAAAGCCGATGCCGATGTTGCCCTGGGAGGTGGAAATGATGGCGGTGTTGATGCCGATGACGCGGCCGTGCGCATCGACCAGAGCCCCGCCGCTGTTGCCCCGGTTAATGGCGGCATCGGTCTGGATGAAGTTTTCATAGCCGTCGCGACCCAGAATGCCCATTTGGGAGCGTCCGGTGGCGGAGATGATTCCCATCGTCACGGTCTGGCCGACACCGAGCGGATTGCCGACGGCGAAGGCGATGTCGCCGACCCGGAGCCCGTCACTGTCGCCCAACACGGCGGTGGGCATCTCGTCGACCTCGATCTTCAGGACCGCGACATCGGTCATGGGGTCGCTGCCCACGAGGGTCGCTTGGACCTCGCGATTGTCGGCCAGGGCGACGCGGATCTCGTCGGCCCCATCAATGACGTGGTTGTTGGTCAGAATGTATCCATCATCGGATACAATGACCCCCGAACCGAGGCCGCGCTGGATGCGTTCGCGCTCCTGCTGGGGCCGGCGCCCGAAAAAGTGGTCGAAAAACGGGTCGTTGAAAGGAAAGCCTGAACTCCTCTGGCGAACGGTGCGCGTCGAGTAAATGCTGACTACGGCCGGGCGGACGCGCTCGAGGGCATCGGCATAGCTGGTGACCACGGTGACGGACTCGCGGTCGATCGGAGAGGCGTCGATCTGGACCCGGGCCAACGACGCCGCACCGGCGCCGTCCTGCGGGCGCTCCGCTCCGACGTAGACAGTGATACCATAAACCACGAACGCCGCGGTGATTACAAAAGCGAGAACTTTGATCTTCATCTGATTTTTCGAGGACACGGCTGAAACCCGGGGGGTTCCCGGAGAGGAGGGCTTCACTCAGTAGCCCTTGATGCGGAACAGGCTGGTGACGCTTTCATTGCAGTTGATCCGGGCGATGGCCTCCCCGAGCAACCCCGCCACAGATAGAACGGTGATCGGCAGGTTGCGGGTGTCAACCGGGATGGAGTCGGAGACGATCAACTCGTCGATGAGGCCGGACTGGAGACGCTCGTAGGCGATTTCGTTGAGGTTGGCGTGGGTGACGGCGGCGCGGACGGTGCGGGCACCATGCTCGCGGAGGAGGCGGGCGGCGGCGGTCAGGGTGCCGGCGGTTTCGGTGATGTCGTCGACGATGAGGACATCGGAGCCCTCGACTTCCCCGACAATATTGGAGGCTTCCACAGTGGTGGATGTCTTGCGGCGTTTGGCCACGAAGCCGAGTCCGGCATCGAGCATGCGGGCATAGGCCGCGGCCATCTTGACCCCGCCGACATCGGGCGAGACCACGACCAGCTTGTCCGATGGTTGTTTCATGAGGTAGTCGTAGTAGACGGTGGACGCGTATAAGTGGTCGACCGGGATGTCGAAAAACCCCTGAATCTGCCCGGCATGGAGATCCATGGTGAGGATGCGGTTGGCACCGGAGGCGACGAGGAGGTTGGCGACCAGCTTGGCGGTGATGGGCACCCGGGGCTGGTCCTTGCGGTCCTGGCGCGAGTAGCCGTAAAAGGGAATCACCGCGGTGATGCGCTGGGCGGAGGCCCGCCGGGCGGCATCGATCATGATGAGCAGCTCGAGGAGGTGATGATTGGTGGGCGGGCAGGTGCTCTGGATGATGTAAACGTCCTGGCCGCGGATGTTTTCATTGATCTTAACGAAGGATTCCCCATCGGGAAAACTCGTCACGGTGGCGTCTCCCAGGGGGACCTGGATAAACTCGCAGATTTTCTGGGCGAGCGGCCGATTGGAGTTGCCGGCGAAGATTTTGAGATGGGGTTCTTTCATGCAGCAGGTGCGGATCGGCTGAATAGGAAGAGAAAAGAGGGTGGCAGGCAAGCGTCCGGCGACAGGGGTCGCTCAGTGGGAGCCGGCCTTCTCTTGAAGTCCGAGATGGCGCCGGATCTCGCCAACCTCGCGAAACAGGTCGGGCAGCCGGCGGCGGAGAACATTGATGCGGCGGTCGAGCATGTAGGGAAGGTGCGGGGTTCCGGTGACATAGCTTTTGGGCTCGAGGTCGACATTGACTCCGCATTGGCCGGCAATCTTGCTGCCGGCGCCGATCCGGATATGGCCCGCGAGACCGGCCTGCCCGGCCAAAAGAACAAAATCCTCCAGGGTGGTGCTGCCGGAAATGCCGGCCTGCGAGCAAATGATGCAATGCCGGCCAATGACGACATTGTGCGCGATCTGGACCAGGTTGTCGATCTTGGTCCCGGCGCCGACGACCGTCTCGCCGAAGCGGGCGCGGTCGATGGTGGAGTTGGCGCCGATCTCGACGTCGTCCTCGATGCGGACAGACCCGATTTGGGGGACCTTCTGATGACGACCCTCGTGGAATTCGTAGCCGAACCCATCCGAACCGACCACCACCCCCATGTGGAGGATGACCCCCTCGCCGAGGTTGCAGTCGAACCCGACCCGGCTGCCGGCGTGCAGATGACACCGGGCGCCCAGCCGGGCCCGGGCGCCCACGTAACTGCCCGCCTCCAGCCAGCACTCCGCCCCCACCACGGCCCCGGCCTCAACCACGCAGAGCGGGCCCACGCTGGCCGAGGAATCGATCGTGGCCGTGGGGGCGATGACGGCGGAGGGGGCGATGCCTGCGGGAGGCCGGGGCCGGAGCCGGGACTCCACCCGGGCGCAGATCGAAGCGAGCGCGAGCGAGGGGTTGGCCACCTCCACCCAGGCCTGCCCCGCGGGTGGCTCACCCGGAAAACCCGTCGGCAGCAGGAGAACTCCGGCACGGGAACGCCCCACTTGGTCACGGTACTTGGTGTTTCCCAGGAATGACAGATCCGAAGGCCCGGCCGCGAGCAGGGCCGCGATACCGGTGAACGGGCCGGCGCAGGAACCCCGGACCCGTGCGTCGCCGGCGAGGGAGCGGATTTCGTCGAGAGAAAACGATGGAAAGGCCATGGAAGAGGGTTGCAGGAGAGGGCGGGCGGGAGAAGGGCCAGAGGCTAGTCGGAATGGCGGGCGGGAGAAAGCGGGAAAACGGTTTGCCGGAAAAGAAAAAAGCCGGGCGTTCAAGCCCGGCTGAAAGGAAGGAGCCAAGAAGGGGCCGAAAAGGGCCGCTTAGTCCGTGGGCCGATCCTTGTTCAGCTCCTGCACCACCGAAGTGGTGATGTCATAGGCGGAGTCCGCATACATGACAGCCGGAACGCCGAGAGCGGACGGGCCCGAGGTATCGAGCACAAGAGTGGCGCCGCGGTCTTGGGCCAGCCGCATGACGACCTCGTTGATTTCATCGAGAAGAAGTTCGCGCTGGGTGCGCTGGCGCTGCTCGAGAGAGCGCTGGGTGTTGGCGCGGAACTGCTGGATCTCGTTCTGCTTGCGCTGGATCTCCTCGAGCTTGTTCTGGGAATCCTGCTGGGCGCGGAGTCGAGCTTCCTCGGAAAGGGCGGGGTTTTCGGACTGCTCGACCATTTCGCGATACTGCTCGACGAGCGTGTTGCCCTCGGTGTTCATCCGCTCGATCTGGGCCTGGGCCTGCTCCATGTCCTCACGGAGGCGGGCATTGGCCTCTTCAGCCTTGTAGTAGCTGTCGTAGGCTTCAACGAGATTGACGGTGATGAGCCGAAGTGCCGGCTGAGCCTGGAGGGCGCCAAAACCGACGGTGAAGGCGGCCAGCAGGAGAATTGTGGATTTTAGCTTCATAATAGAGAGTAAGACTGATTCTTGGGGTGGAAAGGTTTAGAAACGGCTCCCGAAGGAAAAATTGAACTGGTTTCCGCGCTTGTTGAACTCATCGCCCGTCAGCGGAATGCCTAGATCAAGGCGCAGGGGCGAGCCCATGACGAAAAACCGGATGCCGAAGCCGATGTTGTCATTGAAGCTGCCCGGGTTGAAATCATATGCGCCAGAGTTGACGAATCCGGCATCATAGAAAAGCGCAAAGCGCAGCGGTTCCACGACGTCGAGGGAATACTCGACGCTGAAAAAGCCGTAAGACTTGCCGCCGATGGTTTCGCCGAAATCACCTTTCGGCCCCACGGACCGGAATTCGAAGCCGCGGAGGGTGTTGGGACCGCCAAGGAAATAGCGGTCGAAAAACGGAACCGTCTCGCTGTCGCCGAACTCCTTGACCACTCCGAGCCGGCCGATCACTTCCACCACTTGGCGCTGGAACTCGAAGAGGGGGAAATACTTGGCCGCCCGACCTTCCAGCCGGTAGTAGTCCACGTCGCCACCGAGCGGCCCGCCGGCGACTTCGGTAATGAACTCATAACGGCTGCCGCGGGTGGTGGTGATGAGGCTGTCGCGGGTGTCGCGGAGCAGAATCAGGCCAACCTTGGAAACACTCCGCTTTCCGGCCAAAGCCTGAATGAATGGAGAGGCCTGCGGACTGATATTAAAGATATCGACCACCTCATACCGGTAGGAGATCCGGCCGTCGATCAACTCGATGAGGCGGCGGCGGAAGTAAACTTCAAAACCGTAGCGCAGTTCATCGTAGAAGGGGCTGACGAAATCGGAGCTCGCTCGGTAGACTTGGAATCCGAAAGCAAGCTGCTGCTGGAAGAGCCACGGTTCCTCGAAGGCCAGGACCACCTCGCTGGAGCGGCTTCCGATCTGCGCCTTCAAGCGAAATTTCTGGCCTCCTCCCTGGAAAAAGGAGCGGTAATTGAAAAGATCGAAGTTCGACTGGGTGAGCTCGACGAAGGCGACCGCACGCTCCAGGGAGCTGAATCCGGCGCCGAAGGTGAGATTTCCGGTGCGGCCCTCCCGGACCGTGACCTTGAGGTTTTTGCGGTTGGGGATGGTCGTGCTCTCAGGGCTGACCCGCACATCCTCGAAGTAGCGCGTGTTTTCCAGCCGCATTTGGCTGGCTTTCATCCGCACGCTGTCGAACACCGTACCCGGCGACAGAGCCAGTTCGCGGACGATGACCACGCTTTTCGTCTTGGTATTGCCCTCGATCTTGATGGATTCGACGAAGTACCGTTCGCTCTCCTCGATTTGGAATTCCACGTCGATGGCGCCGGTTTCCAAGTTGGGGATGCGCTGCAGCCGCACGAAGGTTTCCATGTAGCCGAACTGGCCGTAAAAATCCTGCATCCGCTCCACTTCCTCATCCAGCCGGGAGGGGACGAAGACATCGCCGGGACTGATCCGGAGGAGGGCACGCAGGAGCAGGGTCGGGTAGAGCTCGTTGCCGCTGATGGTGATCTCACCGATCTCGTAGCGCCGCCCTTCCCGGATTGGGATGGTGATGACCATCCGGCTGGGCGACGGGTGCTCAAAGGTGACATTGGCGGCGTCCACCTCGACATCGAGAAAACCGCGTTCGCGATAATAGTCGCGCAGGCTGTCGAGATCGTCCTCGAACTCGTCGTCCTTGAAGCGGCCCTTGCCGGTCAGCCAGGAGAAGAGGTGCCAGCGGCGGGTTTCCATCTGGCGGCGCAGCGTCCGGGAGCGGATGGAATCGTTGCCGGAAAACTCGACCAGCCGCACCCGCACACGCTCGCCCTCTTCAATCTGAAAGACGACCGTGCCGAGCCCGGTGGCCGGATTGCGCTCGATGGAGTACTCGACGCGGGCCTCGGAAAAACCACGCTTCTGGTAGTAGTCGAAAATGCTCTCGGCGTCATTTTTGACCTGCCGCTCGTTGAGGGCCATGTTCGCCCGGATGGTGGTTTCGCGCTGAAGGCGGCGGGAGCGAATCCGCTGGTTCCCCTCGTAACGGACGGCGGCCACACGAAATTTGGGCCGGACGTCGAAGATCAGGTCCACCTGCCCGTTCGGGGCAGGCGCACGGCGGACTTCGATGAAGTCAAAGAGGCCGGTCCGGTAGAGGGAGCGGATATCGCGGTCGACGGCAAGGTCGTCGAAACGCTGGCCCTCGCGCAGGGCCATGTTGGAGCGGACAACTTCCTCGGTGACATTGGCGAGCCCGGAGAACTGCACGATGATCTCGCGGATGACGGGCTGCTCTTCGCTATCGAACTGGGCGGCCAGGGGAGCCGCGATCGTGAAAAGGAGAAACAGGGGGAGCCACACGGAGGCCCGGTGGCTACTCGGTAGAATTTTCAAAGCGGGTGATTTCCTTGAGAAAGGTTAGTTTGACATCCCCTACCGGTCCATTCCGTTGCTTGGCAATGATTAATTCGGCTCGGTCGGAGGCCACGGAGGTTTCGTCGGTGGAGTCTTTGGGCTTGGCTAAAAGAAGAACGACGTCCGCATCCTGCTCGATCGAGCCGGATTCCCGCAGGTCGGAAAGCCGCGGCTGGCGGCGCTCCTTTTCGGACTCCCGGTTGAGCTGGCTGAGGACGAGGACGGGGACATGAAGATCCTTGGCAAGTGCCTTCAGTCCGCGTGAAATTTCGGCAATCTGCTGTTCCCGCTGGACGCGGGCATCGGTGCCGGAGATGAGCTGGAGGTAGTCCACGATGATCATCCCGAGGCGGTGCCGGGCGTTGAGCCGGCGGGCCTTCGCACGCAGTTCGAGGATGGTCAAGTGGCCGCTGTCGTCGATGTGGATGGGAGCGGCCTTGAGTTCCTTGGCCGCCTCGACCAGCCGGGCCTGGTCGTCGCGGTTGGCGAAGGACTCCCGGAGACGGACGGCACTGACACGGGCCCGGGAACAAAGCAGGCGCAGGGCGAGCTGCTCCCGGCTCATTTCGAGGCTGAAGATGAGGACGCCGTGGGCCTGCCGACCCGGCTTGGGCAGCGCGACCGCCTCGGCCATGTTGAGCGCGAGGCTGGTTTTGCCCATGGACGGGCGGGCCGCCAGCACGATCATTTCCTGCGGGTGAAAGCCAAAGGTCAGTTTGTCGAGATCGGTGAACCCGGTGGCCAGGCCGCTCAACTCGCCCTTGCGTTCAAGGAGCTTGTGAATGAGCTGGACGGCGTCGTCGACGGCGGAGGAAACGTGCCGGGCGGTTTCGCTGACGCGCGTCTCACTGAGACGGAAAAGCTCCTGCTCGACCTCGTCGAGAAAATGGTCCAGGCCGCTCTCCTCCCGGTGCTCGAAGCATTTTTCCACCGTGTCGGTGGCCATGCGGATGAGGCTGCGGAGGAGGTACTTCTCCTGGACGATTTCGATGTAGTGCCCGATGTGGGCGGTCGTCTCGATGCGGTTGGCGATCTCGTTGAGGTAGACGACACCGCCGATGTCATCGAGCGTGCCGGAGCGGCTCAGCTCCTCGGCGAGCGCGACCAAGTCGACGGCCAGGCCGGTGCGCTCGTTGAGCGCGGCGAGGGCGCGGTAGATGAGCTGGTGGGCGGGGATGAAAAAGGAGTCCTCGGAGAGGTGCTTCTCGTGGCAGCGGGCAAGCACGTCCGGCGCGTCGACCATGATGCAGGCCAGCAGGCACTGCTCCGCATCCACGTTGTGCGGCATGGTGCGCCCGCCATCAAGCACGGCGAGGTCGGCCCGCACGGCGGCGGACCGCTTGGCCTCGGCCTTGGGCAGGCGACTGACTCTTCCCTCCTGGACCCGGGGCGGCATGGGGCGGCCGGCCTCAGTCAGCGGATTCTTCGATGATCGGATTCTCCGAGACGACGTCGAAAGCCAGCTCGACCGAGACTTCGGGATGAAGTTTGATCTGGGTCGTGTGCTGTCCGAGGGAGCGGACGGGGGAGTGCAGGTGAATGCGCTTGCGCTCGATCGCGATGCCGGCCTCGGCGAGTTTGTCGTGGAGATCGGCGGTGGTGACGGCGCCGAACATCTTGCCGCCCTCGCCCGTCTTGACCGCGATGGCGATGTGCGCGGCCTTGATCCGGGAGGCGGTCTCTTTGGCGGCTTCGAGTTCGCGGTTTTCCCGCTCGGCGCGGGCGCGCTTGAGCGCCTCGATCTGCCTGCGGTTGCCCGTGGTTACGGGCACGGCGATCTTCTTGGGAAAGAGATAGTTGCGGGCGTAGCCGGCGCGGACTTTGACTTGGTCGCCTTCGCCTCCGAGGCCTTCAACGGGCTGGAGCAGGAGAATTTCACTTTGGGCCATGAGTTTGGAAACTGGAACTGAGGGTTGGTAAAGAGGGAGAGTTGGAAACAGCGGGACTCAAAAGGGGACGTCGTCATGGACGGAGTCATCGTCTTTGGAACCGGAGGAATCGGCGGACTTGCGGGCCGGCGGGCTGTGACGGTCGGGCTGCTCGCGCTGCTCCGAGGAGGCGCCGCCTCCTCCGGAATCGTCGCCGCGGCCGCCGACGAATTGGAAGGTGTCCAGAACGACGCCAAGCTTGCTGCGCTTTTGTCCCGATTCCTTGTCTTCCCACTGGTCAAGCCGGAGCCGGCCTTCAACGAGAATACCGCGGCCCTTGGTCATGTATTTGCCGATGGTCTCGGCCTGGCGGCCGAAAGAATCGATATCGATAAACGTAACTTCCTCGCGGCGCTCGCCATCCGCGGTGCTGTAGATCCTGTTGACCGCGATGCTGAACTTGCAGATGGAAAGGCCGTTGGGGGTGACGCGCATTTCCGGATCCCGGGTCAGGTTGCCCATGAGGATGACTTTGTTGAAGGAGGCCATGGCGAGCGGGGGGCAGGGGGCGAAACGGGCGGG